>REDG01000012.1 GCA_007693605.1 Bradymonadales bacterium
ATGGCGACGGCAACGAGATCTTTGAGTGGAGTCAAACGAGAAGACTGGAAGAGCGGCGAATTCCCGTAGATCGCTTGCTTGGGCGACAAAACCGACGGGCCCTTTACTCCGAGGTCAGGGGAGTGGTGAACAGTTCAAATCCCTGGATCGTATTCAACTCGACGATTGATCCCTTTCTGCCGAGCTTTCTTTTTGCGACGAGTTTTCGACAAGGAGGCAATTCTCGAGAAGAGATTGTCGTTCTGGCGGAGATCTATGCCGAGCCGCTCTTTCGTCAAGTCGAAAGTCGAAGCGGTCAGGAGCTCATCTTGATTGACTCGCATCAGAACATTCTCCTGTCGAGTCGAGCCGGTTGGGACCCAAGCCACATCGCCTTTACAGATGAACAGGTTTTAAGTCGGATTCGAGGCCTAGAGTTGGGGACGTCCGAATTGAGAAGCTTCAGCTATCCCAACCGAGAGGCTCAGATCACTTGGATTCACAAGTTTCGAGAGGGAAGTGGTTTGACCCTGGTCTTGAGAGAGCCCGAATCCAATTTGACGGCAGGACAAGATCGCATTCTTTGGAGGAGTTCGATTGTGGGAGGAATCGTTCTCGTCATCGCTCTGAACTTGATTATCTTGCTGGGTGGTCGTATCACTCGACCCCTTCGGCAACTCAATGAACTGATGGAAAAAGTCGGAAAAGGCGAGTTTAGCGGGCGGATCGAGCTGAGATCAAAAGATGAGATTGGCCAGCTCGCCAAGGGATTTAACCGTATGTTGACGGACCTCGGAGAGAGAGAGCAGGAGATTAATCGAGCGAAACAGAAACTGATTCAATCAGAGAAGATGTCTGCTTTTGGGCAGATGTCTGCGGGCATTGCGCATGAGGTGAAGAATCCCCTGGCCGGCATTCTTGGTTATTCCCAAATTCTGAAAAAGAAACTTGAGGATCGACCAGATCTTATCGCTCATGCGGAGATCATCGAAAAGGAGACCCTTCGATGCAAAGAGATCGTCGAAAATTTGATGAAGTTCGCTCGCCAAGAGAAGTCAAGCATGAGCAAGCTTGACCTAAACAAGGCTGTCCAAGATTCGGTTCGTCTGGTCGAACATCAGATTACGGTTTCTGGAATTCGCATTCAGCAGAGTTACTTTGGGGACGGGGCTCCGATCTTCATTGACGGCAACGGCAACCAACTTCAACAGGTCATGTTGAATCTGATGTTAAACGCTCAACATGCGATGGCCAATCGAGGCAGCCTCTCTGTGTCGACCCATGTCGAGGCAGCAAAAAAGAGGGCCGTAGTCTTGATTTCAGATACAGGCTGCGGAATGACCGATGAAGTAAAGAGAAGAATCTTTGAACCCTTTTACACCACCAAAGAGGTCGGCAAGGGAACGGGTCTCGGTCTTTCTGTCAGTCTTGGAATCATCAAAGATCACAAGGGACTGGTCGAAGTCGACTCCGAACCAGGTAAGGGCAGCACCTTCAAGCTCTATTTCCCTCTTCTTGACGCTCAAAAGTCTACCGAGCAGTCGGAGCAGGTGGCCTAGTGAGTCAAAGCTTTGATAAGTCCAAGGTGAAGGTGTTGGTCGTCGACGATGAACAGTCCATTCGAGACATGCTTTGCCTCACTTTAAAAGAGGATGGCTGGGATGTGCGAGCTGAGGAGAACGGACAAAAGGCCTGGGATCGGCTGCAACAAGAGAGCTTTCATATTGTTCTGAGTGACATCAATATGCCGGAGCTAAAGGGAACGGAGCTCCTGAAGCGAGTAAAGCAGTCATTTCCGCTGACGGAATTTCTTATCATGACCTCTCAAGCAACGCTCGAAACAGCCATTACCGCAATCAAGCACGGCGCTTATGATTACCTTCATAAGCCCTTTGATGACCTTCAATCCGTTTGTCGAAAGCTCGAGCAGGTTGCAGACAGAATATTCTTAAGGCAACAAAATCAAGAACTCATGCGTCGCTTGAAAGCGGCAGGCCAAGACTTGAAGAGTCTCTTAGATAGCATTCGTCCGCTCTCTGGGGTTCTAGAGATGAAGTCGCTTCGAGAGACGGCGATTGAGCAGGTTTTGAGATTGTTTCAAGGGTCGTCTTCTCGCTATGCCTGGTTGACGCAAGACGCCGAAGGGCATTGGAAGACGGAGTGGACGAGTGAGATCGGGCTTAAGCAGAGCTCTTGGGATAGCCTCGAGAGCTTTCGATCTCAAACCGAGTCATGGAAAAATTCCGAATTTTTAATTTTTGAGGGAGAAGGCGTTCACGAGGCCTTTCAATATGAGGCTTCAAAACTGGCGGTGGCCAGGGTCTTCTCGCAGCAGCTCGAAACCTGTTTCGAGAAGATAAAGAAGCATCTGGAGCTTGAAGCTCTTGCGACAAAAGACGGCTTAACGAAACTTTACAATCATCGCTATTTTCAGGATCGCCTAAGACAGGAGATCTCGTTGGTTAAACGCCAGAAGAAAGAGTTGAGCCTTATCCTCTTAGATGTCGATCACTTTAAAAACTACAATGACACTCATGGTCATCCTGCCGGAGACAAGTTGCTCAGAGATCTAGCCTCTCTCTTAGATCAAAAGACGACTCGCGATCATTCCTCTCCGATGCGTCGGGAGTCCGATGTCGTGGCGAGATACGGTGGCGAGGAATTCGCTCTCATTCTTCCATTTACCGGCAAAGAGGGAGCGCTGATTAAGGCAGAGCGAGTGCGAGCCGCCATTGAAGCTTATCCGTTTGAGCATCGAGAACAGCAGCCTATGGGCTCGATCACGGTCAGTATCGGTGTGGCCAGTTGCCCGGAAGATGCCGACCAAGCGGAGGAGCTCGTGAAGAGAGCGGACGAAGCTCTCTACCGCGCAAAGAAGGCCGGAAGAAATCAAGTGAGTTCGTTTGAAGCGAAGCTCTCTGAAGAGAGAGAGGTCGAAGCAAAAGGAGAATCTGTTCTTAAAAATGATGAGGAAGAGGCGCCTGCACGAAAGGAGGCCACGCTCGGTGCACTGCTGGATCCGACAGGAGAGCAGCCTCGACCGTCACTTGACGATCCCAGTTTGCAAATCTCCTATCACAAGCTTCAGGCGGAGGCCGGGGAGGTCAGTCAGTTGGTAGAAGAGATCGAGCTTTTGGGCAGAGATGAGGCTTCATCCGAAGAAGAAACAGAGCTTGAACTGGGTGCAGATAAAAAGGAGAGCTCTTCATGAACAAACCTCAAGTTCATTCTGAAGAGTCTCCATTCAGAATTCTCATTGTAGATGACGACTTGAGCATTCTGAATCTGCTTCGTGAATTGATTGAGATGGTGCCGGGCTGTGTGGTTCTGACCGCATCGAAGCCCGATGATGCTATGAAGATCATTGCCCAAGAGCCAGTCGATGTTGTTTTTACAGACATCCATATGCCGGGTGTGACGGGTCTAGAAATGCTTGAAGACATTTTTTCTCTCGACCAGATCCCCGAGGTGGTCGTGATGACGGCCTACCCATCGGGAGAGATTGCTCAGAAGGCGATGGAACTTGGGGTGAACAGTTTGTTGGCAAAGCCCTTTGAAGACATTTCATTAGTCGAAATTGAGTTGGGCAAGGCGATCAAGCGCATTCTTAGAAAGAAGCCCGCTGCATCAAAGCCCAGTTCAAGCAAAGGTCTGCCACAAGAGGAGGATCAAGACCCAGAGCTTCGACTGAGTCTTGACCCAGAGGCAGGCGCAGATCTCGTTGAGTTGGGCCAAGAAAAAAAGCACAGCCCAGAAGCGCCAGCGAAGGAGCCAGAGCCAGAACATGAGCCCTCAGCTTCGCCCACGCCCGTCTTGAAGGGGCCAGCCAATGAAGCGCCGATAGCAACTGAAAAGCTTGAGCCTTCGACAGATGTCAAACAAGAAGAGCAGGCGTGGAGCCGCGTTGTTGAGTCTGGGTCTGAGAAGAAGTCAGAATCAGAAGACAGTCTTACTCAGGCGCCTTTGTTTTCTGGAGACTTGCTTGAAAAGTTTGTTCGAGCAGAAATTCCCAGGGCCATTCGATACAAGAGAGCTTTTGTTCTAGGTTTGGTAGACATTCCTGAAAACCTTCAGGCCAAAAGCATCCAAGAGAGAAAGAAGTTTCGGGCCGAACGACTAAGGGATCTTCGAGGAGTACTTCGGGCTTCTGATTTATTGTTTGATTTGGGAAGAGAGGGAATGGCTTTTCTGGCCTTCGAGTGCAATCGAGCGGGCAGTCAGGTGATTCGATTCAAGTTGAGTCAGGCAGGATTTGAGTTCTTAGGTTTGAGTGTCTACCCCGCAGAGGCTGTCGACCTCGAAGGCCTTCTGGACAAGGCCAGACAAGACCTGCAGGAGAAAAGAAAGCAGAAGATTCTTCTTCTTGAGAGTGAGGAGTTCTTCGGTCGAATCGTTCAGAATATGCTGACCGATCCGAAGTATCATGTGACTTGGATTCGATCTTACGAAGAAGCCTATCGACAGCTAGAGGATCAGGCGGAGTCGATTAAGCTCATGATCATTTCTTTGAAGAAAGACTCAGACCAGTGGGCGCTTCTGAGTCGTTTGAAGAAAGAGAAGATTCTTAAGTGCCCCATTCTTCTTTTCACGGAAGTGGCGGTCGAAGAGGGGTTGAGAAACAAGCTCCACAGTTTGGGTGTGAAGGGCATTGTGAAAAAGGGGGCGAGCCAAGAGGAGTTCTCTTATGTGGTTCAGTCTTTTGTGATGCACCACACCGTCCCACTTTTGCGTAAAAACCCTCGAGCCCTCTCGACGCTTCCTGTCGTCTATCGTCATCAAGGGAATGAGGTTTCATCGAACACCTTTACCCTCAGTCGAGACGGGGCCTTCATTCGAGACATGAGCCCTCCAGCCTCTGGGGAGAAGCTGGAGATTGAAGTCTTCATTCCAGGCCAAAAGGAGGCCCTACGGTGTCAGGCCGAGGTGCTGTATTCTGTGCCCTATTTTGTAGGGGTCAATCGCATTCATGTGCCTGGGATGGCCGTTCGGTTTGAGAACTTAACTGAATCGCAGATTCAGATGCTCGACCTCTTTGTTTCGCAGGCGCTTACGGGTTATCTCATCGGCGACTAGGGGAGTGGCGCTAAGGGCCCATCTGCTTTGTCGGCTTCGTCGCTGCGCTTCTCGAGTGGCATCATAACCACACTGCGATGCTCTCTCCTCGCCTTCGCGCATCTGGACCCTTATCGCCACTCCCCATGAACGGCTAAAGGCCCATCTGCTCTTGTCCGGCAAGACATAGAAACATGAATCAGAATTAAACTGGAGGGATGAACTTGAGTTCCCTTGGCCCGGAGGATTTAAAGGGAGCCGATGGGGCTCTCCGAGCGCCTGGATGGTAAAACGAAGTAAAAGATTGGTGGCGCGAGGAGGAGCGGGCCCTGGACGGTATCGAAGTTGTTTGGAATTCTAGGCGGTCCCCAGCGGATGCCTTTAAATCCTCCGGGCCATCGAGTCAAAGACTGCCTTGTCTGTGAAAGGGAACTAAGGGCCCATCTGCTTTCTCGGCAATCTCTTGAGCTGAAATCAATCGTAAAATCTTATATTTAGGCTAAAGATTCGATTTCTTTAAAAATCACTTCTGGGGCCCTTGACTTTAAGGGGCGGGGCTCTAAGTTTCGATCGTGCCAATATACGAATACCGTTGCCTTCAGAAAAACAGGGTGTTTGAGAGCATTCAGCGCTCAGGAGAGGCTCCATTGGAGGTCTGTCCGACCTGTGGAGGCGAGGTGGAAAAACTGGTTTCGCTGGGGTCCTTTCAGTTAAAGGGCTCCGGATGGTATGTCACAGACTACAAAAAAGAGGGGTCGAGCCCTTCCGTAGAAAAGGAGACCTCTGGGGCTGGCGCTTCGGGGGACTCTGGTGCTAAGGAGGGAACCTCAGGCTCAAAACCGAAGGCTGAGCCAAAGGGCTCAGATAAACCGAATAACTAGGAGGTAATTATATGATTCGTCCATTACAAGACCGTGTTTTGGTAAAGCGAATTGCAGAGGAAGAAAAAACCAAGGGCGGAATTCTCATTCCCGATACGGCTAAAGAAAAGCCGATGGAGGGGGAAGTGATGGCCGTTGGAAATGGAAAAATTCTTGAGAACGGCAGCAAGGTGACTCCCGAAGTTAAAAAAGGGGATCGCATTTTGTTCGGAAAATATGCCGGAACGGAAGTCAAAATTGACGGAACCGAGCACTTGATCTTACGAGAAGACGACATTCTCGGGGTTCTTGAGAAGTAATTTATAGGAGAATAAGGAGAATCATATGGCATCAAAAGAAATTCATTTTAGTGACAGAGGTCGGCGGGCTCTTTTAGAGGGCGTCGATGCATTGGCGAACGCCGTCAAGGTAACTTTAGGGCCAAAGGGTCGAAATGTGATTATTGAAAAATCTTTCGGCTCTCCAACCATCACCAAAGACGGGGTGACGGTTGCTAAAGAAATCGAGCTTGAAGACAAGTTTCAAAATATGGGAGCACAAATGGTAAAAGAAGTCGCTTCAAAGACTTCTGATACTGCTGGTGATGGAACCACGACTGCGACCGTTTTGGCGCAAGCGATCTTCCGAGAGGGAGCGAAGTTGGTGGCTGCCGGACACAATCCCATGGAATTGAAGAGAGGAATTGACAAGGCCGTTGAGTCGATTGTTGCAGAGCTGAAGAAGCTTTCTCAGCCTTGTAAAACTCCAAAAGAAATCGCTCAAGTGGGCACGATTTCTGCAAACAGTGACAACACCATCGGAGACATCATATCTCAGGCCATGGATAAAGTGGGCAAAGAGGGTGTGATCACCGTTGAAGAAGCGAAGTCGATGGAAACGACTCTTGAGGTCGTTGAAGGGATGCAGTTCGATCGAGGCTATCTCTCTCCCTATTTCATCACAGACCCAGAGCGAATGGAGGCGATTCTAGAAGACGCTTTTGTTCTCGTTCATGAGAAAAAGATCTCAAATATGCGAGATATGGTGCCGGTTCTAGAGAAGGTGGCTCAGTCTGGACGACCTCTTTTGATCATTGCAGAAGATATTGAAGGAGAGGCTTTGGCGACTTTGGTTGTGAACAACCTTCGAAAGACGCTGAAGTGCTGCGCCGTCAAGGCTCCCGGATTTGGAGACCGAAGAAAAGCGATGCTCGAAGACATTGCCACATTGACGGGCACTGAAGTCGTTACCGAAGAGACAGGAACTTCTCTGGAAAGCATAACTTTGGAGCGACTTGGAACCGCCAAGAGAGTGGTGATCGACAAGGACAATACCACTGTTGTTGATGGCGGTGGTCAAAAGGCTTCAATTGAAGCTCGGGTAAAACAAATTCGTGCTCAGATTGATGCCACCTCGTCTGACTATGATCGTGAGAAGCTTCAAGAGCGATTGGCGAAACTTGTAGGCGGAGTCGCTGTGATCAATGTTGGCGCGGCTACAGAAACTGAGATGAAAGAAAGAAAAGCTCGCGTTGAGGATGCATTGAATGCGACTCGAGCCGCCGTTGAAGAGGGAATTGTCCCCGGTGGTGGAGTCGCTCTCGTTCGATGTGCAGCCGGTTTGGACAACTTGAAGCTCGGTGACGAACAGCTCTTTGGTGTGAAGATCATCAAGCGAGCCATTGAGGAGCCTCTTCGACAGATCTCGAACAACAGCGGGGTAGAACCCTCGATTGTGGTAGAGCGAGTTCGGTCTGAAAAAGGAGCCTTCGGTTTCAATGCAGCGACAGAAGAGTATGAAGACTTGATCAAGGCTGGTGTGATCGATCCTACCAAAGTGACTCGATCGGCACTTCAGAATGCGGCTTCTGTGGCTTCTCTGTTGTTGACCTCTGAAGCGATGATTGCTGAACGACCTGAGCCTAAGTCGGCTGGTGGCGCTCCTGATATGAGCGGCATGGGCGGAATGGGTGGTATGGGCGGAATGATGTAAATCGTTCTGACGAAAAGCCTTCGTAAGAGGGCTTGCCCGTCACTTCATTTGAAATCTAAGCAAGGGCGGAATGCGGAAAGCTTCCGCCCTTCTTTTTTTACAGTTACCACTCCCGCTTACTCTGATGTGTTTTGGGTGTAGTACCGGAATCTATCTCGGATGAATTGAGAGTAGCTCAAGCCAAACTCTTGTTCGAGTCTTTCCAAAAAGTTCTGGATTTCGTCGAGCAACAGCCGAAGCTCTTCTTCCTCTGTTTTGGGGTGGCCAGGTTTTTTGGGAATAGGGATGACCTTCGGACCAAAGCGATCCTGAAAGTCCCAACGCCTAAGGGATTCAAAAATGTTTTGAAAGGGATGGCTAAGCGTCAGATCTTGAAGAAACTCTTCGACCTCTTCTTGAATCCTCTGTTTGAAAGGATCCAATGGCGCAGCCTTCTCTTGAGTAGATGATTCTTTCATAATCTCATCCCCTTTCTCAATTATAACAGGCTTTGAAAAAAGCTTCATCTGCTTGTTTAGCATTGATTTTGTGGGCTCGAAGCCTGTAGACAAGAGGGGTCTTGACAAAAGGAACACATCAAATGGCAGGGACCGATCGAATTCGATCGATCAAAGAAAAAAAGTATTTCATTTTAGATACGAATGTGATTCTGCATGATCCGCAGGCTATTTTCGCTTTTGGCGACAATGTGGTGATCATTCCTATTCGCGTCATTGATGAGGCCGACAACTTTAAAAGAGAGCTCAATGAAAAGGGAAAGAACGCCCGAACCTTTTCACGGCTTTTGGATGCCATGCGAGAGTTTGGGCATCTATCTGAGGGGGTACCCCTTGAAATTGCGGCTCAGGAGCTTGCCCCGCATAGTCGCAGTGGTCACGGAGGCGTGCTGAAGGTCCTGGTACGAGAGGTTGATCCGGATCTTCAGCGGTTGTTGGGCCCTTACGGATCTGGCGATATCTCGATTTTGGCGATGGCATTGGAGCTCAAGAAAGAGGGGAAAAATATCGTCCTGGTGACGAAGGATGTGAGTTTTAGAGTTCGGGCCGATGCTTTTGATGTCCCCTGTGTCGATTATCAGCCAGACAACAAGGTCAGCATCGACGAGTTAGATCCGGGTTGGCGGGACCTTCGCATTCCAACTTCAGAGCTTGAGAGCTTTTTCAAAAAGAAGGAGCTCGAAGCGCCAACAGGCGAGCCGCTGTTTCCGAACGAGTACTTTGTTTTGCGAGACGAAAACAACGACAAGAATAGTGCCTTGGCTCGTTTCGATGCCGAGGCCAAACGCTTGATCCCTATTCTAGAACTTCCGAAGGGTTTGTGGGGAGTTCAGCCGAGAAATAAAGAGCAAAGATTTGCAATCGACATGCTGATGAACGAAAAGATTCCTTTGGTCACTCTTTGTGGGAAGGCGGGCACCGGAAAGACCATGATGGCGTTGGCGGCCGGGCTGACGAAGGTCTTGGAAGAGAGCGTCTACACCAAAATGCTAGTCTCCCGTTCCATTTTTCCTCTGGGAAGAGATATCGGATTCTTGCCCGGTGAAATGGAGGAAAAGCTAAGACCTTGGATGCAGCCCATCTTTGACAACTTTGAGTTTCTTTTGAGCTCGAAGGCGGGCACGGGACGCGATCGGAGGGTTTCTTATAAGACGATCATGGATTTCGGTCAGGTAGAGATTGAGGCTCTGACTTATATTCGAGGCCGAACACTTCCTCACCAATATTTGGTGGTGGACGAGGCCCAAAACTTAACTCCTCATGAGATAAAAACCATCATCACGCGAGTAGGTGAGGGAACGAAGATTGTTCTGACCGGAGACCCCTTTCAAATCGACAACCCCTATATTGACGCATCAAACAACGCCGTCACCTATGTGGCAGAGAAATTCAAAGATTCCCCACTGGCAGCGCATATGGTCATGACGAAGGGGGAGAGGTCGGCATTGGCCGAAGTCGCCTCCAACATCCTCTAGGACTGTCGCTAAAGGCCCATCTGCATCGGCGGCTGCGTCGCTGCGCTTCTCGAGTGGCA
>REDG01000060.1 GCA_007693605.1 Bradymonadales bacterium
TCTCACAATCAAAACTTCCACGCCTCCTCTGTCAGTTATGTCTCCCTGCGCTAGATCATCCACTATGACTTTTTTGCGCAGTATTGGGGTGTCCATGTCCCGCAGGTTCGGGTCAAACCCCCTAGAAGGCCCGAATTTGAGGCATAACAAGCCTTTTCGCCTATGGCACACTTTGTGCATACCTTGTGGAGCATGTTGAAGATGTTCCTTTGCAGTCTCATCGCTACGATCGGTCTCTCCTTGGCTCAGCCTTGCTTTAGTCGGGATCGTCCGGATCGAGATCAAACCCCCTCGAAGCTTTCCCTTTCAAAGGTTTCTGAGGTGATCTCTTATGCGATTTCTGTAGGAATGGAGACCGATGCCACTGAGGTGGAGGACTCTGGCCCGAAAAGTTTCAACTTCTTTCAAGCCCAGATCTTTGACTTCGTCGAGATTAACCAGCATTCCGTTTATCTGACGATGCGCTTCTAATTTTTTGATTTAAAAGCGTAAAAGACTCAGCTCCAGCACAAGTTCTAGTTCAAAGCGATCATTCTCATTCTGGATGCTGCGGCCACCCAGATCAGCCCATATGGCCCACGACTCCCCCAAGCTTTGCCCCAAGCCGATGCGGTATTGACCCAGAATCGAGTATTGCTTGGGTTGTCGAAGCACCCCAAAGCCAAAGGCAAAGCGAAAGCTCCGACTTCCAAAAAACTCGTAAAAGGCCAGATTCAAAGCCAGACTTTGCCGCCGTTCAGATTCCTTTCTTAAGGGAAAGGAAAATCCGAACTCCAGTTCAGGAGTCATCAAGGAGCTCCGATTTTTCTCAAGAAGATTCAATCGCAATTGAGGGCCGAGCTCTCGATCTCTGGAACTGCCGTTGTCTCGAAAGACGGAGCTTAGCTCAAGCCCCAACGCCTGCGCAAAGCTGGGAATGGAAGCCGACAAGAGAATCAAGAGCAGCAATCTCATGGGCCCCAGCTTCTCAAGACTTTTACTGCGAATCAATGAGTCCTTCGAAATTCCACTGAGAAAACCCGTTGCCGCTTCTTTGAAAAGGTCTCTCGGAAAAGAGTGCTGGGCTCTGATTCAAAGCGATCTGAGCCTTGATAGATGGCAATTCCAAAGAGTCGATGACGGCTCTGAAGATCCTGAAGCAGCTTCCAGTAAGCGATCGCATCCGATCGGAAGCAGAAGCGCCCTCCCACCTGCAGCGTTCGAAAGACTTGAAAGAAAAACTCAGCGGTGATCATTCGGTTTTTAGCGTGGCGATCTTTCGGCCAGGGGTCGGGAAACTGAACCCAAAGCTCTGACCAGAACTGATCAGGGGATTCTCGAAGGAAATCTCGAATGTCCATGTGTAGGCATCCGCCATGCGGAAAATCTGCCAACTTCTCTGAACTTCGAAATAGTCGCTTAAATCGAAGATCAATTCCCAGGCCAAATGTGGAAGGAGACTCCGAAAGGCGGCGCTCTAAGAAATGGCCATTACCACAGCCCAAATCCAGAATCCGTTTTCTGCAAAGCCGCGCTCTTTGAAAAGCAACGGCCGTCGTTCCAAAATTTTTTGGGTGTTCTTCAAAGGCTTTAATATAAGGGTTTTTCAAAGCGGCGACCGGGCTCGCTCCTTTGAGACTTAGCTGCATCGACATTCCCCTAACACTCCTGCAAGGGAAATCCTAGCTCTAAAGATTCCCCTAGAACTCGAAGCCCTTCCGCCTTCTCCACCGCAAGTATCACGCTTGAGCCTAGTTCAAAAGCTCCCAGCCTTTCTCCGACTTTCAATTGTTCTTTAAGAGGCCACCAGGGCCCATCTTTGGCGCACTCTCCAACCGCTGAGCGAATACGAGAGACGCCCATCGCCCCCACACACAACATCAAAACGCGACCATATTGAGGGTGTTGCCAGCGAAAGCTTAGCCGTTCGTTTTCGGCATAGAGTCTGTTCGACAGAAAGCGTCCCAAGCGATTGACGGGCAAGCTCCGACCACTCACTCGCATCACTTCCAGATGCTCACCCGAGGCGGGCGAGTGAAACCAGTGATAGTGTTTGGGTGCTAAATAAAAATTCCAATAGAATCCCCCTTCCAGCTCTGAACACCATTCCGGCAACGATTTCCAATCGTAATCGATTCCCTTCAGGCTTAATCTTGAATCTTCCACCTTAGAGGGGCCCTCCAGCAAAAAACAATCAACCGGACAGATCAGGCTGGCCGTCCAGTTCGAGGGCAAAGGCTTGTCCCTCAAAAAGTATTCAGAAAGCTTGCGATGCTCTGGCAATACCGGATCAGAAATTCCGTATAGCCGTCGAAAAATTCCAATAAAAAGTTGATGAACAACTCCCCAAGGGCCGGAGGCTAAAATCCAAACCAATCGGTTAAAGGCGGGAGAAATAAGAATGAAAAAATACTTCATGAGCTCGTCTGAATTTCATGCACCTTTAACAAATTAGTCGATCCGGGTTTTGCCACTGGAGTGCCAGAGAGCATGACAATTCGGCTGCCCTTCTTCCAAAGTCGATGCTTTCTAAGAACTTTCTTTGAAAGTCGAGGCATATCGTCGGTATGCTTCAATTGATCCGAAAGCGCAGGGGTCACACCCCAATTCAATGTGAGGCGGCGACAGATCTTTGGAAGGGGACTCAAGGCAAATATCTTGGGCTTTGGACGAAATTGAGAGACGATTCGGGGGGTTCGCCCCGATTGCGTAAAGGCAACAATCGCTGAGGCCTCTAAGCTCTTGGTGCTTTGAACCGCAGCAGCGGTGACCGCTTTCGCCACCGTCGACTTCGCTTCTTTGAGGCGGGCGTTCTGAATCCGATCGTCATCCTTTGCAAACTCCTCAGTTCTCAACAGAATTCGACTCATGGTTTGAACGCTTTCGACAGGATATCTTCCGGTGGCGGTCTCGGCAGAGAGCATCACAGCGTCTGAGCCGTCCAACACAGCATTCGCGACATCCGAGGCTTCCGCTCGTGTGGGCCGAGGATTCCAAACCATACTTTCTAGCATCTGAGTCGCTGTAATCACGATTTTACCGGCGCGATTAGCCGATCGAATGATTTTCTTTTGTAGGGCGGGCACCTGCTCAAGGGGGCATTCGACCCCCAAATCTCCTCGCGCCACCATCACCCCGTCGGCGGCCTCCAGAATCTCTTCGAGGCAGTGCACCGCATGCTGAGTTTCAATCTTTGCGATCAGGGGAGGAATGTCTCTTGTGAGGCTCTTGAGATAGCGGCGAACTGCCATCACATCGGACCCATCTGACACAAAACTCAAAGCAATGAAATCAACCTGACTCTTAATCCCGAACTTCAAATCGACCCGATCTTTCGGGGTGAGGCAAGAGACGGAAAGTCGAGTGTCCGGAAAGTTCATACCCTTATTGTTCTTCACCGGACCTCCAAAAACCACCTCCGTGCGAATCTCTCGTCCCTTCACAGAGTTCACTCGAAGCAAAATCAAGCCGTCATCAATCAAGATGCGATGTCCCACTTTGATTTCTTGATGAAGCTTCGAGTGAGAGCATGAAATTCTTGTTTCAGAGCCGAGACATTTTTCCGTCGTGATCGTCAGTTTTTGTCCGGCCTTTAAATGAACCTCGTCTGATTTTAGTTTTCCCAATCGAATCTTGGGGCCTTGAATGTCCTGAAGAATTCCGACAAATCGCCCAAGCTCCTCTGATACTTTTCGAACCATATTAATGTTTTCCGCGTGAAAGGCCTGATCGCCGTGCGAAAAGTTTAGTCTTGCCACATTCATGCCAGAGCGAATGAGCTGACGAATCTTATTGGGAGTCGAAGAGGCCGGCCCCAAGGTGCCAATGATCTTTGTTTTCTTTTTATCGACTTTCTGAGGGTCCAAGGGCCCAAAGCTTAAATCGATTTCTTCATAAAAGTTTGACTGAAACAAGCTCAGCTCCTCTCCAGCAGGCAAAGTTGAGACACGAAAAGATTAATCAATCAGATCCTCTTTCAAAACTCAATAGGGGAGTGTCACAACAAAAACTCGCTCATGATCGGGGCGCATCTTAGCCAAGAGACCTAGACTCTCTTCATCTAACTGGATGCTGTGAGCATCTCTTTGCTTCTTCTGACACAAGCCGCAAAAGAACTTTCCGCCAGATGTCCACCCCATGAGAGATCGAGTTCCTCCCGAGCGAGAAGCTTCTGAGCTGGCTCTCAGCGATTCCAGTCGTTTGATCAAGGTGATCTCTTTGAGTTTTGCCTCCAAGTGGGGTCCTCCATCAAAGGGGTCGACCGCATTCAAATAAGAAAAACCAATTCGCTCCAAAAGCACCTGCGCTGCTCGGGTGCTTTCGCCGGTCTTGCCAATCGCGGCCTGTGCTTTTTTAGAGAAGAGGCGAGTGTATACATCCTCTGATGGGAACAGATTTTTGATAAACTCCTTATCCACTCGAGATCTTCGGTCTGCCTCTTGATAATCAAGGCCCGTGAACCTTTGCCCAAAGGCCTCCCAGAGTTCACTCGTTCCATCGGGGTTGAAGGGGGGGAGAAGCTCTGCGATCACTCGCTCTTCAAAGCGCTCTGGAAACATTCCCATATAAATGAATCTTCCGTAAGACAGCAGCTTTCCCAAGGCTTTGGGTTTCGAGCGAAACTTGGGGTTAAGAATGAGGCCCCCAATCTCTGTGGGTCCATCCTCATCAAACTCAAAGCGGAGCAGTTGGTGCTTTATCTCAATACCGCTGCCAGAATCCCTTTGCGTCTTTTCAATCACCTGAAGGTAGGTGTGTGGAGAATCAGCGGTTCCATGTTTCGCGAAAACGAGTGAGGCTCCCACACTGGCATTCTGCTCCAAATCTTCAAGAACAAAGAGGTAAACGGCCTTAGACTTGTCTTTCTCTTGCCCGGCAAAAGAAGCTTCTGAGTGCGAGATAAGGCTCAGCATTTCGCTTGGTTCTTGAGGGAGATTGCCGGCCGTCCCCAAAGATTTTGCGAGCTCCAAGAGGCTCTCTAGATCTCTTTGTTCCGCCGCTCGAACTACGAACATAACTCCTCACAAACTTTTCGATAAAAACAGAAGGCCTTCTCCAACTCTCCAATCTCAATCGACTCATTGGGTTTGTGAATATTTCCATAAGATCGACCGGGCCCGTGAACGAACACCTGGGCTCCCAGACTCTGATAGAAATAGGCCTCATTGCTTCCAGATTTAGTGATCCAGTTCTGGTCGGGTCTTAGCAGCTTCTTGAGGGCCGAGCCAAACTCGCAGGCCTTCTCTTGGTAGGCAGCGGGCGCTGTCGAAGAGAGTTGGATTTCAGAACCGGACTCTTGTTGAAGCCAGTCGACCAGTTCGGTGATGTTCTGATTGGGCAGGTAGCGACATTCGAGCCCGATCTTAAGCAGCCCATCTTCAATCTCTAAGATTGTCCAGGTTGAGGTGGGCTGACTGGGTTCAAAGATATCCATACCGGGCAAGCTCGAAAGCCAAGTCTGAAATCGAGCATGAATCTGTCTCCACCGAATCAGAGTTGCGCGTGCTTCAGAATCAATCGTCTTCGTCCCAGCCTGCCACTCAAAGTATCCAGGAATCACATTGATGGCGACACTGCCCGAAGCCCCACCAATCGGGCGCGATGGCTTTTCGATCAAATGATCCAGAGCCTTTTCGAGAGCGTTAACACCCTTATGAGGAGAGGATGAATGGGCAGATTGACCTTGAAAAACCATGGGCTTCTGAGGGCTTGAGACTTCTTCCCAAGAAAACCTTTTCTCTGCCTCAAAGGACAGAAAGCCCTTGTTCGCATAGCAAAGATTTCCTTCAGAAGGTTCTCCCACCAAGGCCCACTCCGGTCGGACGAAAGCCTTGTCGTGAATCTCTTTGGCTCCCTTCATTCCAACTTCTTCAGAGAAGCTTCCAACAAAATAGGGGAGTCTCTTGATGGATGCTCGATGGTCATCGAAGTTTAGAAGGGCCTTGATCTTGCAAATCGCATCCGATTTTACATCGGCCGCACCCAGGCCCACAATTTCTTTGGCGTCATGAATTTGAGCTTGGTAGGGTCCAGACCGCGTCCAATCATTCAAGCGTCCCGGGGGCACGGTGTCCAAGTGAGTGTGTAGAGCCAGTCCGCCTGTCTCAGGAAAGTCGCAGCCTTTGGGCCACAAAAAAAGAGTTTCATCCACAGAGTCTGGCGCCTTGGGGATGACTTTGGATTCTAGTTTACCCTGGGTCCACTCCAGCAGACTTCGTACGACTTCACGATTTCCCAAATGCTTGTCGGAATCACTCGATGAGCAAGAAGCAATACGAAGGACTCTTTGAACCTGTTCTATGATCTCATTTAACTCACTCACACAAGAACCTTTCGAATTGCCTCTAGGCTTTGACTGTTTTCTGCGACATCTTCGCTGATGGGTTCACCCAGTCGGATCTTGCGAATGAGGGATCTCAAGATTTTTCCTGAGCGAGTTTTCGGTAGAGCCTCAACGAAGTACAGACTCTCCGCGCCGAGGGACTTTCCCATTCGTTGAATGATTCGCTTTTTAAGCTCCGCTTCCACTTTTTCCTTTTCTGTAAGACTCGACTTCAGAACTACAAAGCAATGAACTCCCTCGCCCTTAATGGGATGGGGAATGCCCACCGCCGCCACTTCAGCGACTCGAGGGTCTTCCATCAGGGCAGATTCATATTCGTTCGGGCCCACCCGTTTGCCTGCAACCTTGATGGTGTCGTCACTTCGCCCCTTTAGAAACCACTGTCCGTCAGAGTCAATATAGGCCCAATCTCCGTGATACCAAACTTTGTTTCCAAACCTTTCAAAATAAGTCTGAAGGTAGCGGTCTTTGGATCCTAAAAAGGCCTTCGTCATCGACGGAAGAGGGGCCAGACAGACCAAGTGTCCAATGCCTTCTGAGACGGCCGTTCCCTCTTCCGACCAAGCCGCAATCTTTACGCCTAAGGCGGGGCCTCCAAGCGAGCTGGGCTTTAAGGCTTGCAACAGACTGGGCGCCAGCAGACAGCCCATGATTTCTGTACCTCCAGAGATGTTTATCACCGGGCATTTCTTCTTTCCGACCCGTTCAAAGTACCACTGCCAACTCTCATCGTCCCAGGGCTCTCCTGTTGAGCCAAGAATGCGGAGATGAGGAAGATCAAGCTGATCGATCAAGGGGTTCCCTTCCTTTTTGAGCACCCGAATGGCTGTAGGAGAGATCCCGAATTGAGTCACATTCGCGTCCTCAAGAATCCGCCAGATTCGATTGGGATCAGGATAGTCTGGCACTCCCTCGTACAATACGACGCTTGCAGCAAACTGAAGGGCACCACAAAGCTCCCAAGGCCCCATCATCCATCCGATATCGGTGTACCAGAAGAAGCGGTCGGATCGACGAACATCGAAATGAAATCGATGCTCCTTTCCTGTGGTGGCCAAAACTCCGAAGTTGGTGTGCACACAGGCTTTGGGTTCCCCCGTGGTTCCAGAAGTATACAAGAAGAGGCAAGGCTCTTCGGCTTCAAACGAATGAGGTGGGATGATCTCTTGCTTGGCATGACCGCGAAGAAAATCTTCCCTTTCTAAGATAAAATGCTTTTTCAGTTGGGGGCAGGCGGGCCGAATTTCTTTTTCAAAGCTTTCTAGAATCGGAAGCTCCTTGCCTTTGCGCGTTGTTTTCTTCTGCAGAAAAACAAACTTCGCCTCAGACTGTTGGAGTCGAGCGATCACTGCCTCAGCTCCATAGCCCGAGAAAATCGGAATCAGGCTCAAGCCCGCTCTCAAGACTCCAAAAAAGCAGGCGACCATCTCAAGACTCATCGGCATGAGAAGAGCCACCCGATCCCCCGGCTGGGCAGCAGAGTCTTGCAAAAGCTTACAAATATAACTCGATTCTCTCGCGAGGTCTTCGAAGCTCCACTCCACTGCAGGACCTTCTTCGTCAGGGTAGAATCTCAGCGCCGTTTCTTTGGCCAATGTCGGTAGGTGTCGATCAATGCAGTTGCGCACAATGGAAATTTTTGCGCCTCTCGCCCACTCTGGAAAGGCGAGGTCGCCGGCCAAGAGTTTCGTATAGGTTTGATCAAATTCTAGATCAATTTCTTTCAAGCATTCTGCCCAGAACCAAGCGGGTTCTTGTTCGGATCGGGCTTGAAGCTCGGCATAAGAGAGCCCCAGCCTCTTCAGGAAGCTGACCAAATGAGATTCCTGAATCCACGGCGCTTTAGGCTGATAAACAAAGCTCATAAACTACGAGGCCTAGCTTAAGGAATTTGCTGAGAACTACGAAGTGCTTTTCATAGCTCTTTCTAGAAGGCCTTCAGAATCCAAAATTAGGGGCTTTCGCTTGGCCTAAGCCTTGCAAGCTTTATTTGCAGTGCTGAGGGCCTAGAGAGTATGAAACCAACTTCATTGCCATTTTATCTCCTTTTATTCGTCTTTGCCCTTGCCTGCGGAGAGGGCACGGTGGCCCCTGGCGACCCTAGAGACTTTCTGGGTCAGTCCAACCCAAACCAGCCCATTCTTAAGGTTATCGGAGACTCAGAGATTGTTCTGGAACGACACTTTGAGCCTTATGTCGAGCTTGGTGCGCAAGCTTCAAGTTTGAGCCAGGGCGATATCAGCGATCAAATTCTGATCTCAGGCAGTGTCAATCACTTCGTTGTGGGCGACTATCAGATTACTTATCGCCTCCCCCAACAGCAGGGGCAGACTTTCTTGACGACCACCCGCCTGGTTCGAGTGAGAGACCGGCTGCCGCCAAACGGAGAGATTCAGTTTGTGCCTCAGTTTGACTACAGTTCTGAACTTTCCACTGAGGGCTGGCTGACGGGAAGCGAAGGCCCTCGTCAGTTTAGCCTGATGGGGCAAGATCCTATCGATCCCATTACTCAGTATCGAGCTCGCTCATTTCACCGATCAGACGAGGAGGGGCCTTTTCCGGAGACTTTCTGTCAGAATCAAAATTTATCTTCCGCTCCGGAGCGCCCGATTGGAGAAGCTTTTTCTTTGCAGGCACAAGATGGCTATCAAGTCGTTTGTGCCGTAGCAGGGGATGAGCACGGAAACTTTCAGTCCGGACAGGCGGTCTCACAATCTGCTCCTCTAAGAGTAGTTTCAGGCCAAGCCTTTCCCTTATCGGTTGCGAACTTTGATGAGAGTTTGACCAATGACTCAAACTTTCAGTTTTCTGTGCCCATCATGGCGACTGGAAGTGACTTTGAGAGAGCGGTTGAATACCAGGCCAAGCTAGTTAATGTTTCCAGCGGTGAAATATGTCAATCGGATCAGTTTTCAGACACTGATAGTTGGCGAGACATCTCTCAGCCCTTTAGTGGATCGATTGTTGTGGGCGATTTTCAGACAGAAGACTGGAAGCTTTGTGCGAGAGGGCGAAATGCCTTAGGAAATCTTACTCAACAAAGCTACTCAAACGAAGCCATTCGGATTGATCGAACTCCGCCGAGCCTTGAGTTTCAAGAGGGCAGGGAAGTCATTGTGTGGGAACTTTGCCAAGACTTCGTTTACGACGAGGCTTTGTATGCTCCTCAGGTTTGGGATGATACCGGAATCTCGTCGTTCGGACTGCGAGCCTTTTTGAAGTCTGGTGAAGAGATTCCCATATCGAACGAAGGGGAAGTCGACTTCGCCGCCCTTGCCGTTCTTGGTTTTTTTGGAGGAAGCATTCAATATCTGGCGACCGATCTGGCTGGCAATCAGGCCTCTCTGAGCCAGACGGTTCAGTCGATCAAAGTGATCGAAGAGCTGGGGGGGCTTGTGCTCGATCAAGGCCTTCGCAAACCCGCTGACTTCTTAAGTTTAGGGACCAATGCGAGGGCGCTGCTTTGTCAGGACATCGATTTTGGCGGAGAGGGGATTTCGGGTCTTGGAAGTCTTCAAGAACCTTTTCAGGGTGCGATTGTCGGACGAGAAAGCGCCAGTCGAATTGAGAACTTTAGAATCGAGGCGTCGGCTGAAGATGCCCAAGGCTTTGTGCGCGTTCTTGGTGCAGAGGGCCGTTTGGATTTTCTAGAGTTTGACGGGGCCGAAGTGCTGGCAGCGAACTCAAGCGCTGCTGTCGTGGGTGTGAATTACGGAAGTCTGAGCCGAATTCGTTTAAGTAACTCAGTCGTGCGGGCTCAGAATCAATCTGGAGGCTTGGTCGGAGAAAATTTTGGTGTCATTGAAGATGCAAGAGTGCTCGCCAGCTCTGTTCGAGTGGCGAACGAAGGCGGAGGACTCGTCGGGAGGCAGCATCCAAACGCTCGAATCGATAGAGCTCTTGTAGACTTCTTAAGTTCTGTCATCAGTCTTGATGCGGTTCAATCGGTAGGGGGCTTGGTGGGTCGAAATTCTGGGGAGATATCGAGATCGGCAAGCCTTGAAATGCAGGTGGGAGACTTCGATTCACTCGAGCCCCAGCTCACGCAAGTGGGAGGCCTGGTGGGTGTGAATGATTTAAGCGGAACAATTTTGAATTCCTATTCTCGAGCCGAGGTCAGAGGGCAAAGTCGACTGGGCGGTCTGGTGGGTCGAAACATGGGCTCCGCCTCTGTTGGCTACAGCTATGCTCTGGGCGGATTTGGTCTGTCGATCGAGCTTGACGGAGAAGACTATGCCAGTGACTTTCAAATTGGCGGTCTTGTGGGTTTCAACTCTAGTTTGAACTCTGTGCTTTCTTCCTACTGGAACATTGATTTGTATGGCTTCTTTGCTGAGGGCATCGATCCGAATCGCTACGGCATCGGCATCACCGACGACCAGATGCGCGGTTGGCCAGCGGACGAAGAGTCCTCTGAAGAAGGGGGTGAACAAAGTGATTCATCCGCTGTTCAGACTTTCGACGACTGGGATTCTGAACTCTGGAGTTTTGAGCTGGGCAGTTATCCAGAGCTAAAATGGATTCTCGATGAGGATGCCTTTTTCTAGGTCCCAATAATAAAGAATGAGATCATCATTACTCACCTCAAATCGTCCCAACTGGGTACGAAAGCTGTTGGTACTCGCCTTGAGAACGCCCCCTTTTAGCTCAAGAATCTGATTGTAAAACCCGAGAGCTCCAGGAATCGGAATTCTTTGAGACTGCCAAGCTCCATTCTTCAGCTCAGCGATTCGAAGCTCCAGCCTCCATGCATCGAGGTAGACCAGTCCAAAATTCTGTTCGTCTTGAAAGACGGCCATATCCATCCCTCGATAGCTTTCTCCCGGTCGGCCGTCGATGACTCTCTTTCTGATCTCAGGTGTCCAGTCGACATGAATCAACTCCCCCGTGTATTCGTTTAGAAAAATCACCTGCAGCTTGTCATTCCAATGACCGATCCAGGCGTATTGAGTTCGAACGGCCGGATGAAGT
Source organism: Bradymonadales bacterium (assembly GCA_007693605.1). GTDB lineage: Bacteria > Bdellovibrionota > UBA2394 > UBA2394 > UBA2394 > REDG01. The sequence goes on from REDG01000060.1 coordinate 11,294, forward strand.
CTCTCAGATCGGATGGGGTCCTTCTGGCAGAAAGGCATTTCAACAAAGATAACTCCCTGTTCGTCATTGGCCACGAGATAGAGTAGGCCGTTAGAAGCATAACTCGCGACCACTTGAACGGGAAGGCTGGCAAGCTCTGTAATCTCCGCTTCTGGACTGAAGCAGGCGAAGTGCGATTGCCCCGACAGACTTTCGTAGAAAACTTGAGCCTTCTGGTCCATCCAATGAAAACCTTGAAGCCTCTCCATCTCGAGATTCAGTTGGGCGTGTTCTCTTCCGTTTCGGTAGTGCAAGCGACTCCCGACTCGGTATACGAGATGACCCCCCTTCTGCCAAATCAGGTCCTTGGCGTCAGTGGCTTCTTCGTCTATCACCTCAATCCGTCGATCGGAGAGTCGAACGCGAACAAGTCCCCGCCGAGGAGCATCGGAGTCGCGTATGACGGTGTAAAGCTGATCACTTGAAGTCGCCTGGCTATACTCCCCGATATTCCACTCTGGATAAACCAACTCGAAAGCGGGTCGCTCAAAACCAGATGGACCCTGACAGCCCGCAAGAAGAAGGGCCCACCCGAAAATCTGACAACAAAACTTCATCGCTGGCTCCCCACCCTATTAAACTCAGAATAATTGAAATGCATCAGCAAAAGGTTTTCTTTCACTTCAATGCCAATCAGTTCGACGGGTGCTTGGTCAAAGACGCTCAGCATGACGAAGAGCTGAGGATTTTGCCGAAAGAATGTGGTCCAGATTCGTCGAGCTAAGTCTTCAAAAAGCTCCAGGTCTGGTTCCGTAAATCGTCTCTGAAACTGACCTTGATTGGATAGCTGGATCTCAAAGCTGTCCGGATCAATAGCCAGGTTAAGGCTCGTGCCTGCGCCTTCTGCTCCGGGCATCCAGCCAAGAACGGGTCGTGCATTCACTCTCACCTGAGCCTGCAGTTCGGCGGTCGGAATCACCCGGTCTTTGATTCGTATGCCGGCGCTCAGAAAGTAGTCTGAAACGAGGAGTTCAAGTCGGTTGGGTTCAAAGCGCAGTTGAGGAGCCGTTCGAGAACCCAGGCCCATATGAAGCCGAAGGTTTCTCAGATTTTCAAAGACGACGCCTTCGAGAAGCACGCCAAGGTGTCCTTCCGCCTCAAACTCTTGCAGTTCAGACAAATGCGTTGCCACCAGGGCCTGATTGATTAAGTCGCCCGAAATCAAAAGGCTCAAATCAGCCTCTCGCCTAGGCAGGGAGGGTCTAAAAAACTCTGCGTCAGGTAATCCTTCTCCTGCCAAGAGTTGAGACTCCAAGACTTCAACTAGTCGTCTTGTGTCACTCTGTTCATGCCCCTCTGCCAGAGCGATTTGGCGCAGCTCCTGATCCGTGACAAAGACGGCATTCAAATAGAGTTCGAGTTGATCGCGTCCGATAAAGACAGACTGAGACCGTCTGGGATAAAAGCTGAAAGCCACATCCGTTCTTCGTCTGGCCCCTCGGTTTCTTAGGCTAAAAAGGTCTTCTTCTACCCCAAGCGGGCTTTCTCGCCACAGGGGGTGATCCTTTAAGATCTCTGAAAGGCTCTGCGTAAACACCAAGCCCCTCAGTTGCTCTCGAATCTTTGATGAGATGAAGGGGGGAATGCTCTCTTGGGCAAGCTCTAAGGCCAGTTCCTTGCTTTGATCTAGGTTGAGAAAGGCAGAAGATCCGGTGAAGACTCTGTCCCCAGTTTGGTCCGTCCACTTGATCTGTAACGCTCTCTTCAACGACTCTCCGACGAGTTCGGAGTCGTCCATGCGAACACTCAGGTCTTTTGGGTGGATGAAGTATCGAGCCAAAAAACTCGAATCCTCTTGGACCTCAATCCTCAATCGCATGATGTGGGTTAAACTCTCAACCGGCCGACTCGACGAAGGACAGCCTGCCAGCAGCTCCGCGTCGATAAACAGATGTTGCACTGAAAGTTCCAACTCGATCTCTTCACCAGCCAGACTTTTCCAGGTGGCGTGTTCGATCTGAAACTCGATTCGAGATCGCACAAAAACCTCGGCGGTGGACAAGTCTATCAGAGTGGGCAAAGAGCCGCTCTCGGAGCTTCGAGATGCGTCTTGATTCCCTAGCAATTCCTTACTACAGAAGCTGAACTCTCGTTGTGCGCCCTGTTCATTGATGCTCATCACGAGTTTATCAATAAAGCTCTGGCGAATGATGATTCCCAGAGGCTGGGGGTTGGCGGCCTCCAAACAACAGAACGCCTTCAAGACAACGAGGGCAACGGTCGCGATGCCTGTTCTGCATTTCAGTCTAGAATTCATAATGAAACGAAACTCCTAAACGACTCACCCCAGACCGGTAAGTTCCATCCGTGGGTGGAGGTTGAAAGAGGCGAAGCTCTGAGGCCGAATGAGCCTCGGTCGCCTTCCGACGAAACGCAAAGGAATGAGCGAACTCTGCTCCCAATACGGAATTTGGGCTGAGTCGATAGCGGCCTAAGACGCCCAGCCCGATCGAGTTGAAACTCGCTCGAGTGATCGACAGCATATGGTCGGGAGTGTTGTGGCTTTGGTAGTCAATTCGGCTCGCAAAACTCAGTCGCCGCGAAAAACTAAAGCTTTGCAGACTTCCAATCATCCACTGATCTTTGGGTCGCAGGCCTGGAATTTCCTGACCCTTTAGAGGCAACAGACTGGAGTCGGTGAACCTCACAGACGCGAAACGAATCATAGAACTAAAAAGATAGCGCCCAAAAAACTCCGTCGTCCAGTATCCAAAGGGCTGGTATCGAAGAGCGACATTCAGGGCGAGCGGACTTTGCATTTTCACTTGGCCTTCATTCTCAATGCCATCAAGCATGCCTACAGCCGCCTGAGCGGGACCAAAGGCCTCGAGTGCGGTTGGACTCGAGCTGTGAATGATCGTTTTGAAGTTGTACTGAATCGGAAGATATAGAGAAGCCCCCAAGGACCACTGAACGCTTGGACGGTAGAGAACTCCAAAGCTTCCGCCAAAGCCAAGCGTTGAGCTCAACGGGATCGAGGCTCGCGAACTCATGGCGGGGTGTTCACGAAGAACCTGATCCTCTTCGATGAACTCGGACAGAAAGGGGGTGAGGTCGACATCGGTCTCAAGTCGAATAAAGGCGAGACTGAAAATGGATGAGACTCCCACAGACCATTGATCGTTGATCTGATAGGCGAGGCTCAGCTGGTGGTTCCAGGGCACGAACAGGCCCTCAACGAATTCGTATCGTTGCGATCCTGTTTCAGAGAACTTACCCATGGCTCCCGACGGAAAGTAGTTGGCGTAACCAAATCGAAAGCGAGAGCTGCCCAGGCTAGAGGCGATAAAGATCGATGGAGCGCCCGCGATGGTTCTTGCCGTACTGGAGGCATGTGGGGTGTTTGAATAGCGGTCATCGCCTTGGCGATCATAGGTCAGCCAGCCCCCGATCAGTTGAGCTTGAATCTCAAACTCCGTCCTGTCGATGGGTCCAATGCTTGCCGGATTCCAAAAGACATTGCGAGAGCCCTGTCGGGCGGCTGTCGCGCCAAGGCCGCCGACAGAGCCTGAGAGGCTCGTGGCCGACAGAGCTTCGACCCAAAGCCCCATGATCGCCAAGAGAGTAAAGAGTCTCCGCATTGATCCGGACCATAGACCAGGGGAAGGCGGCATACAAGCCGCAAAATGGGCTCTAATTTATCGAAATCTTTGGGAATTTTGCCTCATTCTGATATGTTCTAGCCGTGGGATTTTTCGCTCTAGGAAAGAGAATTCAGAGCCTTCGAAACGAGCGCTCTTTCAGTCTAGAGGATTTGTCCCGAGAGTCAGAAATTTCTGTGGCAGAGCTAGAAAGTTATGAGGCAGATCTCAGTGCGCCTCGAATTGCCCATTTGGTTCGTTTGTCGAAGGCTTTGCATGTGAATGTTGCAGACTTTTTTCGAGAGAGGCCGGCGACCAAAGATTTTGAAATCTCCAGAGCTAAGGGCCGAACTCGCAGAAGCCCACTGGTTAGCCCCTCAGATTCAGGAGTTAAAGAGTATCAGTACGAGGCACTGACCTCTTCTGATGGGAGTCAGCATATGGATGCCTATCTGATTGAGTTGCCGCCCTTTCAGGCGGAGCGACCTCATCCCGACCAGAGCCATCCTGGAGAAGAATTCGTCTATGTGATTGAAGGCCAGATCGAAGGACATATCAACGGACAGCACATTGTTTTAGAGGCGGGGGATTCCATTTACTTTCGATCCAAGTCCTCGCACTCTTTCTTCAATCCGAGCGAGCGAGTGGCCAGAGCTCTTACGGTGATTTACCCCTACTAGAGGGCACTTCAAAGTCGAGATAGAACTGAGCTCCACCTGAACGAACGATATGAAACACAATGTTCTCTCCGTCTTCGAGTTCTTTGATCAAATTTTGATAGGTCTCTAGGTTGGTTAGATTCAGGCTTTTGCCTCCGCGAATGATTCGACGAATCTCATCGTCTGGAAACACTCCCGACTGATGGTCTGGTCGAATGGCGACCACTCTTAGACCTCTTCCGGCTTCTTTGGGCTCTTCTAGAAGGAGCCCCAGCCGGTCAAAACTCGGTCCATCCTCCATGGGCAGGCTAGGGCTGCCGTCTTCATCCAGGGCCCCCAGTTGAACGGATAGGGTCATTCTCTTTCCATCTCGAATGACTTCCACCTGCACCTCTTGGTTTGGCTTCGAGCGGCCGATGACTCGTTGAAGCGAACGGGAGTCCTCAATCCGAGTCTGGTCAACGCGGACGATAATGTCCCCCGGTTTCAAGGCGCTTCGAGCAGAGGGGCCATCTTCCACGATATCGTTGACCACCACTCCGTTTCTGCTCTGCAAACCCAAGCCCTCTTTCATCGCTTCAGTGATGTCTTGAATCATGACGCCCAAATAGCCACGGGCGACGGCTCCTCTTTCAAGAAGTTGAGGAATGATCTCTTTTACGACATTGATTGGAATTGCGAACCCGATTCCACTCCCCTGAGCGGGAGAGATGATCGCCGTGTTCATTCCAATCACCTCTGCTCGGGTGTTGACGAGAGGACCGCCAGAGTTTCCGAAATTGATGATCGCGTCGGTTTGTATAAAATCATCAAAGCGACGATTTTCGTTGGGGCTAATCTCTCGCCCCTTAGCAGAAACAATGCCCACTGAAACGGAATGGTCCAATCCGAAAGGATTACCAAAGGCCATCACCCAGTCTCCCTTTTTAAGAGAGTCACTGTCTCCGAGATAAGCAAAGGGGAAGTCTCTTTCCGACTCAATCTTCAAAATGGCTACATCGGTTCGTGGGTCTCGACCAATGATTTGGGCGACAAAGTTCTCTTGCTGAGGCTGCCTTTGGCTGCCATGAAAAGTTGTCACCGTGACTTCGACACGATCAGCACCCTCAATCACATGATTGTTCGTGAGAATATGTCCCTTCTTTGAAAACAAAAATCCTGTGCCCATCGATCGTCGAGGAATTCTTTGGCCTGGCCCTCGAAAGAAGCGTTCAAAGAGCTGCTCCGGACTCATAAAAGGCCCAAACGGGCCTTCAGTGCCCGGATCCATGGCGGCCGCCTCCACTGAGGTTGAAATGTTCACCACAGAAGAATCCACCTGCTCAATGATCGGCCGCAGACTCGGAAGTCGCACGAGTTCAGGAGCCCGCGAACCTCGCTCTTCCCAAGGCTTTGCACTCAATGTGCCTGCCAAGATGAGAAGTCCGAGAGCAAGAACTGAAACAAAGGGCTTTCGGTTCAGAATCAAGTCTCGCTCTTTCCGGTCTTTTCGACAAACTTAAGGCGAGCCTCGTAGATGACTCCTTGAAGTAGTTTCTCTTCTGACTCACTCAAGTTGCCCTTTGTCTTTTCGACCAAGAGCTCCAAGATGGAAATGTTCTGCTTTGCGCTTGTCAAATCAATGTCCTTTTTCTTAGTGATGGGGTCTTCCAGCTCACCGAGTGACATCAGGGCTGCCGATCCCACAGAAATAACAAACATCTCGAAGCTAATGCCGTTGGCGTCTTTTTCTGGCTGATGGGTGTTCACTTAATTTTCTCCTCGACTCTCTTTGGAGTCTCGATTTTCCCAGACACTAGGATCAAATGCTTCCTCTCTCAAGGAGAATTTCAGCGCCCGCTCCTCTTGAGCAAAGAGAAGCTCCTGGTGAGTTGGAAAAATTCGGATCGCGTACACCATGGCAGGCTGACTCTCTCTCTCAATCTCAAACCACCAATCGTAGTTTTCTTTTACAGGGCTTGATTCGACAGACATGAAGTGCTCGGCAGTTAAATTTCTGAGCTGTCTCAGGCCCGCCAAGATGTCCCGTGTTGAGAGAGCTTCAAGCTCTTTTCCAGCTTGAGTCCAAACGCCCGCTTCGGATCGTTCTAGACTCCACAGTCTCTCTCCAAAGTTCTTCACTTCTAAACCTAGAACCTGATCTTCTGAAAACTCGTCGAAGCTTCGCTTCACATAAGCGCCAAGTCCCTTAGAAAAGTTATCGTAGTGAAACCTTGCAATAGACGCCGGCGCTGACTTGTCAGACTTTCCGAAATATTCGTAGTCATCGGGCTCAGAGCTGCGCCGACCAGGTCTCTTTTGTCTGGTGATTGAAAACTCGACGCCCTGAAACAAAGGATCGCTTTCGTCGGTTCGTCGATCGACGACCCCCTCTCGAAAGCCTACTCGAATTCGAATCTCAGGATCATCGAACAGGCGCTTTGGGACCTCTCTAAACTCGGTCGCTCGAATGAGTGCAATTCGGCTGATCTGGTTGGCCACAAAGTCTTGATCGAGAGGAAGCTCCGGGTGAGAGGACCATCTCCAGCCCTTCAAATCATCTCGGACAAATCTCAGCTCTGACTGGCCCTTCACTTGAATGCGAACCTCCTCAAAGTCTTCAGCCGAAACGGTGGTGAGTCGAGTCTCGCGATAATCCTCTGCATCAAAGCCGGCGGCAAACTCAAGCTCTAGAGATCCCAGATAGAGGTTCTGAGTCTTCGGATTTAGAACAAAAGCGAAATTTCCTGCGGGGTTTCGATTGCCGATCCAAAACTCTTCCGCATCGAGATTCCCTGATAAGAAGGCTCTGATTTTGAGGCGAGGAGATTCCAAGCCGAAATCATCCAGACCCGAAGATCGAGACTCGATGGCCTCCGCATCGAGCAGCTTTTGCTTAATTCTAAAATCCGCGACCGCTTGTAAAAGCTGATCCATCGCCGATTGAGAGCCAAGGTCTTGAATGGGTTCGCGAAGAAACCAGCCCTGGGGGGCGCGCTCCAGGACGATCTGCTCGCCTCGGCTTTGAGTCATCTCAAGGCGGGAATAGAAGCGGGGGTCCTCTTGAAAGAAAGGCTCAGCATCTGAGTCTCCGCTGCGCGACTTTTCAATCTTTGGAATCGCAGAAAAGTGAATATAGAGCCCAAAGCCAAGGGCAGCGACAACGAGAAAGAGAAGGCTAGAGAGTTTCACTGACGACTCCGCCGAAAAGTCCAAACTCCCAAGCCGAACAGCATAATCAGTTGAGGAAACAAAAAGATGCTGGCAAAAAAGACGCCCATTCGTTGGGAATCTGTAAGATCCAAGGTTGAAGACTGAAAACTGCGAGGTCGAATGAATTGAGCCTGATCCCTTTCAGTCAGGTAATCGACCGCCCCTAAAAAAAGCTCACGGTTAAAACCGCTCTGAATCTCAGAGTTTTGTACAAAGTTGGGATTGGCGAAAAGAATGAGACGAGACTCCTCTTGGTTTTCCCGTCGACGAACAATGAGTCGAGCCAAGGAGAAAGGCCCGCTCTCTTCATCGAGTCGAGGGCTTCTACTCTCCAGCAGTCCAGACACATCTGAGCTGAGTCGAGTCTGTTCATTGGTCGAAACCAAAGAAACGGACTGGAGTTCATCGCTTTCGCTTTCAAACAGGATGGGCAAGGCGAATCGAAACTGAAACATTGCATTCGGCTCATCGGCAAAGGCATCCGTGATGGGATGCGAGGCCAAATCAACCCCGAAGGCTTGCCAAATGAAAGAGCTGGTACGAGCCTGCCGAGCCGCGATTTCTTGAACCACAAAGCGCGAGGGTGCTGACACCCCAAACTCAGACAAAAGCCTCTCGAGGCCCGTCGGACTCAGCTCCCTTAGATTCGGATTGTAGATAGGACTCAAGCCGATCACCAAATCTCCCCCGGCCTCCAGATAACTGAGTAATACTTCTTCGTAAAATGGGGGCAGGCTGCGACTCGGACCCCACAGCACGACCGCGTCGGCATCTTCGGGAATCTCTGTGCCTAGACTGAGGGCGAGGGGGCGAACCTGATAGCCCTCTCTTTCCATTAAAATCTTTAAAATCAGAAGGCCGGTGGCTCCCTGACTCTCTAGTTCTGACTCTCCACTGCCTTGCAAAAAGTAGACAGTTGGAGTGGTCCCTGCCGCGACCCGATAGATCGCCATCGTCAAACCCTGTTCGCTAAGCTGATCGGCTGACAAAACGCTACTGCTCTCTCGAGAGGGGTTGTAGACCAGAACTTGATTTTCAGAGACCTGGAATCGCTCCAGAAGTGGGGGATCGAGATTCGGGTCAACTTCTCGAAAAGAGATTTGGGTCGATTCATAAGTGTAGCGGTCTACCAGCCGCTTCGCATGTTGGCGGACCTGGGGGTGAACCACGAAGCTCATAATCTGAATAGGCTCCTCTAGTTGGCGAAGAATCTGTTTTGTCTCGACCGAGAGGGAGTGGATTTTGTTCGCCGTCATATCGAACCGCCTCTCTCCGAAATTCGAATGAGCAACCACATTGAGACCAATCACACAGAATACGAAAAGAGCCCCTCCAATGGCCGCGTAAAGTCTTTCTCGATTGCTTGCGACCGCTTTAAGGCTGTCTTTGTAGAAGCTGCCCAAGTAGATCGCCATCATGGCGACTCCGAGAAAGAGCTGGGCGTAGGCGATCCATAGAAAAAAGCCTTCAATGGCGATGAGCCGGGCAATAAAGCCAAAAATAAAAAATACGAGTCCGAAACTTCCACATGCTCTGATCAGAATGGCCTTCATCATTTTCCTCCTAAGCCCTCGAAAGCGACCGAATGGAAATTTGGGTGGCTCCCAGAAACAAAACAATCAAACTAACAAAATAGACACAACTAGAGACTTGAATAACCCCCTGATTGAACTCAGTGAAATGAGAATGAAAACTGGCAGCCTCAATAAATCGTCCTAGATTTTGTGGGACATGTGGGCCCAGGCTGCCAATCATGATGATACTCAGATTGATGCCGCCAGCGATGAAGATGGCGACGATCGCAGACTTGGTAAGGGAGCTGGCAAAAATTCCAATCGCAAAAAAGGAGAGCCCTGCAAGATAGAGCCCAAGATAAGCGGAGACCACCGCTCTCCACTCTGGGTTGCCGTAAAAGAACATCACAAACAAAAAGATCAAGTGGGTTGCCAAGACTAAGAGCAAGAAGACCTTGGCCGCAGCAAACTTTCCCAAAATGATTTGCCACGAAGAGACAGGAGAGGTGAGCAAAAGTTCATAGGTCGATTGAGCCTTTTCGTCTGAGAAAAATCGCATGGTCAAAATGGGAGCTGCCAAGAACAAAAGGAAGAAGGAGTAGCCCGTCATGCCCAAGATCACCATTTCGTTCAGATTGACTCGATTCAAAACATCAGGGTTTTGAGCCAATCGAGCTTGAGTCTCGGCCACCATCAGCATCTGATCAAAGCTCAACAAACTGGTGACGAACTGATAGCCAAACAGCAGAGCCATCACGCCTAAAACCACATAGCTCACGGGAGAGACCAACAGACTGTAAAGTTCTCGTTTCATTAAAACCCAAACTTTTGCCATTGAAATCAAAGTCTCCTTTCTTGTGTTCTTGTCAAATCGCTAGGCCACGGAGGGAATGTTCCGAAGCTCGTTTCCAGAATGGTCTTTCGCAACGACTTCGACAAAGAGTTCCTCTAAAGATTTCTTTTCACTGATGTCTCCCAATTGCCGATCACCGACCAACTTTCCCATAGAGATGATGAGCGCTCGGTCGCAAACCGCGGTGACCTCTGAGAGAGTGTGCGTGGAAAGCAAAATGGTTCTCTCCCCTCGAAAGCTAGAGATCAGATCGCGAATCTCTCGAATCTGAATGGGGTCCAATCCGACCGTGGGTTCGTCCAGAATGATCACGGGGGGTTGATGAATAATCGCCTGAGCGATTCCCACTCGTTGTCGGTAGCCCTTACTGAGCGTTGAAATGATACTGCGTCGTCGGTGAGTCAGGCCGCACTTCTCCATCGCCCATTCGACTGCTTCTCTTCGACTTCCGCGGCTCAGAGCCTTGTCTCCCGCAGTTTTTAAGTCAAAAACAAACTTCAGGTAAGCTTCAACACTCATCTCTTTATAGAGGGGAGGCGTTTCTGGCAGGTAGCCGATTCTCTTTTTGACTTCCTCTGGCTGGTGAAGAACCGACTGGCCATCGACAAAGGCTTCCCCAGAACTGGGCGGGTAGAAAGCGGTCAAAATTCTCATCGTGGTGGTTTTGCCAGCGCCATTCGGGCCCAAGAACCCCACAACCTCTCCCTTTGCCACTTCAAAGCTCAAGCCATGGAGCGCGCGGTGTAACCCGTAAGACTTCTCAAGGTTTTTAGCTTGAATCATTAGACAACGGCCTCCATATCCACCGTTTTAACGAATTCAAAGAGACTTGAAAAGCATTCTCAAAGCCTGCGTGTCTTCTTATTATCTTGAGGGCAGAACTTGCAAAAGGGCCAGCTTCTTTTCGAGGAGCGAAGGGGGAACCCCCAGCTTCTGACTGGCCTTCAGGAGATCGCCGCCTGAGCTCTGCAGGGCCTCTTCGATGGCGACCTTTTCAAGTCCCTGAACTTTCGATTCCAAAACATCCCGACTGGATCGCTCCTGTCGAAGCTCAGCGGCTTGAGTCGTCTTCAAATGGGGGGGGAGGTGATCCACCTTGATCACCGGGCCGTCGCTCACATTCACCGCGAACTCCAAACAGTTCTCTAGCTCTCGAAGGTTGCCGGGCCAGGGGTACTGAATCAACAAGAACAAGGCGTCGTCGTCCATATGACTCAGCCTCTTCTGAAACTTCTTTGAGAAGACCTGAATAAAGTGGTCGACCAGAGGCTCAATATCTTGAGTTCTATCTCTTAGGGGCGGTAGATGAATGGGAACCACATTTAAACAATAGAAGAGATCTTTTCGAAACTCCCCCCGTTCAATCTTGTCCAGAAGGTTGTAGTCGGTGGCAGCGATAATCCGGCAGTCGACGGCCGCAGGGCCTGAAGGGGAATTGTACTTGCCAGAAGTCAATGCCTCATGCAGCTCAGCCTGAGTCTGAAGACTTAAGAGGCTCACTTCGTCGATGTAGAGGCTGCCACCCGCCGCCAAATCGAAGCAGCCAGGCCTTTTGCTTTCGCCAAACAAATGAGCGGATTGCTGCTCACCGCTTGTGGATGAAATATAGGCTCTGACCATTGGCTGGTCTTTTCGGATACTCTTGTCATGCAAAAGCCGCACCACAACCTCTTTTCCTGTGCCTGTCTCTCCTGTAATCAAGATATTCGAATTGTTGTTAGCGACTCGCTCGATGATCCCATAAACTTTTTCAACCTCTGAAGTGCTTCCGATGATCTTGTCTTCTTGACGAAGAAAGCTTCTCGACCGCTGAAACTCTTTCGAAAGTTCTTCGGCCGATCGCACTGCCCGATCGATGATTTCTAGAAACTCTTCCGGTTGAAAGGGCTTGGTCACATAATCAAAAGCCCCCCGTTTCATCGCTTCGACAGCCGTGTCGATGGTTCCATGAGCGGTGATCATCACGACGGGAATTTGAGGATAGTTCTTTCGAATGCGCTGCAAGAGTTCAAGCCCATCCATTTTGGGCATCTTGAGATCGGTGATCACCGTCTGAAAGGCTTGCTCCTTCAGAAAGTCGAGCGCTTCTGGTCCGTCAGGGGCTTCGACAGTCTCATGGCCCAGCCGCCGAAGCTGAATGCCAAGAATCTTTCGAACATTCTCTTCATCGTCTACAATCAGAATTTTAGCCACTCTTTGTCTCCTCGGGTTCCGCTGGCCCTTTGTTCACTAGTCTTTTCATCTCGATCCAAAATCGAGAGCCTTTCCCGACTTGGCTTTCTACAAAAATACGCCCTCCCAGGGAATCAATAATTTTCTTACAGATCGGAAGCCCCAAACCGCTGCCTGCGCTCTTTGTAGTGAAAAGGGGTGTGAAGATATTGGGGAGGACGCTTGCAGGAATTCCGGGCCCATCGTCTCTGATTGAGATCTGTAGCATATCCGGATCGCTCGGGCTTGAGCTCACTTCCACCGAAATGTGCTTACTGAAAGCTTCACAGGCATTGATTATTAAGTTGATCAAAACTTGTTCGAGTTTGAGGGGGTCCGTTTTCACAAAGAAGTCTTCGCTAGGAGGCTCCCAATGGATCTCGGTCTGTGTTTTTTGGGCCTTCGGTTTGACGGTGATCATCGACTTTTCGATCAAGACTCTCAGGTTGACCGGAACTTTGGTTTCTGACTTTCTTGCAAAGCGAAGGTATTGGTCTACCGTCGATTGAAGTCGCTCGATTTCAGCACTCAGAATTTGGATGCACTCTCGATCTTCTGAACTTTCAATGCTGGGGGAGCTGGCCAGAAGATGGGTGGCCCCCTGGATGGCTCCGAGCGGGTTTCGAATTTCGTGAGCCAGCGCGGCAGACATTTCGCCCAAGGCGGCAAATCTCTGCTGCTGGTCTTGCTTTTCGAAGTGCTTAAGTTGAGAGAGCACAATACTAATCTCATGAACGAGCCCCCAGAAGAGAGCGATTTCGGATTGGGAAAAGCTGGTGTAAGGATTACTCGCAGAAAGGGAAGTTCTTAAAAGCAAGAACCCCATCAGCTCCTTGTCGTAGTAGAGAGGAAAGCCGAGGTGAGATCGCAGCTCCTTTAAGATGTGATGAGCGTCTGGGCTGTCAGACTCCTGAAGGTGCTGCTCCGGATGCTTTCTAAAGAACTCGGCCGCAGGATGGTCGCTGGCCACAGTGGCGGCAGAGCCTAGATTGCTCTTTCCCAGAAGCCTAAAACGGCCGCTGCTTCCCTCTAGCAGATACAGCCCACAGCGGTAAACTCGGTTTGACTTTCTGAGGCCCGAGACGACCTGTGAGCTGAGGGCGGCAGTGGATCGCGATGATCTAATTTTTCTTCGCGTATCAGTGATCACTCTCTCAAGTTCGTTTCGATCGAGGATGAAGCGCCTCATGATATAAGAGTCAAGTTGATCACGAATCGGTTCTAAGACATTTAAAATGATGAAGGCCGCCAAAAAGGTGTTGAAGAGGAAGAGCTCCGGATCGTTGTCTCCCACCCACACCAATAGAGACAAGAAAATCGTGCCTAGAACGACGGTTAAAAGCACGACGCGAATTCCACCCAGCATCAGCTCTCGAACTTCTCGCAGTCTTGGGTTCATCAGCATCTGCCAAACAAAGTAAAGAAAGACGGCAGAAATGGTGCTTCCCACATAGGGCAGGGGAATCGGGCTCAAGCCTTCTGCTCGAATCTGGCCGATGAAGGTGAAGAAGAGTGAGAGGCTAAGGCCCAAGCTTAGAAACAGACCGCGAGTTTTTTGATAGGGGTCTTTGGCTCGTAGGTACTTTTTCCAAAGTCTCCAATTGATCCAACTAAAAAGTGCAAATGAAACGAGACCGTAAATGCTAGTGATCAGGGCCGGAGCAACGGGAAGGGGGATGAAAAGGATCAACAGGGCGAGACTGCCCGTCCAAAAATGAAGGCTGTTGGGCAGAAAATAACGAATTTGATAAATTCTTCGAATCAAGCCGTGGGCCACAGACGGCAAGAGAACACCAAGCGCCAAATAGAGACGATAGGTGAACTGAGTGCTGATGCTGGTGTTCCAAATCTCCAAGTCTCTCTGCGCGTATGAAGACAGAAAGAAAATATTCCAAAGTGCAAAGAGAAGCGCGAAGGCGCCGCAGTAGGCGAGGCTGGAATTTTTTCGAACCCATGCCGCGCGAAACGAAAAAATAGCGATCCACAGTCCCGCTAAAAAAGACACGAGACAGGCTTGCACAACGACTAGCGAAGTTTCCTGAACCATCCGATAGTACTCGGGCGTTAAAAAAGCGGGGAGATTCAACATGAGACTTCATTTCAATCGATTTTTGCAAGGCTCGGCAATGGCTTTCACGGATCAATCGAGTACTTTTGGGAAAAGCTCTGGACGATCTCGTCTGAAATGATTCAGATAGGGCAGGTGATCGAGGCTGTGAAGGAAAAGCCGGACTGTTTTTACAAAGAACGAGGCGCCTATCATTGGGCAAGGCGCTTGGCCCATATGCTCTGTGGTCTGATGGTGATTGGACTGTCTTTTAGCGTAAGCTCTCACCAGCAGTTTGTCACAGGTCTTGTGATTTTTAGCGCGGCGATTCTGATTGGAGATTTGCTTCGCATTCGGATGCCTCAACTCAACGAGCGCCTGATGTCTGCGTTGAAGCTCTTCGTTCGTGAAGGGGAACAAGACCGGCTCAGCGGAATGCCTTACTATTGGTGGGGAATCAGCCTCTCTTATCTGCTTTTCCCCCTGCCTATTGCGAATTTCGCCGTTTTGTTTCTGTCTATTGGCGATCCGGCTGCGGCTTTGGTCGGAAGCCAGAGCCTTTGCAAGGGCAAAACCATCCCCTTAGTCGAGGGAAAGAGCTTGCAGGGGAGTCTGGCCGCTCTGATCGCTTGTGCTGTCGCAAGCTTTCTCGTGCTTCCTATCTGGCTGGACTCGGCAGCGCTTGGAATGTCCGAACGGATCTTGTTGAGTTTCGTTTGTGGACTCGCTGCCAGTTTAGGAGAAATTCTCCCCCTTCGAACCGACGACAACCTGAGCCTTCCCTTAGTGTCGGGTGCTATTTTGTGGGTTTATCTGGCTATGAGTGGCTACTTCCTACTCTGAGGGGACTGTCGCTAAGGGCCCACCTGCTTCGGCGGCTGCGTCGCTGCGCTGCTCAAGTAGCATCAAAACTACATTCCGCTGCTCGCTCCCAGTGGCCCAACCGGTAAATTTTTTCATGTTGTGAATCAAGCTTTTGCTTCGAATCAAGGCGCGAGGGTGGGATCAGGTTGAGTACCTATGCCATCCCGAGCAACGCTGAGTCGGGGCAAAAGCTTGATTCCCTTCGGGCTGGGCCCTTTTGAGCCGCTGCGGCGTTGTCGCTCGTTGCATATGTCCAATATGCGCCTCGCTGCCGCCTTGCATCGCCTCAAACTGGCCTCAGCACAACACGGAAACAATTTACCGGTTGGGCCACTAACCTTCTCGCATTTGGACCCTTATCGCCAGTCCCCATGAATCGCTAAGGGCCCACCTGCTTCGGCGGCTGCGTCGCTCTAGTCTGGCACTTTTGTCTCCCGACCCTAAACATCAAAGACGAGGAAGGGGCTCCAGGCCTTGTGAACGCGCCTGAGATTGAGAAGTCCAAGGCTTCCTGCCGGTCTTTTGGGAGGCTTTCGGAGAGGCATTCTCGCCTCTTGAGGCGTTCGATTCGCCTTCACTCGATTACAAGACACGCAGCTCGTGACAACATTCTCCCAGGTAGTCCTTCCGCCTCTAGATCGCGGAACGACATGATCAAGATTGAGCTTGGTGCGAGGAAACTCACTCTGACAGTACTGGCAGGTGAATTGATCTCGGATAAAAATATGCGATCTTGAAAACCGAATGTTCTTTTGAGGCAGTTTGTCGAATTCCTTTAAGACAATTACTCGGGGAATGGCGAGCTCCCCCCTCACGGTCTTGACCCAGTGAAACTCATCCTTCTGGTCTTTTGGAGGAGATTCTTGAAGTTTGACCCAGTCAAAAACCTCATAATTGGGGTCCACTCCGGCTGCAGCCTCTAAAAACAAGAGGTTAACTGCGCGTTTGACAGTTGTGATATGAATCGGCAAGAAACAACGGTTCAGAACGAGAACTCGTTGATAAAGTTGGGCGTCACTCTCTATGTGGAATAACGAACGGAAGAAAGACCTCCCTCTCCTTACTATTATTGTAGAGGAATTTGGAGAAAATACAAAGGGTCAAAGAATTGACCAATTTTTGGCATCCCGCAGCGATATGCCTTCTCGTTCCCAAATCAAGCGTTACTGTGAAGAGTCGCGAGTTTCACTGAACGGGCGTATTGCAAAAATTTCAGATCGAGTGATGCCAGGAGATCAGATTCTTGTGCGCTTACCACAGAGCCCCGAGATTTCTTTGGAGCCAAGAGCCGTAGACCTTAAAATTTTTCATGAAGACGAAGATTTGGTGGTTTTGTATAAACCTCGATCTTTGAGCATGCATCCGGGGTCGTCGCGCTCAGATGAAACCACTCTGGTTCACGCCCTGTTGCATCACTTTCAGACGCTCTCTGATTTTGGGGGCCTTTTTCGTCCGGGCATTGTCCATCGCTTAGACAAAAACACTGAGGGAATTGTGGTGGTCGCTAAGAACAACTGGACTCATGAGAGGCTCGCTCAACAGTTTTCGGAGAGAAAAGTGATTCGCCGCTATTGGGCGCTTTGTTGGGGAAAGCCTCCGGAAGTGATGGAAATTGATTTGCCGATCGGTCGACATCGAGTCGATCGCAAAAAGATGGCCATCGATGCGCGGGGTCGAACGAGTCAAAGTGTTTTTCGCCGGCTGCAGTTTTTCAAAGAGGATTATTCTTGGATGGAGTGTCAGCTCAGAACAGGTCGAACTCATCAGATCCGAGTTCATGCTCAGGCTCGGGGCTTTCCTCTTCTCGCAGACCCGGTTTATGGATTGAAGTCTGCTGAGTTGAAGAGAAGGCTTGAAGGATTTGACTCTAAAAAGGAAGAGGCCTTAAGGGGCCTGGTGGGTCAGGCTCTTGTTGCTTTTGAATTGGGATTCACGCATCCTCGCACTCAAGATGAAATCTATTTTAGATCAGAGGCCCCTAGATGGCTCCAGATCTTGACCTCCGAATAGATCTACCCACAGGCTTTCAAGCCAACGGGGCATTTCTTCTTTCTGACGCCGGGCGCTTCAAGACACCGGGGGCCATCAAATGGAACGGACAGCCTCTTTCTCTTCTAGAGCAAGTGCACGAAGCAGAGGGCCTAGAGATTACGGAGGATCTGGATCTGAGCCAACGGCCTCGCGCAGACTTTCAGTGGACTCGGCTTCGATCGGTTTTTCTGGGGATTTTTGTCGCAGATTGCACGGCAATTTTGATTCGAGCACAGAGCCCTGGTGGGCCGATTGTTTTGGCGATTCATGCGGGATGGCGAGGCACGGCAGCAGGAGTCATCGACAAGGCCCTCGATCAAACGGGCTGTCGATCGGGTCAGGCTTGGCTCTCTCCCGGCATCTCTCAAGCTCAATATGAAGTGGGGGAAGATGTCCGTGAGGCTTTTCCCCCAGAGGCCCACTCCTTCTTTGAGCCATTGAGATCAACAAAGTTTCTCTTCGATCTCAAGGCCTATCAAGCTCAGCTGCTTCAGAAACGAGGTTTCGAGGTCTACTCGCATCCGCTCTGCACTTGGCAGCAGCCCGAGCTCTATTCTTATCGTCAATCTGGGGCTGAGCTTCAAAAGAGGCATCTCGCTTTGATTCATCTAGGGTCGGGAGACGGAAGTGCCAGACTAGCGAGCGGTGATCGATGCGGTACCGATCGAGGTGTTTGGCATGAGTTTTGAGAGTAGCCGATGAGGCTCTTCGAGCGTCTGGGTCAGTAGACGAAGTAAAAGATCGTTGACGCGAGAAGGAGCGGGCCCTGGATGTTATCGAAGTTGTTTGACATTCTAGGCGGTCCCCAGCGGATGCTCTCAAAGCTCATGCTGGACTCTAGGAGCCCGAATCAAACGAAAAGCAGAAACGAAGTCGCCGATGCAGGTGGGCCCTTAGCGCCACTCCCCAAAAGTGGTGCTACTCCTCTGACCACAAACTAGGCCGCGGCAATGCTCGCTGGCTTCTGTGATTGGGCCGCAAATGTTCTTGAAAAAGAGTGACGGCTTCAGACCATCCGAAGAGGCCGAAAGAAAGAACATCGGAAGAGGCCACCAAAAATTTTGAACTGGCCATTTCTTGAGCGAAATCGGTCGAACTGTCCCGCTGCTCTTCGAAGAGCACTTGAAACCCCATGCCAATCAAGAGGGCGATCACCACGCCCTTCAGCGCCCCAAAGCTGAGGCCCATCCAGCGGTCAAGCGCTCCCAAGGGAGACCATTGAACCCAGCGGTTGAGCCCCCAGCGAATCAAGCTGCTGCCCACGATGATTAAAAAGCAGGCCACTCCCCAAAGCACGAGCAAAGGCGACTTCTGAAACCACAAAAGGCTTGATTGATGAAGACTGTTGGCCAAGGGGAAACTCAAAAAAATCAAGGCCGTTAAGCTCGCCAAAGAAACCAACTGCTGAAAAAAACCTTGCCAGAGACCGATCACCGCAAAGGAAATCACAAAAATTAGCAGTAGGAGATCGATGTACATCCTTTTATCCTATTACAAGTGCGCTCTGACACCAAAGATTTCTTAAAGACTCTTGAGCCCAAGCTGGCCTCGCAAAGCTTTAGTTGGCTGGGATTCTATTTTGTACTCGCGGTGATTCTGCATCTTTGTTTGCATTTCTTTCCGGAGTTTTTTCCGAATTGGCTAAAAGAGTCTGGCTTCCAGATTTTTCTTCTAGGAGCCCTCGCTCTTCTGTTTAAGCAGGGTTGGAGGCCCCAGCTTCAGTGCTCTGGAAAGTCGATTGCGATCTTTGTTGGGCTGGTTTTGCTCTACTTTGGTCTTCTTTGGCTGCTCGATTTTGGGGCCAAGCTTTCTGGCTACACGGGGGTTGTTTCGATTGTTCGAGTGGGGCATCTCGAGTTGATTCTTTTGATCGTGGTGGCTCCTGTTCTAGAGGAGTTTTTCTTTCGAGATTACCTGTTTAGGGCCTTCGTTTGGCAAATGAATCGAATTCAAAGAGCAGCCTTCTTCTCAAGCGCCTTCTTTATGCTCGCTCACTTCTCTCTGCATCCTGGGGCCTTTGTTTTGGGTATCGTCAACTGCATTCTGTTCGCGAGCCTGAGGTCCGTTTGGCCGGCGGTCGCTTTTCACGCCCTCTCGAATCTGAGCCTCTTTTTCCTGCCGGCCTACTTTCCCCATTTGGCGGAGTTTGTGGTGGCGTTGCAGCAGCTACAGATTCAGTAGAAGAGGGCTTTCAGCTCCTCTGCTTGAGAAATCCAGAGGGATGGGCTAGAGGAGGGCGGTGCTTTCGCCTAGATGGTCAGGGCTTTTTTGCAGCCTTCTTTTGTTGGTTATTTGCGGTGCTTGGGCGCCCCCAAGTCAGGGGGGCTATCAACGGCCTAGTGAGTCGGCCGAGGAAGACTTTTGGCAGGCTTGGAATCAGTTTCGCGCCTCGTTGTCGTTTGACGACGACTTGGTGCAAGATCGAGCCGAGCGCTTAAGTCGAGCTTACTTTCATCCAGACTTTAGAGATCTTGAAGCCCAGGAGTTGGTCAGTTCTTTAACAGAACAACTCATTGAAAAAATGGACCAGAGCTTCGAGAGATTAAGGCCTGAGACCCAAGAGATGATCTTGAGTTTTCTTTTGGACGAGTTTGATCGCGTTTGGGAAGAGGTCGAAAGAACGGAATTTCGAGAGGCGACTCGAAAAAAGTTGGGAGAAGCGGGCTGGATGGCCGGCTCGACGATGGCGGGAGCCTACGGTGTTGTGGGAGGCGCCGCGATTGGCTATTTTACCATTCGGGCTCTTTTGAATGTGTTAGACCCGCTCTCTCGTCTGATTGGCAGGCTGGCCAATCGTTTCTTTCCTAATTTGGCGCGCATTCGGGATCGGCATCCGGCATCGAGTGATCAGACTTGTCAGGGGGCAGTGTCTGAAGTAGCCGAGAATCCGAACGCTCTACGAGCGCGCTTAGCGCGCTGGATGGGGCTGAAAAAGAGTCGACTTCAGTACTTGAGGCTCTCGCTCGCGCTGGCGGCTTTTGCCGGTCTCAACTATGCCGCATACAAAAGCTTGCAGTCAGTCGCCTATGAGCATTGGAACTGGTTTTTCTTCTTGGGAGACGACCCTCGTCCCTTGAAAGAGCACCGCGATTGGCATCGAAATGAAATCCTCTATCGAGAACGACTACGAGACTATCTCTCAGACTCTCTTGAAAATCTCCCTGAAAACGGACCTCAGGGCGAGAGCTCTCTCATCTTAGAGTAGGGCAGCTTGAGCTGCTCTTCTAAGCGCAGTAGCTGGTTATACTTTGCCGTTCGATCACTTCGAGACACAGAGCCGGTTTTGATTTGACCACAACCTGTTCCGACCGCGAGATCGGCAATAAAGTGATCTTCGGTTTCTCCGCTTCGATGCGACACCATGCACTCGAAGCCATTCTGTTTTGCCATTCTCATCGCCTCTAGAGTTTCGGTTAAGCTGCCCACTTGATTCAACTTGATCAGAATGGCGTTGCCACACTTCTCTCGAATCCCTCGTTCAAGTCGCTCCGTTTGAGTGACAAACAGGTCATCGCCAACAAGCTGAAGTCTCGGAAAGCTACTAGTCAACCTCTTCCAAGCCTTCCAGTCGTCTTCGTAGAGTGCGTCTTCAATTGAAACAATCGGAAAATTTTGAACCAACTCTCGATAAATTTCGATCATCTGCTCAGTCGTTTTGATTCCACCTCCGGATCGACTCAAATCATATTTGCCGTCTTTGTAAAATGAGCTTGCTGCGACATCCAAAGCCACTTGAACGCTGGCTCCATAGCCGCAGGCATCAATCGCCTGCTGAATGAACTTGAGAGCTTCTTCATGCGATCGGAGACGGGGAGCAAAGCCCCCTTCGTCCCCCACTGATGTTGAAAGCTCTTTGGACTTCAGAATCTTCTTCAACTGATGAAAGATCTCTGAACCCATTCTTAAAGCCTCGGCAAAGCTTTGAGCTTCGACTGGCGCGATCATAAACTCCTGAAAGTCTAGGTTGTTGTCGGCGTGAGCTCCGCCATTCACGATATTCATAAAGGGAATGGGCATTTTCATTTCCGTCTCACCAAAAAGTGTCGACAGAACTTCGGCCAGAGACTTCTGCTGAATCAGGGCGCTCGCCCTCGCACAAGCCATCGAGACCGCCAGGCTAGAATTGGCGCCCAAGCGCTTTTTTTGTGGACTTGGGTCTAAACTGATGATTTTACGGTCGACCTCCTCTTGGTGGGTGGGGTCCATACCGATCACGGCCGGGGCAATCTCTTCAATAATGTTCTTCATGGCCCGCAGAACGCCCTTTCCGTGGAATCGTTGGGGGTCTTGGTCTCTCAGTTCCACCGCCTCGTGAATGCCCGTAGAGGCCCCAGAAGGAACGGCGGCACGGGCAAATTGACCCGAATCGAGCCAAATTTCAGCTTCGACGGTGGGGAGTCCTCGACTGTCTAAGATTTCGCGAGCTTTGAGACTTTTAATTCGATCAGGCATAAGAGATATTTAGGCGATGAAAGGAGACGGGGGCAAGTAGCTTTCCCCAGAGTCTGAAACTCATGAAGCAAAACGCCATCTATCCTGGTTCCTTTGACCCTCTGACCAACGGACATATCCACCTGGTCAGTCGGGCTCTTGAAATTTTTGAATCCCTGACTCTGGCGGTGGCTCAGAACTCAGGCAAGGCCAAGGTCTTTTCGCTGCCAGAGCGATTGGCCATGTTGGAGCGAGTGTTTCAAAAGGAGAGTCGGGTTTTCATCGAGAGCTTCGACGGTCTCTTGGTCGACTTCGTTCGCAAGAAAAGAGACTCAGTCGTTTTGAGAGGAATTCGAACAAATTTAGATTTTGAATATGAGCTGGCGTTGGCTCAGGCCAACCGACATTTAAGTCGAGATGTCGAGACCGTGTTCATGCTCACAGACCCCGAGTTCAGCTTTCTGTCTTCTTCGATGATTCGAGAGATTGTGAGTTTAGGCGGAAGCACTCAGGGCATGTTACCGGACTTTATTGAAGAGGCCTTAAGAGAAAGATTGAAGAAAGGGGAGTCGTCTTGAGTTCACATCAGCCCTGGGGAGCGAGTTCTTATTCTCGGTGTTTTGAGGAGTCTGCGACTTTGGGTTTGGCCGCCAAGGCCAAAAGTCTTCAGGCGGCGGGGCGCTCCATCATCAATTTTTCAGTGGGCGAGCCGGATTTCAATACGCCGAGCGAGGTGATCTCGGCCGCCATGAAAGCCGCAGAGCGGGGGGAGACAAAGTACACGGCGGTGTCGGGCACGATGGCCGCGAGACAGGCCGTCGCGAATCGTTTGTCAGAGGATTATCAGTGCCCGTTTGAGGCTTCAGAGGTGATGCTCTCAACGGGGGGAAAGCAGGCGATCTTTCATGTGATGCAGGCGATTTTGGAGCCAGGGGACGAGGTCTTGTTGCCCAGCCCTTATTGGACATCTTTTCCTGAGATGCTGAAGATGCTGGGGGCGAAGCCTGTCATTCTGCCGCACCGAGAGGGGCGCTTAGAGGCGAGTGATCTTGCCGCTGCGATCAGTTCACGAACGAGAATGTTTATTTTTAATAACCCCGCCAACCCCCACGGGGTTGTTTATCACCCCAAAGAGATTGAAAGCTTCTTGGATGTGATCGAAGAGCATCCGATCTGGCTCCTCAGTGACGACACTTACTATCAGCTGACCTACGAGCAAGATTTCGTCTCGGCGATCTCGCTTCGACCCTCATTCAAGCCGAGAACGGCCGTGATTGGCTCACTAAGTAAGTCTTATGCCATGACGGGCTGGCGTCTTGGCTGGGCGATTCTTCCGCCAGAGATTCATCGAGCGGCGGTGAAGATTCAAGGCCAGGTGACCAGTGGGCCCAACTCCATTTCTCAGGCTGCGGCGATCGAGGCCCTCGGCCCCTCCAACCACTGGGCGAAAGACTTTCGAGAGAGCTTTCGAGCTCGCCTGCAGTTCTTAAAGCAAGAGCTGAAGAGGGAGCTGCCCGAACTGGAGTATATGCCCCCTCAGGGCGCTTTTTACTGCTTTCTGAAGTTGGGAGGGGTTTTGAAGAAGGAGTCAGTTGCTGAGTTTTGTGCGAGAGCCCTAGAGGAATGGGGTGTTTGTTTGGTGCCCGGAGAGGCCTTTGGAGCGGAGGCCTTCGCTCGTCTCAGTTATGCACTTTCAGAGGAGGAGATCGCAGAGGGAATCAAAAGGCTTCGACAGGCGCTTTCATGATCTGTTCTGTTGACAAGCCATGGCTTTTGCGAGAATTGGAGTGGAAATGTCTAGAGTATGTGAGTTAACAGGAAAACGGGGTTTGGTCGGTAATACCGTGTCAAATGCCAACAATAAGAGGCGAACCAAGTCTTTTGTCAATTTGACCGAGAAAAGCTATTTGGTGCCCGAAGCTAAGAGAAAGCTACGGGTTCGACTTTCAAATCGGGCGATTCGAACGGTCGACAAGCTTGGGGGTTTGTTGCCGGCGTGTAGGAAGTACGAAGAGAGTTTATCTCCTCGATTGAGCAAGCTTTTAAGGAGTGTAAAAAATGGCTAGAGATTTTTCTTCATCTCAGGACGACTCAAGAAGGTCGTCGAGAGATGGACAGCGCGGAGGTCGTGGGGGAAAGAAACCCAAGAGATCTTCTGGCGGCTTTCGAAAGCGAAGACCTCCGGCGAGTTTAAGGTTCGACTATAAGAATGTTCAGGACTTGATTCCTTTCATCACTGAAGAAGGAAAGATCATGCCTGGCAGAGTGTCTGGTTTAAATGCGAATCAGCAGCGGCAACTCACCACCGCCATCAAGAGAGCAAGAAATATTGGATTTCTGAGTGCGGTTGGTCGAACAAGTATTCACTAAAGAATTTTGGTTTTGAATGAAACAAGAGGCGGCTCTTTCGCGATGATCTTGTTCACACTCAAGAACTCGAGCCGGTATGGCGGAATTGGCAGACGCGTCAGACTCAAAATCTGATGCCCGCAAGGGCGTGTCCGTTCGACCCGGACTACCGGCAGTTTCTTTCACAGAATTTATATCTGCGATCGTACGGAAGTATTACAAGTCGCTCCTTCCTGCTTGCCCCCTCTTAAGCTGATTATTGTCTGGGCGAAACAGAAGTGTGCTTAGCACGAGACAATCACGCTGCCGTGGCAGATCCTAATCAACGATAAAGACTCAATCCCTCACTCACCCAGATCATCAGGCCCATAGCCTACGAAAAATAGTGTTTCAATCTTTCATTTCACTGCATTTCAAAACTTGGTAACTTTCTGGCAACAGGTCCGATTAAATCTTTTGATGAATTTGCTTTGGTTCAAATTCGAAGATAATTTTGTCATATAAGGCTTTAGGCTGAAACCGCTCGCGCTTCCCATCTTTCACAGACTTTAACTTAATGAGACCCAAGCTTTCGAGAGCTTTGGCATCCCTCAGAACATTGGCTTGATCCTTACTCAAAACATCGGCCAGCTCGTACAGAGAAGAAGGCTTATGCTCCACGATACCGGCAAAAACTTCAAATCGACTTTTTGAAATCAGCTTCATCATTGTATCCAGACTGTCGCAAAGCATTTCATTGCCTCTCACATAGGGCTTCCCAGTCGTCATCACTTCCTTCAATTTATCGAAAGCTACAGCCTTTGGGTTATGCTTAAATCGAAATGTAAAAGTCTTCATATGTCTATATCCTCCGCAAATTTTCCAAAATGTTCTTTAACACACTTAAAGAATAGTCTCTTCGCTTGATCCACCGAAACCCATTCAAATGGCTTACCTTCTAGCTCATCATCGATATGAATGTGCGGCCCTTTCGGCGGATGTGAATCGAATAAGACCCGTCGCTCAGGGGCCTCTGGATCGAAGGCAATCCAGCTAAATCTATGGCCACCAGGAAAGTCTTTCGTGTTTACCCTTGGAATCTTGTACAAATCCATAAAAACCACCAAGATTTCTCCACTTTTGAGCACAATCGAAAAACGAATCTCAAAGATCAATTCAGCATCCACACATGAACGCTAACACATATATGTATCATACTACAACTATTTGGAGGCCTTGAGAAGCCCCCAACTCTACGCGCTTTTGGCTAGCTTTAAGAGGGTCTAGAGGGGGTCGGCGGGGTGCCAGCCCGACGGTCATAGGGCGCCTATGACTTAACAAGCATTGTAAAACTTTTTTATTATGATCTTTAAAGCATAGATATGATGAACTCATGGCCGGCGGCAGTATGTCGAGCTGGAAGTTTCAATGCATATTCTTTAGTGGTCTCATCGAAATGGGTGGCGGTCTTTGTGGCCCCTCCTTCGAGATCAGCTGTATCTTTTATTCTGTAGGTTGCGCAGTTCATGCTGATGTACTTGGCTTGCGTGGGCGGCCTCGGCCCCCGAAGTTCGTCAGGAATTGAGCTGAGCCAGAGTTGCCAGCCGACCGCTAGACGACCACTAAACTTACCTGAACTCGATGGGAAGTACGAACTTAGAACTCAGCCTCCAAAGCAGTTCAAGGAGGTCGATATTGGGAACATTGGGCTGAAGGTGGACGGCCGACTAGTTGCTCCGGACTCCAGTGGAACTGAAGCGCATGTATTTGGATTTCTTTGATGACCATAGAGAGATCGTCTGAGAAACTTTGAGAATGGAGAACCTCGCGCCAAGTTTAAAGAGGCAAAGGTTGCTGATAGAGGGTTTTTTTTCCGGGTCAACAGACAGAGTTCGGGTCGAAAGGTATGGACTGCGGGCGTTTGACTGGAGGGGGTAACACTTAGGGATTTGGGGGATCGGC
>REDG01000014.1 GCA_007693605.1 Bradymonadales bacterium
TTCGCGCATCTGGACCTTTATCGCCAGTCCCTTGGAATCGCTAAAAGCCCATCTGTTTTCTGAGAAATGAGGGGTGACCAAGGCTTGCCTCCCAGCCTCTGGGCTCGTTAGACTCCGTGAATGAGATTGAAACCAGAAGAGTCGGCCAAGCTTGCAAAAAAGGCCGGAGACTTCATTCTTTCAGACCCTCAAAATCAATTTAAAGTTCCCAGAGCGAAGATCTTTGAAGCCATTGAATCTTGTCTTCGGCAGCATTTCGAAGAAGAAAGACGAATTGAAGAAAGGGCAGAAGCCTTGTTCAAGGAGCGAGTCTCAGAAATGGAAGGGCTTCAGCGATCCAAAGCTCTTCAGATGATTCGGCAGCAGATTGCCACCGAAGAGAACTTCATTCTTTCTGGCGGGCCCGAGGGGCGTTTCAGTGCCGACAAGATTTCTCACCTGGCCCACTTGGTCGGTGACAAGCTTTATGACGATGACTTGATGGATTTTCCAGACGAAGACGACGGACCCAAGGTCTTTAAGAAAATCTTTAGCGAATATTTTCATCAAGAAGAGGAAGCCTCTCAGCGGGCCGTTAAGAAGATACAGTCTTTGTCGAGCCCGCCTTTTGAGGGCTCAAAGGAGTGGGACACTCTCTATCGCAAATACTTTGAAGAAGAGATGAGACGGCTAGGTCACTAGGGCCAGAGCGAAAAAAGGGAAGAGGATGGAATTTCAATCGAAAGTGATCATTGAGCCTTTTCAAGTCAAGTCGGTGCAGTCTCTAGACTTTACAACCCGAGATGAAAGGTCAGCGGCTTTGAAAGAGGCCCGCTACAATCTCTTTCGCCTGCCAGCTCAAAAAGTTTTGATCGACTTGCTGACAGATTCTGGCACAAGCGCCATGAGTTCGGAGCAGTGGGCGGCCTTGCAACGGGGCGATGAGAGCTATGCTGGAGCAAAGAGCTTTCAAAAATTTCAATCTAAGGTTCAAGAACTCACGGGCTATGAATATATCATTCCGACTCATCAAGGTCGCGCTGCCGAAAGACTTTTGTTTTCGGTTTTAAGCGAGAGAAGGGGGTCGACGGCTGAGCCTCAATGGGTGCCGAACAACAGTCATTTTGATACGACGCGAGCGAATATTGAGGCAGTCGGCTTTCGAGCCATCGACTTTGTCTCGCCAGCCGCTCAGAAAGTTCAAGAAGCCATTCCCTTTAAGGGCAATATGGATGTGGAGGCTCTGAAGAAATTTTTAGAGTCGACGCCTCGATCTCAAATTCCCGTGGGGATGCTGACTCTTACAAACAATTCATGCGGTGGGCAGCCCGTGAGTCTCGAAAACATTCGAGAAGTCTCTAGGCTCTACCGCCACTATGGCATTCCCTTTATTTTGGATGCCTGTCGATTTGCAGAAAATGTGGCCTTCATTTGTCGAGACGAAGAGAAGGGGAGAATGCCAGCAGAAGTGGCCCGAGAAATCTTTTCTCTCGCCGACGGCTGTAGCTTTTCTGCAAAGAAAGACGCCTTGGTAAATATCGGCGGATTTCTGGCCCTCAAGTCATCTGATTGGGTTGAAGACCTGCACTCGCAACTGATTCTAACCGAAGGCTTTCCAACTTACGGTGGACTTGCGGGACGAGATCTTGAGGCCATGACACAAGGTTTGGATGAGGTCTTGGAGCCTGCCTATTTGGAATATCGCTTGGCGTCTTTAGAATATCTAGGTAAGTTTTGTGAACAAAAGGGGATTCCCTATCTGAAGCCGGTGGGAGGGCATGCTTTATATCTAGATGCGGCGAGTTTTTATCCTCATTTGAAGTGGTCTGACTATCCCGGCCAATCTCTGGCCCTGTCCCTCTATCTCGAGGGGGGTCTGCGCTCTTGTGAAATCGGAAGCCTTATGTTTGGCCGCCAGTTTGACGGTACGGAGAAAGCCCACGGGGTTGAGCTGGTTCGACTCGCCATTCCACGAAGGGTCTATACCCAGAGTCATATGGACTACTGTTTAGAGCTGATTGAGTTTGTATTTCATCAACGAAAGGCGGCTAAAGCCGTTCGGATCTTGAAGGAACCAAAGCGACTTCGTCACTTTACTGCAGAATTTTCGTGGTGATTTATGTCAGAAGTCAGTGATAAACTCAGAGCATGTCGACCCTAGCTTTTGAGTCTTTAGTAAAGAAAGCGGAAGATCTCGAGATGCTTCCCCAAACGGCTCAAAAAGTGATCGAACTGGTGGGCCAAGAATCGACGAATGCAGAGGGCCTAGCTCAGGTCATCGAAAAAGACGCGAGTGTGACCACTCGCATTCTGAAGATCGCTAACTCGGCCTTTTATGGACTTCGGCGAGAAGTGACAACCGTTCAACATGCTATCATGATTCTCGGCTATCGAAGTGTTCGATCTTTGGTTGTAGCCACTTCGAGTCGATCTCTTCACAAGAAGTTCGGAATCACCGAACAACTCTTGTGGGACCACAGTGTGGGAACGGCCATCATCAGTCGAATTTTATCTGCGAATGCTTCTCCGGCTGTGGCTGACTTGGGTTTCGTTGGCGGCCTGCTTCACAATGTGGGGCGAGCGGTGATGAACAATGAGTGCCCCAAGGATTATGCCGAGGTGATGACCGGCGTCTACAATGAGGGTAAAGATTGTTTAGAGCTCGAAAGGCAGGTCTTTAGTTTCACCTATCCCGAGGTGGGCTGTCGGGTTATTGAGAAATGGGGATTGCCCGAGAATATTGTTCGGATGATTCGTTATCATCGCTTGTCGAGCCTTGAAGAGAAGGAACGAGAGTTTTTGAAATCCTCTGACGAGCTTCGACATGCGGTCGCTTCTGTGGAGTTGGCCTATGAGCTTTGTCGAAAAATCGGAATTGGCTTTCGGAGTCCACAAGAGGTGGATTTGGAATCGCTGGCCGCAGTTTCGTTTTTAAATCTTCAAGCAGATTCCTTGAAGAGTTTAGAAGTAGAGTGCCAGCAGGCCTACGAAGCCGAGCGAGAGATCTTTTCAGCGGCTTAATTAGGATCACTTCCGCAGCGGAAGTAGACATAATCCGTTCGACAAAAAATCGATAAAAAATCGATGTGTCGACAAAAGCTTGTTCCCCAAAAAAGATAGAAATAAGTTCTTAAGGGACTTATTTTTATTTTTTTTGGGAGACAGGGCTCACCTATCGCATTGAGATCTGACACTGATTACCGCAGCGGAAGTGATTTTTCTGACAAATGAGATGTCGGTGCAGCTGTGTTTCCTGAAAAACAAAATAAGTTCTTAAGGGACTCATTTTGTTTTTTAGGCGGAAGTGAAACTGTTTGAACTGTAGAAAAATATCTGTGCAACCGCCATCTTGGGCAACATTTTTGTTGACAGCATTTTCTAGGCATTATTTTCAATCTCACAAATCAAATCAGAGAATGGGTTTTAATCGCGCTAGCTTTCGCTCTAAGTGCTCAGTCTTAGTCCGGAAGAAATAAATTAAATGAGTTGCAATTCGGCTCTTAGAGCAAACATACGGCAGCCAAAAAAGTTCATGTTATGCTCAAGCCTATGAAAGATATGAACTTTGAAGAAAATCTTGTTGAAGATCGAAGGCTGCCCTTGAATGTACAAAAGCTGGCGTCAAAAGACCTGCTTCTTTATACGCAAAAACTCGCGGCTTCAGAGAGAAAAATCTATGCCGCCGTGATTGAGGCTCTCGAGGAAATCGAAAGGCGAAAGCTCTATCTCGCCAAAGGCTACTCTTCCCTTTTTATTTTTTGCACCGAAGTCTTGAAGTATTCTGCCGGAGCGGCTCAAAGAAGAATCGAGAGTATGCGGCTGATTAAGAATTTCCCTAGGGCTCAGAAAACTGAAGTTAAAACCAAGCTCCAAAGAGGAAGTCTTTCTCTTTCTCATCTCAGCCAAGTCTCTAAGGCTCTTCGTTCCCTTCCGCCCCAGAGCTGTCATGAAAAAATGAAACTTTTGAGTCGGGTAGAAAACACGACTCAAAGGGAGTGTGAGAGAAAATTGATGGAGGCCGGGGTGCCTGAGATCAAAAAGCGAGAGGATTTTCGGGTGGTTTCAGAGTCCAGCTATCGATTGTCGGTCACGGTGGATGAAGAGACTAAGGAGCTTCTAGAGAAGTTCATGGGCTTGACGGCCCATCAGAACCCTTGGGCGAGTCGAGAGAAGGCCTTGAAGATTGCCCTCAAGTTGGCGCTTCGAGAAGTGGAAAGGAGAAAGTTCGGAGTGAGTGGGAAGAAGAAAACCCCTGAAGTTACTACCGCTACGGAAGCTGTTTCTCCCGAGGAAAGGAAAGAAGTCAGGATTCAGCCCAAAGGCAAGCGAAGTCGGCATATTCCAAAATCTGTTCGTGCAGTGGTTTGGGAGAGAGATGGCGGGGCTTGTGTTTTTGTGGAGCCAAGGACGGGAAGGCAATGTGGATCTGGTTTTGGCTTGGAGTGGGATCATGTGCAGGAGTTTTCCAGAGGGGGAGAGTCGAGTGCGACCAATCTTCGGCTTCTTTGTCGGCAGCACAATAATGGGCGACAACGATGGGAGAGCTTAGTCTGAAGGCACTGATTGAGTCTCTTGTCTGTTCGGAGCAAAGATACTCTCAGAGCGGAGTCGTCGAAGCAGACAACATTCGCGACTGACTCAATATGTGGAATCGTTTCAGCCCGTCATTTCTTCTTCGTTGCTACCCAGGTAGCAACACTCAATGGCGACTTCTTTACTGTTGCAGTCGCAGGGAAAGTAAGCCCCACAACAGGCGCCGAAAGCTTTGTCACTGCTGCAGGGGCAGTCTTCAGAAAGCTCGGCTTGATCGATCCATTCTTCGAGATCCTCTGAGATCATGTCTTCGTCTCCTTACAATCTCCATTCTATGAACTGGAATGGATTTTGAGGAGATCGCAAAAATTACGGAGATGCAAAAAGGGCTCTTGCCGATCGGCAAGGGGGTCGTGTCCCCTTGGATTTCTCAAGGTCGTCCTAAGTTCTTGTCAGTGCATGACAAATTAATGGCAGGCGACCAAGAGTTTTGACGCTTTGTGAGGACTGTCCAAAGGTCGGTGCTGAGAGTCAATTTTGAAGGCCTTGATTTTATTGGCATTGTTTCTTTCGATTTTGACGCAGATTGATGGCAAGACTTTTGCAGTCCATTAGGGTCTAGAGGAGACTTGCGAATGAAGATTGTAGGAAAAGGACCACAGCCAGGTTTAGATTCGGCAGCGACAAAATCGGGGCAGTCCGCTCGAACAACCGAAACGGCTTCGAACGAGAAGAAAGCCGCTTCAAAGGATCTTGTTCGCTTGAGCTTGAGCGGATCTCTGAAGGCGATTGAGAGCGCGGCCAGTCGTAATCCGGAACTTCTAAGGCAGGCCCAAGAAGCTCCCAGCTCAGAGCGAGTCGATCAACTTCTTCTTCAGTTCGATTCTCGTGGAACTTCAAAGCTGCCCGCAGCGGGAGAGGCAGAAATTCAATTGCGCTTGAAAGCCGTGATGGAGGGCATGAATGCGCAGCCCAGTCTGGCCACGCAGGCCTTTCGAGATTTAGATCCGATTCGGGTAGGGAGCTTGCTACAAGAAGATTAAGGCGGCCACTCGAAGCGCTAGTGGCCTGAAATTCGCCACGCTTTTGACTCGACTTCAGTGGGTTCATTCGGGCTAGAGTAAGCCTCTATGGCGACTCCTATCCGTATTCATTCCTATGACCATGTAAAAGCCGCGGTGAAAGATCTTCCCGCCTTCGAAAGAGTCTTGTCGGCCTTGGGCTTTTCATCCATTGACCCGAAAGAGGCTCCCAGCTTTCTTGAAAAGCCCGCGGCCGTCTGGGGCTCGGGCGAAGCGGTTTTTTGTTTGTACCCAAGCGATCATCCTTTGGCCAAAGCCCATTTTGATGAGCATCAAGACACCATCTTTGATCTGAGCTTTCTTTTGGAAGAGGGGGGAAAAGATTTGGGAGTGATTCCAGGGGTGGGAGGAATGAAGCATACGGTGGTTTCGAAACGAAGCTTCCCAGCTTTTCCGGTCAAGAAGGGGATTCTAAGGTTTGATCACAACACAATTAATCTGGAGATGGGAAAACTCAATCAGACGGTCTGTGACTACCTGATGACCTTTCATCTGGAGAAGGGGCAGTTCTTCGATATCAAAACCGATCTGACGGGCTTAAAGTCTTGGGTCACTCGCTCACCGAGCGGAGGGGTGCAAATTCCCTTCAATGAAGCCTCTGACCCTAAGTCTCAGATTCAAGAGTATATCGAAGTGCATCGAGGTCCTGGAGTGCAGCATATTGCTCTCTTGACGGAGGACATTATCAGCAGCATGACAAAAATTGTTGAGGAAAAAGGGAATCCCATTCGTTTTTTAGATATTCCTGATACCTACTACGAGCTCGCCAGGGGCCGCGTTAAGATTCGAGAAGATTTCGCCGACTTAGAGAGCCTTAGAATTCTTGTGGATCAAGATGAGAAGGGCGGCTACCTCCTTCAGATCTTCACTCAGAATATTTTCGGAGGCTTTTTCTTTGAGTTGATTCAAAGGGAGGGAAACACAGGCTTTGGAGAGGGAAACTTTCAGGCCTTGTTTGAGTCGATCGAGTTGGATCAGAAGCGCCGAGGAGTCTTATGAAGCTTGGGATGGCCGAGCGGGAAGGCCGATTGAGCCTTCTCATCTCAGCAGGGCTCTCAGATTCTTTTGTCTCTTGGAAAAAAATACAAGACTGGGCAGCGAGAGAGAAGCTTCTACAAGAAGTCCATACACTCTCAGATTTTATCCAGAAGTCGGAGGGCCTTCTACCTTGGCTTCTGAAGAAAGAGGCCGAGTGGAAGGAACTCGAAACGCTCCCATCAGAGAGTATACATTGGGCACTACCCTTTCGACCTTATTCGTTTCGAGATTTCTATTGTTTTGAAGAGCATGTGAAGAAAGGTCGAGAGGGGCGAGGCTTACCGATGCTCGACCAGTGGTACGAAAAGCCTGTCTTTTACTATTCAAATCCCTTGAGTTTTGTGGGGCCAGGCCTTGTGCCATACCCTCGGGCCTCTGAAGCTATGGATTTTGAACTAGAAATTGCCTGCGTTCTTGGTCGGCCACTCTTCAACGCTAGCTTGGAGGAAGCTCACGAAGCGATTCTGGGCTACAGTTTATTGAACGATTGGACGGCGCGTGATTTTCAGGGCTGGGAAATGAAGTTGAATTTGGGCCCGACCAAGGGGAAAGATTTTTGTTCGAGCCTTGGCTCCTTTCTGGTCACCAAGGAGTCTTTAGAGAAGTTTCGTTCGGGAAAGGGCTATGATCTTGAGTTTTGTCTTCGATTGAACTCAAAAGAGTTCTGTCGGGCGAACTGGAAGGCAATCCAGTTTTCATTTGAAGAGATGCTGGTGAGGGCCTCTCAGAACTGTCGACTTTACCCAGGAGAACTCTTGGGTAGTGGAACCATGGGTGGAGGCTGCTTGATGGAGAGGAATCTTTCTCAAGAATCGCCGAGCTGGCTGAAGCCAGGAGACGAAGTGGAGCTGAGCTGCGAGACTCTCGGGCTGAAGCTGCTAAATCGAGTTGTGGAATCATAAGGAGTATTGAAGATGTTCTTTCAAAGACAGGGGGAAGTGGCCGATCGACCCCATTTGAATCTACCCTCCGGAACTTACGAAGAGGAGCATGGGCTTGAGGGTTTCTACGGCGCCGTTTCTCATTTGTATCACGAGAAACCACCCACTTCTTGGACTGATTTAAGACGCTCTCCCTTTCAGTGGGCCCCCATCGAAGAGCAAAGGGCGGACTTTTTAAAGCCCCAGTGTTTTCAGCCCCCGTCAGATGGCTCTCAAAAGGATTTCTTTCAGGGCGGAGAGTGTTGGTTTTTCAACGATGAGATTCGATTGTGGTGGCATCGCTTCTCAGTTGCCAGCTCCGTCTTTTTTAGGAATGCAGATGCTTCGGAGTTGTATTTTTGTCATGACGGAAAGGCTCGCTTAGAGTCCGTTTATGGAGAGATTGCCCTCGAGAAAGGCGACTATGTGCTTATTCCGAAAGGGGTCACCTATCGTTGGGCTCTCGACGATCAGGCCATGGCTCTTTTAAGAATCGAGAATTTAAAGTCTCATTTTCAACGACCGGATACCGCGCTGATGGGCCAGCACGCCTTGTACTCAGAACACGAGATTGAAGGCCCTTTGCTCAAGAAGGGCGGCGAGAGTGGCTCAACCGTTCGAGTGCAGTCTGAGTTTGAGATTTCAGAAATTGAATACGCCCATGATGTTCGAGACCTCAAGGGTTGGGTTGGCAATCTCTATCCCTACAAACTCAATATCTCAAAAATTTCTCCAGCCTTGAGTTCTAAGGCGCATTTGCCGCCCAGTGTGAACTCCACATTTGTTGCTCAAGATTTTGTGGTTTGTAGTTTTTTGCCAAGACCCTTGGAAGAGCCAGAGGGGGCCCTAAAAGTTCCTTTTTTCCATTCGAATATCGATTATGACGAAGTGATTCTCTATCACGAAGGGGATTTCTTTAGTCGGGATCATATGGAAGCGGGTTGCATTAGCTTTCACCCTCGTGGGGTGCATCACGGACCCCACCCAAAGGCTCTGAAAAATCAGTCTGCCAAAACCCGAACCGACGAAGTCGCTGTGATGATTGATACGCGAAATCCTTTGAGGGCGACTGCCTATGCGAGAAAACGAGAGATTCGAGAGTATTGGAAGTCGTGGAGGCCTTCATGAGTGAAAGCTTTGTCTGCGCGGAGCGAGATCCCAGAGAGGCTTATCGTCTGCTCATCGGTCTGATCGGGCCTCGGCCCATCGGCTGGATATCAACGATCTCGAAAGCTGGAGTTTCAAATTTGGCGCCTTATTCTTTCTTTAATATGTTCAGCATGAACCCACCCATTCTTGGATTTTCAGCGGCTCTCAATCGAGAGGCCTCGGGTAAAGATAGTTTTCGAAATGTGCAAGAGACGGCCTGTTTTGTTCACCATGTGGTGACAGAAGATGTGATCGAAGTCATGAACCAAAGCTCTGCCGAATACCCACCGGATGTCAGTGAGATTGAAGCCTTGGGTTTAACGGCGGTCGCCTCTGATCTCGTTGAAGCGCCTCGGATTCAGGAGGCCGCCGTCGCCATCGAATGTCGTTTGTTTAAAACAGTCTCTTTGGGGAATCAGCCCGGAAACGGACAACTCGTCTTAGGAGAGGTTCTCAAGATTCACTTTCAGCGAAAAGAGATTCTAGGCGAAGACGGTCTTGTTCGAGAAGATCAACTTCGGCTTCTCTCCCGCCTCGGAAAGACAAACTATATGAGGTTTGGGGAGGTGTTTGCTGTGCCTCGACCGACTGTTTGAGCGGGAGAGTGCCGCTAAAGGCTCACCTGCTTTGTCGCCTTCGTCGCTGCGCTTCTCGAGTGGCATTGAACCACACTGCGATGCTCGCTCCTTGCCTTCGCGCATATGAACCTTTATCGGCACTCTCCATAAACCGCTAAAGGCTCATCTGCTTTGTCGCCTTCGTCGCTGCGCTTCTCGAGTGGCATTGAACCACACTGCGA
>REDG01000011.1 GCA_007693605.1 Bradymonadales bacterium
CCATGACATCCACCAACTCCAAAAAATAGCGTTTGAAACTACTATCCGTCCATCTCAAGTGTCAGGTATCTCTTCAACCTGAAGAGATAAGTGGAGCTTTCGACTGCGACACAAAGGTCCAGCCGCAGGGGAGAAGAGTCGACCAGGGCCCCCTGAAAAGGCCTTTCTGGGCTGTTCTGGGGGGATTGGGCTTGGCATTGAACTTGCTACTTCTTGAGGCTGGAGGGATAAGACTTATGTTCTCAAGGGCTTTAGTACGAAGGGCTGTTTATCAATTTACATTCTTCGGTCTTGTTTTGGCGGGAAGTCCGGTGCTCGATCCGGCCTTTGCCAATCGGCATGCCGACAGTTCGGATGAGGCCAAAAGGGCCAAGAGGGCCAAAAGAGACTTGCCGCAAGCAGAGATGCGTTTTCGAAATGCTTCCATTTTCACCGCCCCTTCGAAAGAAAGGGCGGAGGCAGCAAGAGAGGCCATGGAGAAGTTTGTAGAGATGGCAGAAAAAGCCGGCTACAAACTGCCAGGAGGCTCTTCGCTTGATCTGGTCGATCGAGCTTTTTTAACTCATGCCTACTATTTGAATTCTCAAGATAAACCACAAAAATTAGCAGATCAGCCAGAGGTCGCCGTCGGGGCCCGTGCTTCGGTCGAAGAAATGAACGGGATGCTCGAAAAAATGCTGACTTTCAATCTTACCCCTGCCGATATAAACGATATAGAGGACGAGGAGTTTAGAAAGATAATTGAGGAAGCGAGCAATAAAATGCAGAGCGAGCTTGACGAGTTGAAGGCAACATCAAATCGAATTGCCGATGACTGGATTGAAAAGATCGACGCGGGAAACCATGTCATTGTCCTGAGGCAAACTAAGAGAAACCCGAAGGCTCTTGAGACGCTACACTTCTCGGAACATGAGATTGCAGTAGTCTCAGAAGACAAAACTAGGTTGCTTCGGTTTCAGATCGTCCAAAGAGATCAGTTGGCTGACAGATTAAAGAAGAACCCGCCTGCTGAAGGGGAGTCGGTTCGAGTGATTTTTCAAGATTCTGAAGATTTGCTCAAGTCACTTCCGGCTGTCTATCCGAACTTCTTCGCGACAAAGGCTCCCCGCCGAACGATCTTGGCAAAGGCTGACGACAAAACGATCTTACAGAGATTTCAAAGTCATGAAGCTCAAAGAGCGGGATGGAAGGCAGCTCTAGAAGCTTCCGAAGACTCCAGCCAAACGGGAGCTTATCTCCCAGCACAGAAGAAAATGGACATCGAAGAGATCTTTGGTCTGCAGGAGAAGTGCTGAGAGAGACTCGAAGCTTCTCTCGCTTTAAGGCAGAATAAGGCATCCTGTCCGTATCTTCCGCCACAAACAATGCGAGGCCTCAAACTTTCTGAAACTATACTAGATTTGCCTTAGCCGCCTGCAACAGCCCCACAAATAAGGGGTGGGGCTCGAAGGGCTTCGACTGAAACTCCGGATGAAACTGAACCCCCACGAAAAAAGGATGGGACTCGAGTTCAATCATCTCGACCAACTTGCCGTCTGGCGATTTACCGACCAAGCGAAAGCCATTCTTCTCAAAGTCTGAGGCATAGTCTGAGTTGAACTCCAAACGATGTCGATGCCTTTCTCGAATCTCGGTCTTTCCATAAAGCTTTGCAGACAAAGTCTCTGGCTGAATCTGACAGGGATAACTTCCGAGCCTCATGCTGCCGCCTTTTTGTATGCTCTCACTCTGCCCCTTTAAGTAATGAATCACGGGCTCAGCCGTCTCTGCTTGAAACTCCTGAGAGTGCGCCTTCTTTCGACCTAGCTCCTTTCGAGCAAAGCCCACACTCATCAATTGCATTCCCAAGCAAATCCCTAGGCAAGGGATACGATGCTCTCGGGCATAATCCAGCGCCATGATCTTGCCCTCGACTCCCCTCTTCCCAAAGCCCCCGGGCACGATCACCGCATTCACAGATTCCAAGTTTTCTTTCAAAACCTCCGCCCCACCAGACTCAATCTCTTCTGGATCAATATAGCGAATCTCGACCCCCAAATCTTCGGCGACCGCTGCATGCAGAATGGCCTCTGACAAAGATTTATAGCTCTCTTTCAAGCTCATATACTTGCCGACTAAGCCCAAAAGCATCTGAGACTTTGGTGACTTCAGCTTTTGAATCAGGTCTCGCCATCGATCGAGATTGGGCTTGGCAGACCAAATATTCAACTTCTCACAAATTCTCGCATCCAGAGCTTCTTCATGAAACTTTAAGGGCACCTCATAAACTTGCGGAACATCCATCGCCTCAATCACGCAAGTCTCGGTCACATTACAAAAGAGAGCGATCTTTCGGCGCAGCTCTTGATCGATGGGCTTCTCTGTTCGGCACAGCAAAATGTCCGGCTGAATTCCGATGCTCAAAAGCTCCTTCACGGAATGCTGGGTGGGCTTGGTTTTCAATTCACCGGCGGACTTCATCCAGGGAATCAAGGTCACATGAATCGACAGACTATTGTCTCTGCCCAAATCTGTTTTGAGTTGGCGAATAGCCTCCAAGAAGGGAAGGCTCTCAATGTCCCCGGTCGTGCCCCCCACTTCAACCAAACACAAATCAACCCCGGCCGCCGCTTTCAAAATGCGGTCTTTGATCTCGTTGGTGATATGAGGGATCACTTGAACCGTCGTGCCTAAATAATCACCCCTTCTCTCTTTCGAAATCACTTCATCGTAGATCTGACCGGTGGTGAAATTGTTCAAACGAGTCAAGGCCGCCGAACTGAATCTTTCATAATGGCCTAAGTCCATATCCGTTTCAGCCCCATCCTCGGTAACAAAAACTTCGCCATGCTCGATGGGATTCATGGTGCCGGGGTCAACATTGATATAGGGGTCCATCTTAACGAGCGTCACTCGAAGCCCTCGGGCCTCCATTAAGGCGGCAATAGAACTCGCGGCAATCCCCTTGCCCAAACTGGAAACCACCCCTCCTGTTATGAAAATAAACTTCGATGCCAAACCAGCTTCTCCCTCATTCTCTATCGTTCAGCCTATTGCGAAAGCAACCCAAGCAGTCTCACCTTTTCTTTGTCAATGGGTCGGCTCTTTCCGATCACCTGAGAAAACCCGATGTCTCGATAGTCTCCTCGCTGAATCACCGTCATTCGCCGATTCTTTCCCTTCTTCAACAAATCAATACTCAAAGCGCCAAAGCGAGAGGCCAGATTTCGATCTCGAGCGCTGGGACTTCCTCCGCGCTGCAAATGACCAAGAATCATCGTCTTCACATCTCTCTGAATCTTCTTCTCTAGTTGCTTTCCGATCTGAATCACCAGCCCGGGCTGCTCTCGCTCCGCCACGATCACAATGCTACCCGACTTGCCCCGCGAAATCCCCTGACGAATTCGGCTCAACAAATCTGAGAAACGATACGGCACTTCAGGCAAAACCAGAAACTCCGCTCCGGCCGCCAGGCCCACCTCAACTGCGAGATGCCCGGTGTTTTTTCCCATGACTTCAATCAGAAAGACTCGGCCGTGCGAATCTGCCGTATCTCGAATCTTGTCGATGCAATCCACCGCCGTCTCAACCGCCGTGTCGAAGCCAATCGAAAAATCAGTGCCGAAAAGATCGTTATCAATCGTGCAGGGGATGCCAATCACGGGAATTCGAAATTCCTCAGAAAATATCTTCGCCCCGGTGAGAGTTCCGTCCCCCCCCAAACAAATCAACGCGTCGACCGCCCAGTCTTGCAGACAACGGTAGGCCTTCTCTCGACCCTTTTTCTTTCGGAAGTCTGCCGAGCGAGAAGAGCCCAAAATCGTTCCGCCCCGCTGAATAATATTCCCCACACTACGCATCGAGAGCGCCTGCAATTCCCCCGTCATCAAGCCCTCAAAACCCTTCTTAACCCCTAACACCGAGGCTCCTTCGGCAAAGGCGGAGCGCACCACCGACCGGATGCAGGCATTCATTCCGGGCGCATCGCCTCCGGAGCTCAGAATTGCAATTCTCTTTGACTTGAGTGCTTGTACCATAAACTGCCCAATCTCCACATTCGGGGCGGCGCATCAGGCCCCAAGGCCCGTTATAATATAGTTTAAGGGGAAGAATCACCGAGAGATCTCGAATATTTTAAGCGGCCATGAAAAAGAAAGCCAAATCCAAAAATAAGCCTTCATCGGCTTCCAAAAGGCCTGCCCGCAGTCTCAAAGACTTGGCCTACCCCAAGCACTTGATCGAAAATGAAGTGATCGAGGAGCTTCGAAACACGGTCGACCGCCTTCAGATTCTAGACTCCCTGGGTAAAATGCTCACCTCTTGCCTCGACCTCTCTGAGATCCTTCAAACCGTCGTCGAAAAAGTGGGGCATCTTTTGGGCAGCAAACAGCTGGGCTTGGTCTTGATGGGGCAGCGTTCAAAGCAGTTCTACTTCCAATACCCAAGACGAAAGACCGAGGACGATCCCCAGCGATATGATGTCGGTCGAGGCCTTGTCGGGCGCTGCCTTGAATCAGGAAAGGCAGAGCTGATCCACAATCCCTGCGAAGACCCGCAATTTGATCGGGAGGTAGACAGCTATATTGCCGAAGAGGCCTCAAGCATGCTTCTTCTTCCCATCATCTCGAAGGGTCGAGCCCTGGGAGTCTTGGTGGTTGTCACTTTGAAAGATCGAGAGCCCCTAGAAGAAAGCAGTCTCAAGCTCGCAGAGACCATGATCGACTATCTAGCCATTGCGGTCGAAAATTCCATTCACTATCAACGGGTTCAAGACCTCACCATCACCGACGACCTCACCCAGCTCTACAACTCTCGCTACTTGCCTATTATCTTAGAACGAGAAATCGCAAGATCAAAGCGATATGGCGAAGAGCTCTCGATGGTCTTTCTTGATCTTGATAATTTTAAAAGCGTCAACGATCAATATGGTCATATTGCAGGCTCTCGCCTTCTCACAGAGTTTGGCGACTTTCTGTTTCAACATATTCGAAGCTCAGACATCGGAATTCGCTACGGCGGGGATGAATTCGTATTGGTTCTTCCTCGCACGCCCAAGAAAGATGCCGTTTTGTTTGTCGAAAGGGCAATTCAAGATCTCCACAAGAAAGACTTTCTTACAGAGCACGGTCTTCAAATCAAACAAACCGCAAGCTTTGGAGTTTCCACATTCCCCGAAGACGGTGAAGGCGTCGACCAGATCATTGCGGCGGCTGATCGAGCCATGTATCAAGTGAAACGGGGGAGCAAAGACGGGGTCTATGCCACAAATCTGGCTGCCAACCACGATCAGAAGAAGAAGAGCCTCTAGAGAAAGGGCGGGCTCTACAAACTCAAAATCTCAAAAATCAAATGCGCCCCCAGCAAAGCGGTCGTATAGCCAGGGTCTAGATCGGGAGCCACTTCCACAAGGTCTGCCCCTTGCAGATTGAGGCCGCGAAACTGTCTGACCAACTCAATCGCTTCTGCTGAACTAAAACCCCCAACGCTGGGCGTTCCCGTCCCTGGGGCAAAGGTCGGGTCGAGACAGTCAATATCAAAACTCAAATAGGCCTCTTGATCTTTCAGAGACTTTGCAAAGTCTGAAACTCTCTTTAAACCTTCAGCTCTCCAGTCCTCATAGGTCACATACTGAATGCCGTTCTGCAAACCCCACTGCAGCTCTTCGGCTGTGTTGACCGGCCCCTTAATCCCAATCGACAAAATTTTACCAGGCTCTACCAAGCCCTCTTCAATCGCCCTGCGAACCGGTGCTGCATGCGTGTACTTCTCACCCCAAAGCTCATCGACGGTGTCAGTATGCGAATCAAAATGAATCAGGGCCAAAGGCTTTTGACTTCTCTTTCGTGCCACGCGAATATTGGCCAAAGCAATGCTGTGATCCCCGCCCACCGCAAAGCAGCGGGCTCCTTTCTCCGCCCAGCCTGCACAAAATGACTCCTGCAGTTCTAAAGTCTCTTGAATCGAGTAAGGCGAGACAGGACTGTCGCCGGCATCCACCAAAGAATATCGCTCCAAGAGATCCTGCTTGAAACTCAAATGATAGGGCTTGATATAAGCCGACTGCTCGCGAATGGCTCGCGGTCCAAAACGGGCGCCCGATCGGTAAGTGGTGGTCTGATCAAAGGGCATTCCGTAGAGTGCCCAATCCACAGCGGTCGGATTTGGCTCGTAAGGAAAGCGAAAGAAGGTAGACATTCCCGCGTATCGAGGAAACTTTCTTGGATCAGGGCTTGGGGTTTTCCTAGCAGCCATCGGAATCTATGATGGCAGCCCTCAGCCTCCGCGTCCAGTTTCGACTGTCAGGTCCTGAGGCACGAGATGGCACGAAGCCTGCTGCCCCCCAACCTTCTCTTCTAAGACGGGGGGATCTCGCCGACAAATTCCCTCTGCCACCGGGCATCGTGGGTGAAAGCTACAGCCCTTCGGCAAATCGATGGGTGAGGGGATTTCTCCACTCAGAGGAATGCGTCTTCTCTCCCTCTCTTTTTTAGGGTCTGGAATTGGCACAGCCGAGAGAAGCGCTTTTGTGTAGGGATGTTGAGGAGAGTGATAAAGGTTCTCGGTCTTCGCAACCTCGACGACTTTACCCAGGTACATCACGGCCACTCGATGACTCAAGGTCTTCACCACCGAGAGGTCGTGTGCAATAAAGAGATAGGCCAGATTCATCTTCTTCTGAAGGTCTTGCAACAAATTGATAATCTGCGCCTGAATCGAGACATCGAGTGCAGAGACCGGCTCATCAAGAACCACCAGCTTCGGAGACACGGCAAGCGCCCTAGCGATATTGATTCTCTGCCTCTGCCCCCCACTAAACTCGTGCGGATACCTCAATAAGAACTTTGGGTTTAAATTCATGAGTTCCATCAACTCTTGCACCCGATTCCATCGCTGCTTTTTATTCATATTGGTCAAGGCCTTCAAGGGCTCCGCAATGATGTCGGCCACGGTCAACCGAGGGTTCAAAGAGCTAAACGGATTCTGAAACACCATTTGAAACTGTTTTCTCTCGGTCTTCAGTTTCGAGGGCGAGATCCCCGCCAGGGGTCGGCCTTCGATAAAAATCTCGCCCGCCGTGGGTTCAATCAACTGAACGATGGCGCGAGCGAGCGTCGACTTGCCGCAGCCACTCTCTCCCACCAGGCCTAGAGTTTCGCCGGGAAAGACCTCTAAGTCGACCCCATCCACGGCCCGCACGAGCCTCTTTTCCGACCGAAAGAGCCCCCCGCGGGAAACAGGAAAATGCACCTTGAGATCGCGAATCTGGAGCAGACTCATGAGCCCCCTCCAGAGCGTTTCGACTCGGGCTCTTCGTCTTGCAAAGGATGATAACACTCAAACTCATGAGAGCTGTCATCACTCACCCGCTGCATCCGAGGTCGTTTCGCTCGGCACTCTTCTGTCACACGACCACAGCGCATCGAAAAGGCACAGAAGTCACCCAGCCTCGTGAGGTCGGGTGGCGAGCCCATAATGGGCTGAAGACGATCTCCCACTCGAGACTCCAAACTGGGAATGGAATCCAATAAGCCTTGAGTATAGGGGTGTTGAGTTCGATAGAAGAGATCCTCTGTGCTTGCTCTCTCCACCAAGCGACCTCCATACATCACCTGCACTCGATCACAGAGGCCCGCGACCACTCCGAGATCATGAGTAATCATAATAATGGCCGTGCCCTCTTTCTCGTTGATCTCTTTGAGAAGATCCAAAATCTGAGCCTGAATCGTGACATCGAGAGCCGTGGTGGGCTCGTCGGCAATCAAAATCTTTGGCTTCAGCAGAAGGCTCATGGCAATCATGATCCGCTGCTTCAAGCCCCCTGACAGTTGATGAGGATAAGACTTGAATCGAGTTTCTGGATCGGGCACCCCCAAGCGCTCTAGCATATCCAGAGAACGGCGCTTCGCTTCCGCCCGAGAGTAGTTCCCGTGAAACTCCATCACCTCCATGAGCTGAGTAGAAATTTTCAGATAGGGATTTAGCGAAGTGAAGGGGTCTTGAAAGATCATCGAGATGTCTTTCCCCCGCATTTGTCGCCTCTTCCCTGGCGACCACTTAAGAATGTCCTGACCTTCTAGAAAGATCTCTCCTTGAGGAATGCGAGCGGGGGGGGTCGGCAAAAGCCCCATCAAAGCCAAACAGCTGACGGACTTACCTGATCCGCTCTCCCCCACAATCCCCAAGACTTCGCCCTTTTCGAGTTCGTAACTCAAAGAATCCACCGGCCTGACGATGCCCTCGTCTGTATGGAACTCCACGCTCAGATTTCGAACCTCTAGAAGCCCCATAGAAGTCTATTGTTTTCCTTTCAATCGCGGATCGAGTGCGTCCCTTAAGCCATCGCCCAAGAAGTTGAGACTAAAAAGCGTGAGGGTCAGTGTGATCCCAGGAATCAAAACAATATAGGGGTAGAGTTGAACCACGCCTCGAGCCTCGGCCACCATCAAGCCCCAAGATGCCATTGGA
Organism: Bradymonadales bacterium; assembly: GCA_007693605.1. Classification (GTDB taxonomy): domain Bacteria; phylum Bdellovibrionota; class UBA2394; order UBA2394; family UBA2394; genus REDG01. Next base: position 8,446 of record REDG01000011.1, read on the forward strand.
GCTTGAACGCCCAGACCAATGAAGCTCAGAAAACTTTCCTCTAAAATCACTCTGGGTACGATCAAAGAAAAATACACGATGATCGGCCCGAGGGTGTTGGGAATCAAATGCCGGGTGATAATCTTCCAATGGCCCGTTCCCGAAGCAAGGGCCGCCTCCACAAACTCTGAGTTCTTCAAAGAAATAATCTGACCTCGCACAATACGAGCCGTCGTCAACCAAGATACGGCACCAATGGCCACGAATAGTAAAACAAAGCTCCGACCCGCCAAAGCCATCAGAAGAATCACAAAAAACATATAGGGCAAACTGTAGAGGGTATCGACAAAGCGCATCATTAGATTGTCTAAGCGCCCCCCAAGATAACCCGCGATTGCTCCGTAGAGTACGCCAATCACAAGACTCACGATTCCCGCCAGAAAGCCAATCGCCAGCGACACCCTGGCCCCAAAAAGGAGTCGTGCCAACATGTCTCGACCCAGGGTATCGGTGCCCAACCAATGTCGGGTGTTCCAATTCAGGCCCAAAATCGAGCGATAGTCTTCACGAACCAAAATGGTCATGGTTCTTCGCTCAAAGGCATCCATATCGAAAACGGCCGGAGGTTGTGACTCACGAAAATCATATTGAGCTTCATAGGAATGAGGGCTGATCAAAGGGCCGAAGAGGGCCGCAAAGACCATGAAAACAAAAAAGCCCAAGCCGGCCATCGCCGCTTTGTTTTTGAAGAGCCGCTTGAGGGCATCTCTCCAAAGAGAACTGCCTCGCTCAATTCTCTCATCCATACTTCACCCTCGGATCTAAGAAGCCATAGAGAAGATCGACTTAGAAATTAAAGGCTATCACAAAATCCGCAAACACAATAACGCATCCCAACGCCAATGTATAGTCTGGGTTGGTCGCCGACTCAATCAGCAGATTTCCC
>REDG01000063.1 GCA_007693605.1 Bradymonadales bacterium
ACAGCTGTAGACGGTACTATAGGCATCTTTGCTCTCGAAGGCTGCGCACTGCTCGAAGCTTCATTCGCTCGGGTACTCGCTCACCGTAAATTGGGGTTCGAATCCCTCCCTCTCCGAGTTCTTCCTCGCTTCTTAGCTTCTCACAGGTATAGATGGTGCTATAGGCATCTTTGCTCCCTGGCATGCCCTTGCAATCATTAATGTTGAGGGCGTGACATCTCACAACATCCTCAGAAAGGATAAGTGGCTTTTACATGAAATTATTAAATAATAATAAAAACATGTTGCTTCTGGCTACCCTATGTTATTATTAATTCCTAATAACAACATGAATAAATCATCCAAAAAACCAAGGCCGAAGGGCCCAGAAAGGCAGGGCAAGCTTTATGAGATTGCCGCCTCGCAGGAGGGATATTTTACTCCGAAGCAGGCTGAAGCCTGTGGCTATAGTAAGTACAATCATCCGTATCATGTCACTAAAGGCGCATGGGTTCGCGAAGGCCGAGGGATCTATCGCCTCAAACTCTTTCCAACAGATCAGGTAAGAGGGCAGCTCGTTCGCTATTCCCTCTGGTCACGTGGGGCTGATGATAAGCCTCAGGGAGTTTATTCACACGAGACGGCTCTCAGCATCTACGAGCTTTCCGATCTAATGCCATCAAAGCTTCATATGACAGTGCCTAAAAAATTTCGAAAGTGGGCAGAGACGCCGAAAATTCTTAAACTTTACCACGGCGACCTCGACTCGACCGATATCGAGACAAAGCGAGGTTTTCGCGTTACCAAACCACTTCGCACACTTCTTGATCTCATAGAAGCAAATGGAACCTCTCCTGAATTCATAGAGCAAGGGCTTAACGAGGCTATCGCGCGAGGCCTTATTCGACTGAAAGAGCTTAAATCTCAAAAAATTCCTGAAGATGTTAGAAAGAAATTTATCAAATGGATAGGGCCAAACAAGAGACGCGCGCTGGAGAACCTTGGATGACTAGAATCAAAGAATATAAAATAGCGTCCGCTTTTCGGTCAGCTATTGAAGATCGGTTGAAAACAATTTCTGAAAAAGAAAAGGTAGATATTCAACGACTCCGTCGTCAGTTTGCCTTTGATCGGCTACTCGCGCGGCTGTTTCGAGGCGGATCTCCGCCTTGGATTCTAAAGGGTGGCTATGCCATGCAACTTCGAACCACTCAATCACGTACCACAAAAGACATAGATCTTGCGATCCAAGAGACAAAATTGTTTTCTGGAGATTCTGAACACCAATTACTTCTCGAAAAACTTCGGGACAAAGCAGAAGTGGATCTAAAAGACTTTTGCTTGTTTCAGATCACCGGCCCGATTATGGATTTGGATGCCGCCCCTTATGGTGGTGCTCGCTTTCATATCAATCTTATTTTGGATGACAGGTCTTTTGAAAAATTTCACTTAGACATAGGAATTGGCGACGCCGTTATCGAGCCTCTCGACGAGCTTACTCCTCGAAACTGGCTTGATTTTGCAGGATTTGAATCTCAAAAGTATCCGAGTCTTTCAAAAGAGCAGCAACTTGCTGAGAAGATCCACGCTTACACATTACCGCGATCCTCTGATCGGGAGAACTCGCGAGTAAAGGATCTCATCGACATGTTGCTTTTCATAGAACTGAATTCGCTCAATTTAAAGTTTTTGAAAACCGCAATTGATGAAACCTTTAAACAACGAGAGACTCACAACTTTAAGCCCGAGCTTCCTCAGCCACCCGCTTCATGGGCACGACCTTTTGCAAAACTAGCGAAGGAGTGCAGCCTTACGACGGATCTTGAAAAAGCCTACGAAATTGTTCGAACTTATGTTTTGAGACTTAACCTCTAGAATCAAAACGCGGGCACTCTGGGGCCCATGTTTTGATCCTCGCCTTTCTACTCAAGATAAATAAATAATTTTGGAATTTCAAAAATTTAGCCACGACGCCCGCCACTGATTTTGCCCCTCTAATGAGGATAACGGGGGACGGGAGACAGAAGTGCCTGACCCCCATCGACCCCTCAGCTCTCGATCTGATCTCTGATCTCTTTGACTTCAGCTTCAAAATTATCGGGGGTCATGAGTACGAGTTGAGCGGTCGGAAAGCTCTCTTTAAATCTTTGAAGTCCTGAGGTTTCTTTGCCGTGGCCCCACTTTACTTCAATTGCCCAAAGTTTTTTTCCAAATCTGAGGATGTAATCGACCTCACAGTTTTTCTCTCTCCAATAAAAAAGCTCGCCCGGCAGTTGAAGAAGTAAATTTCCGACGACCACCTCAAAGGCCCTCCCATAATCTGACTGATCATAGTCAGCATCTAGAGTGATCGAATAGAGCGCCGGGCACATGGTCAAAATCTTTGGAGATGAACTCCGAGACAGGGTCTTTTTACTTGAATACTTAAACAACTGTCGCAGCAGGAAGGCTTGTTCGAATAGCTCAAGATAGTGCTTTATCAGCTCGGTGTTTCCCTTCTCTTGAAGCTGCCCCAGTAGTTTCGTATAGCTGATTTCTTGTCCTGCATAGGAGCATGCGATATCGAAGCATTGCTTGAAGAGGGCGGGTGATTTCACTCGAGCAATCGATAGAATGTCTTTTCCGATGACCGGATCAATGATCGAATTCCTGATGTAATCCATCCACTCGAGTTTGTTTCGCATAAACTCGTAGCTGCCGGGATATCCCCCATACTTAAGATAGTCCTCAAGCTCGAGTTGATAGGCCGCCGAACTTTCATCAAAGTTCCAATGAAAGACTTGATGAAGAAGAAAGCGCCCCGCCAGGCTTTCTTGAAGGCCTTGTTGAAGTTCAAGTGAGCTCGAACCCAAAAGAACGAACTGAAGACGATCCTCTTTTTCTCTTTCATCGTCCCATATCTTCTTTACGACCTCAGCCCACTTCTCGACCTTCTGAACTTCATCAATCACGAGAAGGCCGGTCGCTGACCTACTCTTCGCATCAAGATATCGCTCGAGAAGCCACGAACCATCTTTCGAGACATCCCCGTCTGCAGAGAAATAGAACGAAGGCCGCGATATCGAGCGAAGCAGCTGCCGTACGCCAGTCGTTTTACCCACTTGGCGCGGCCCAAGAACCAGCTGGATAAAACTAGGATGACGAGACAAGCTCAACTCAAGCGCAGAGACAAAGGATCGCTGATAGAGCTTCTTCATTTTACTAGCTTAATCTAGTAAAAATACTAGGTCAAGCTAGTGAAAAGTGGATGGTTGATATTAATTAATAAATTCAATTACTTATGGATTCACGACTAGGGCAGATGGGCCCTTAGCGACTCTCTCCCAAGGTTTCAGCTCTCGCGAGTCAAAGCAAACACCGTCCCCACAATGCTGAGTACAATGAACAAACCGAAGCCTGTGATAAACAAAATCTGCTCGTAAGACTGGGCCTGAACCATTGAGACCATCTCTTCAATCATGGCTTGTTTCTACTCTTGATGAACGGAATTTACAATCCTGAAGAGCCGGCTGCCACCACGAAGACTTCGTTCGAGACTTCGAAATCCCAGTGATATCGTCCTCCCGACTTACCGTCTCGATTTCCGTCTAACTCTCGAAAGAACGGATCGTACAAAGAGCCGGGTTGAGCCTCTAGCCGATAGATCCCATCGGGCAGTCCCGACTCAACCTCGAGCCGAATCTGATTCGATCCCAGTCGATAAGTTTGATCGACAGAAAAGGGAATCACTTCAATCGCATTTCCCTTGTAGTCCACCCGAGACAGTAGCCAGGCCGCTTCGTTCTGGGCCGACTCCCTAGCGAGAATGCCTTGGAGCTTGACCTCAACCCCAACCGCTCGTCTCTCAGAAAGATTCTGTTCGTAGGCCGCTCGCACTTGTCGCACTTGCGGGGGCCTTGCACGACCCACAACCGCTCTTAGGGCGTTCACTCGGCCAGCCCCCAATCCGTCTGCATACCTTGGGTTAAGTGAATCAATCGAATCCGTCGTTCCGTAAAGCTGTGCGACCACTTGTTCTCGCGTCCAAGTGGGATTCGCCGCCCAAATCAGAGCGGCCACCCCTGCGGCGACCGGGGTCGCCATACTGGTTCCGCTCATCGATTCATAGCGATTGCCCGGCACGGTCGACAGAATGTCAGAACCGGGAGCACAAATGTCAATTCCCCTTCCCCAATTGCTGAAAGAGCTCAAACGATCTTCCCAGCCTTCACTAGTCTCTGTGCTACAAACCAAGATCAATGATTCGAAATGCCTTCTCTTTGGAGCCTGTTGCCTGTTGTTTCCCGCTGAGTTGAAGTGAATGGCCCCTGCCTGATCCACGAACTCCAGAGCCGCCTCAAATATCGGATCTCCAACAAAGGAATCAATATTGTAGCTAGTACTAATAATTCGTGCACCATTGTCGACGGCATATCGGTAAGACTCTGCGATCATGACAGAGCTCCAAGAGCCTACGCCTGGGTCGTAAAACTTGATCGGCATAATTCTTGATTGTGGCGCCACGCCCGCAATTCCAACTCCGTTGTCCATCGCTCCGGCAATGATTCCTGCAACATGAGTTCCGTGATCGTTATAACCTCCCCAAAATGATTTAGTGGGGTTGGGATCGTTATTGTTCTGAACAAAGTTCCAACCATGAATGTCATCGACATATCCGTTCTTGTCACTGTCGTGACCGTCTCTGACTTCCCCCTTGTTTTTCCAAATTTGAGATTTCAAGTCTTCATGCTGAAGGTCAACGCCATCATCCGTTACGGCCACCACCACATCTTCTGAACCCCGAATAAAGAGCCAGGCGTATCGAGCTTGAATGATGTCGAGATAGCGCTGTTGAAAGAGAAAGGGATCATTCGGAGAATAGCCCCCCCGACTAGGTAACACTTCGCGGGCCTCGCCTTCATACTCATAGTTTTCACTGACCCACACCAACAGATCGGTCTTCTTGAGCTCTCTTAAAGTTTGAAAGACCGCTGCCTCCTTTTCAGGCCGCAAATGAATGAGGTGAACGAACTGCCCGCCCGCCTCTCTATTCACCAAGACGATTCGAGCAGATCTCGCGTCGAGAGGCCGAAGAGAGTGAGAACGGAGTTCTTGGTTCAGAGAATCGATCGTCGAGTGGCTCTGCTGCAAGCGAAGAGCGGCGACCAACTCTCCACTCTGACTCGACTTTCTAATGACCGCTGCGTGAAGGCCCCTCTGCGGCTGGATGGCCTCCAAAAGAAGCCAACAACTCAACAGGCCTAGGCCCAATAACTTACGCATTTTCCCCTCCCCCAAGGTTCAAATGAAAGAATCCCTAAGACTAGTCTATCGCAAGCCCGCTTCGTTCCCAAAGAAAAGCCGCTCCAGTGAAAAAAGAATTTTTCAGAGCCAGCGTGTTAGCGCGATGCGAAAATCTCGCTAAGCCCCTTGTGGAAGGCTCTCCGCTCAATACGGCCCTCATATTGACCGATCGCCCACTTTGCGACTAAAGCTTGAAGTCGAATGTCTCTCAAGAGAAGCAATTTGAATTTGGCCAGAAGGTATCGCCCAAAGCTGCTGTCAGAGCTGACTGGCCAGGTCGCCGCCGTCAAGCTTTTGTCAGAAGCCATCGAGAAAGATCAGATCGCTCCAGCCTATTTGTTCTCTGGCCCTCGTGGTGTGGGCAAGACCAGCATGGCGAGAATATTTGCGCGCGCAGCCTGCTGCCTCTCAACCGACAGCTCACAAAGACCTTGCGGAAAGTGCCGCTCTTGCAAATTGATTGCAGAGTCTGGGTCTATGGATGTCTTAGAAATTGATGGCGCCTCTCACACCGGGGTCGATGATGTTCGAAATCTGATTGATGCCGTTGCTTACCGGCCGAGTGTCGGAGCACGAAATGTCTACATCGTTGATGAAGTTCATATGCTTTCAACTGCAGCCTTTAACGCTCTATTGAAAACACTCGAAGAACCGCCTCGCCATGCTCTGTTTTTATTCGCCACAACAGAAATTGAGAAGATCCCCGCCACGATTCTCTCTCGCGTTCAACGCTTGGAATTAAAGCGAATCAATGAGTCTGAAATTGTTTCAAACCTTCAGGGAATTTGTGAGCAAGAAGAGATTCAATACGAAGCCTCTAGTCTTCAGCAGATTGCCGTTGCTGCGGACGGATCTCTTCGTGATGCGCAAACTCTGATGGAGCAAATGATTTTGCTATCCGGAGAAAAAGTTGTCTCTCAAAGCATCGCCGACCAGTTTCTGGGCAGCATTGGTCCAGACAAAGAAGTGGCGCTCCTAGAACTAATAGCACATAAAGATCAGACAGCCCTTCTGTCTCAGCTTTCAGGCTTTCATGAGAAAGGCAAAGATCTGCTCGTTCTTGCAAATCGACTTTTGAAGTGGTGCCGCGCCTGCCTGATTTCGAAATCGACAAAAGACTGGAATCTTCTTTCAGCAGAATTCGACGGAAATCTGCTAAAGAGACTGGAGAAAGCTTTCGAAAAATGGACGATTGAAGACATCGACCGTCTGTTTGAAATTCTCTGGACGGCCAACGAGCGATTGAGGCGCTCTGACCAGGCCTTGATCGTATTAGAGATTGCCCTTCTTCGAGCTTGTCGCATGACCAGCAGTCTGGATTTAAGAGATTTGCTTGATCGGCTCGATGAGCTGAGCATCGCGCAAGCCCAGGGGACAGGGCTTCCTGCTCCTGACACAGCAGTGCCGAGCAGCCGCCCCCATCAGCCGTCGATGCCTAAAAAGAAATCGCAAGCCCGATCAGCGGCCCAAGAGAAGCCCATCGAGAAACAAAGGTTCGAAACTTCTGATCAACTTCTTGAAGCCCTTAGAGGAGCAAAGCCCAGCCTTTACACACTCGCCCTTTGCGCGCAGAAACGAGAGTTGAAGTCTGGAGTGTGGAGTCTTTGCTACCCTCAGAATCATTTTGCCTACCGTCAAATCTCTGAGCCTCTTATTCAAAAGGAGCTAAAGACTTTTCTTTCAGAGGCCTCTGAAAATCCTATTGATTTCAAAGTCATTGGCATAGAAGGGGCCGGCCCTCAAAAGGCCTCTGAGAAGAACTTCATACAGTCTGCAAAGAAAGAGATTTTAAGTGATCCAGACCTCCAACAAATCGCCAGTGAACTGAACGGAAGAGTGAGCGAGGTGACGATTGAAGGCATCAAGACTTAGAAATCTGAAGGCTTAGAAGGGCGAGAGGGATCTGACTGTGAGGGCTTCTCTGTTATGACAACAAAAATTTCGGTCCTATGGGTGACTTGCCCAACAGAAGAGAGCGCTGAAGAAATCGGACGCAGTCTTCTTGAAAAAAAGCTGGGGGCTTGTGTGCAAATTGAGGGGCCCATTCGAAGTCTCTACCCCTGGAAGGGCCAGCTTCAACAGGACTCAGAATGGCGTCTTTGGATCAAGACAAAATCAAGCTTAAATACTGAAATTATTCAAGAAATTTGCCAACTTCATCCCTTTGAAGTTCCTCAAATTCTCAGTATGCCTATAGGGCAAGCTCTTCCCGCCTACGAGAAGTGGCTGCTCGAACAGACCAAAGATTGAGTGAGAAAAATCAAAACATGAGCCCGATTATTCAAAGCCCCCCCAGCAACGCTTCCTCTTCGTCTGACGACCCCCTTCTGATTGATGCGGGCAAGGGCACGAAAGCTCTTCCGAAAGATATTACCGTGTTTCCGCTCTCTAATTTTGTGGCTTTCCCGCATATGATTCTGCCGGTCGTCGTGCCGAAGGGAAGGCTTCAAGATTTACTTCATATCGATTCTGACCGACGACTTGAATACATTGGGTTCATCGCCCGCAAACGGGGTGAGGGTGAAAATCCTTCTCCCAACGATCTATATGAAACCGGAGTCTGTGCTCGAATCTTGAGAGTTCTTCGACTGCCTGAGGGCTCAACCAGCATGATCGTTCAAACCCTGAAAAGATTTTCGGTGAGCCGATTTACAAGTTCTGTCCCGGTGATCAAAGCCTTCGTTCAGTATATCGATGATCATATTGAAGATGAAAAACGAGTGCAGGCCTTATCGCTTTCTGCGCACAATCTTTTACAAGAGGTCATTCAGCTCTCTCCCACCCTGTCCGAAGAGTTCAGCTTGGCCGCTTTGAACATCGAAGGGCCTCGAAAGTTGGCGGACTTTATCTCAGCCCATCTGAAGCGAATTGATCTCCCCACTCGGCAATCTTTGTTAGAACTCAATAGCGTTGATCTTCGGCTCGAAAAGGCCATCATGTATTTAACCCAAGAACTTGAGATCCTAAAGCTCGGTCAGAAGATTCAAGGGGAGATTCAAAGTAAGATTTCAACTTCGCAAAGAGAGTTCTACCTTCGAGAACAGCTGAAGGCGATTCGCAAAGAGCTGGGTGAAGATTCGGTTGATTTTTCTCAAGATCTGCAAAAGCTAGAAGAAAAGATCCGAACCGCTGGCCTGTCTGAAGAGGCTTCGACTAAAGCCAAAGAAGAAATGAGACGGCTCCATATGATACCGCCAGAGAGTATGGAGTACTCGATTACAAGAAACTACCTAGAGACACTCAGTGCCTTGCCCTGGCAAGCCACCACCCAAGACGATGTAAATCTTAGAAAAGCCATGAAGGTATTAGATGAAGACCACTTCGGCTTGAAGGATGTAAAAGAGAGAATCATTGAATTTCTTGCAGTGAAGGCTCTCAAGAAAGATCTATCCGGAAGCATCTTATGTTTTGTGGGTCCGCCGGGGGTTGGCAAGACCTCTCTTGGAAAGAGCATCGCAAGGGCCCTTGGAAGAAAGTTTCAGAGGTTGAGTTTGGGCGGCATGCGAGACGAGTCAGAAATCAAGGGTCATCGCCGCACCTATGTGGGTGCTATGCCTGGCCGAGTTATTCAAAACTTGAAGCGAGCAGGCTCGAAGAATCCCGTGTTTGTTCTCGACGAGATTGATAAAGTTGGCAGTGACTGGAGAGGCGATCCGGCGTCTGCTCTGCTTGAGGTTCTCGACCCAGAACAAAACTCAGAGTTCATGGATCACTATCTGGATGTGTCCTTTGATCTTTCTAAAATCATGTTTGTGTGCACGGCCAACACAACCGACACAATTCCCGCGCCCCTGAGAGACCGCATGGAAGTCATCGACATTTCTGGGTATATTGAGAGCGAAAAGATTGCGATTGCTCAAAGACATTTGTTTCCGAAACAACTTGAAGAGGCCGGACTAAAGAAAGGCGTTCTGAGTCTTCAAAAGTCTGCCTACTCAGAGATTGTTCGATTCTACACTCGAGAAGCGGGAGTAAGAAATCTTGAACGAGAGATTGGAAAAATCTGTCGAAAAGTGGCAACCAAAGTTGTTCGCTCAAATGCCACCAAGGTGAGTGTGAGCGCTGAAAGCCTTGAAAAGTATCTGGGCGTCAGGAAGTTCTCACCTGACTCTCTTATCCCCCGAAAACCCGGCATTGTCATGGGCCTGGCGTGGACAGCTTACGGCGGCGAGGTCTTGTTTATTGAAGCCTCTAAAATGTCGGGGTCGAAGAACTTAGTTCTGACCGGTAAGCTCGGTGAAACGATGAGCGAGAGCGCCAAGATCGCTCTGTCGTTCGTTCGATCCAAAGCGAAGGATTTTGATTTCTCGTTGAACGATTTTGAAAAGACCGATTTGCATCTTCACTTTCCCGCCGGTGCTATTCGAAAAGACGGTCCCTCAGCGGGTATTAGCATTGCGACAGCCCTGCTGTCGTTGTTTAAGAACAAGCCCGTAAAGGCCGGGCTGGCCATGACGGGAGAGCTCTCTCTTTCGGGCCAGGTGCTGCCCATTGGAGGGCTGAAGCAAAAACTGATCGCTGCAAAGCAGTTTAAATGTCGAGAAGTGGTTTTGCCCTACGAGAACAAAAAAGATCTGGTTGAGGTGCCTGTTGAGCTTAAGAAGGGTCTAAAGTTTCACTTTGCAAAACACTATGACGAGGTGTTTAAGGCTGCCTTTCGGTCATGATTAAACGGGCTCTCATCTCTGTCTCAGATAAAACGGGCCTCGTCGAGTTGGGAAAAGCCCTGAAGCACTTTCAAGTGGAGATCATCTCTACGGGCGGAACCGCCGAAGCCCTACAAGAGGCGGGCATCGCCACCCTCTCTGTTAGTGACTACACAGGATTTCCTGAAATGATGGAGGGGCGCTTAAAGACTTTACATCCTCGCGTTCACGGCGCGCTATTGGGACGAAGAGAGGATGCCCAACACCAAGAGGATGCAAAGACCTACGGAATTCAATGGATTGATTTGGTCGTGGTCAATCTCTACCCATTTGAAGAGGCCTTTACTCGCAGCAAGAAACCGGACTGGCGAGATTTAGTTGAGAACATCGATATCGGAGGCCCAGCGATGATTCGAGCGGCTGCGAAAAATCATGAGTATTGCACCGTCGTAGTACAGCCCAAAGACTATAAAAAAATTATTCAGCGACTAAAGAAGTCTCCTGAAGAGCCTTTTGATTTTAAGTTCCGTTATGACATGGCACTTAAGGCCTTTCACTACACTGGACTGTATGACAGCTATATTGCCCAAAGCTTAAGTTCTTACGAGGCCGAAAGCCCAAGCGAGCTCCGCCAGAGGGATTTTCCGAAGTATCATTTCGTGGCGGGCCAACTTCATCAAGAACTCCGATATGGCGAAAACCCCCACCAAAAGGCTGCCGCTTATCGTGTCGTTCGACCCAGAGAATCGCTGCCCGTGAGCAGCAGCCTTCAGGGCAAGGAGCTTTCTTTCAACAACTTTCTAGATGCAGACGCCGCTTGGCGTCTGTTGACCGAGCTCCCACCAAAGTCGACAGTCATCTTAAAGCATAACAATGCCTGTGGGGTTGGGGTTGGCGAAGGCGAGAAGCAGAGCTTTACTCGCGCCTTCGAGGCCGACCAAGAGAGCGCCTTCGGCGGAGTTGTCGGCATTTCTGGAGAAATTAATTCAGAGCTGGCGGAGCAGATTGCCGAGAGCTTTTTTGAGATTGTTTGTGCCGAGGCCTTCAGTGTGGGGGCTCGAGAGATCTTTGAGAAAAGAAAGAATCTTCGGCTCCTGCTATTGCCAAAGCTCTCAGATTCAAATGATTCTTTGTCTGTAAATACTGATTTGAGAAAACTTTCTGGCCTCTATTTGTTGCAAGAGATGGATCATTTGGGCCCGTATGGCGAAAATAACTTGGGCCCCGATCTCCATTGCGTCACTAAGAGGGAGCCTACGGGTGACGAACTCTCTTCTCTGCGACTTTCTTGGGTGATTTCGAAGCACCTAAAGAGCAACGCGGTGGTCATTGGTGATTTGTTTCAAAGCCTTGGAATTGGCTGTGGAGAGGTGAATCGAAAGTACGCCACCCAAGGAGCGATTGATCGAATGATGTCTCGGCCACAGTTAGGCAGTTTGAGGGTTTGTGCGAGCGATGGCTTTTTTCCTTTTCGAGACAGTGTTGATCTTCTTTCGAAAGCGGGAGTCACCGCCATTATTCAGCCAGGAGGAAGTCTTCGGGATAAAGAAGTGATCGAAGCCTGTGATGAGGCTCAGATGTCGATGTTGTTTACGAAGACAAGGCATTTTCGTCACTAAGCATGACTTCGTCGATACAGAGAAAATATTTGATTATCGGATCTGGGGGGCGAGAGCATGCTCTTTGCCTTCATTTAAAAAACCAGGGGCTCAGCGTGGAGTGTGCCCCTGGCAGCGACGCCATCTCGCAACTCTTACCCACTTGGAGCTTCGATACTTTTGATGACTTGGTCAGCACCATAAGAGAAAGAGAGATCACTGAAGTCATTGTTGGCCCAGAAGTTTATTTGAATGAAGGAATTAGCGATTTCTTAGAGCGGCATCACATTCGATGCTTTGGACCGAAACGCTGGGAAGCAAGACTAGAGACAGACAAGGCCTGGGCAAAAAAGTTTTGTAAAAACTGGAAGATTCCAACGGCTCAGTACCGATTGGTCGACAAAACCTCCGATCTGCCTGCCGTGCTAGCAGAGTTTAAGCCGCCTTTCGTCATTAAAGCCTCTGGGCTTGCCGCAGGAAAAGGCGTTTGGATTGGTGAAGACGCAGAAGAGGCCGGCAAGGTCGCCAAGGAATTTCTTACAGAGCATGATCATGTGGTCGTCGAAGACTTTGTCGTCGGCAAAGAAGTGTCCGTCTTTTATGCGGTGGACGGCGATCATTATTGCTTCTTGGGGGAGGCTCAAGATCATAAGAGACTTCTTGACGGAAATCGGGGGCCCAACACGGGGGGCATGGGGGTCGTCAGCCCCAGCGGGCTCATTGATTCCAGTCTAAGAATCAAGATAGAAAAGGAAATTTTAGAGCCCTGTCTTAACGGCTTGAAAAGAGAGTCTTTGTCTTATCGAGGCTTTTTGTTTTTGGGCCTAATGCTGAAGGACGACCGCTTTTGGCTCTTAGAGTTTAACTGTCGCTTAGGAGACCCTGAAGCCCAAGTGCTTCTGATGAGGCTTCAAACCAGTTTGGCCGATGTGATTGAGTTCTTGGCCATTCAAAAGAATCGGCCCCTTGAAAGCAGCCTCGAACCACAGCTAGACCACAGACCAAGTCTCGGTGTTGTCTTGGCGTCAAAACAATACCCTCGAAAGACTTCCAATGGTGAGGACCTTCCGGGCCTTGAGTCTATTCCTCAGAGCTTGCAAGTTTTTCACTCTGGAACGGCCTGGGATTCTGAAAGAGAGATTTGGAGAACCAAGGGGGGCCGACTTGTTTGTGTCTGTACTCAACAAGACTCGATGAAACTTTGCCGCTCGACAGTTTACCCTTGGATTGAGTCGCTTCCATTTCAAGATCGCATCACTTATCGTCGAGATATCGGAGAAGATTATGCCGGAGATTAAAGCCTTCAAAGCCTGCCTGTATTCTCAAAGCCTCAAACCTCAGTTGGCAGATTTGGTGTCACCCCCCTATGATGTGATATCAGAGAGCCAGAGGCAGGAGCTGATACGAAGAAACGACCTGAATAGTGTGCAATTGTGCTTGATCGATTCTCAAAGTGAACAGCCCTATGAAGAAATGGCCAATCGTTTCAAGGCCTGGAAAGACGAAGGCGTCTTAGAGCATTTTCCTCGACAGGCTTTTTACTTGATTGAAGAGTCTTATCAATCTTCTGGGCATGATTTTCAAAGGATAGGCTTTGTTGGCCTTCTTCGACCCACAGCCTTTGAGAAAGGCGAGGTCTTGCCCCATGAACATACTTTGAAGGGGCCAAAGAAAGATCGACTTGAACTGTTGAGATGCATGAAGGCAGAACTCTCTCAAATCTTTTTTGTCTATGAAGAACCAGAGAATAGTGTTGAAAAAATCTACCAGAAGAGGAGGTCAGAAGAGGCGCTGTTTGACTTCAAAGACCCCCTCGGAGTCCATCGTCGAGGCTGGGCGATTGATCAGGAGCAAGACATTCGTGCCATTGAAAATATGATGCGCGATCGACAGCTTTTGATCGCAGACGGCCACCACCGCTACGAAACCGCTTTGAATTTTTTAGAGGAAAGCTCCGGCGAAATGGGTCGCTATATACAGGGCTACTTTCTCAATTCCGAAAGCTCGGGCTTTCAGATTTTGCCGATTCACCGGATTGTTGATCTTCCTCAGAAGTTTGACCACAAGAGGCTGAAGTCTGAACTCGCCAAAGTCTTTGAGCTGCGAGAGATATCGAAAGGGGAGGCGCTTAGTTTTCCTTCGCAATCGCCCGGGCAAAAAATTCAAATGCTTGTCTGCCTGACTAAGAACGGGCCCTTCTACAAACTGTCAAGGGCAAAAGATTCAGAGGATGATGCTGAGATCTTCTCACTTCAAAGAGATGTCTTTGAAAGAGTTTTTGATTGGAGCATTGATAAAATTTCTGACAAAAGCGTCGTGTCTTATCACCACGAGGCGACAGCAGCCCTTGAGCAACTACAAGATAAGCCTACTAAGATTGCGTTTCTTCTTCCGGCTACAGATCTGCAGCTCATTCGAAAGTTAGCGTCTCAGGGAAAGAGAATGCCCCAAAAGAGCAGCTTCTTTTCTCCGAAACTGGCTTCGGGCTTGATTGTCTATGATATGACAGCTTCTTAAGTGGGGGGCCCTTATCGCCACTCCCCTTGAATCCCTAAGGGCCCGCCTGCTTTGGCGACGGAGCACTGAGCGCGCTAGCTTCTCAATGCAACTGAGATTCTGACTTCCATTCGTTTCTGGCTTGGCCGGCTTCCATCGCCCTTCGAATGCTGAGCCTTAAGTCTTCGTCTTCGACCGCCCTCAAGGTCATTTCTTGCCGCTCACTCAAACGAACCGACTGAGTCGTCCATTCCCCCGAAGGTCGCTCCTTCGGTCTTGGCGCCGGGCTCTCAAAAAACTTGATGCTTCCGACCCGAAAATGAAGCTCCTTGATGGGTGTTTCAGAAATGGTGGCCCGAATTTTCGCCATCAAAGAGGGTTTAAGAAAGTGCAGCTGCTGTGCCCAGGCCTGATGCGCCACCTGAACCACCAGCTGCTTATTTCGAAGCTCGAGAGGTCGCGTCACCCGAGCGAGTTCTGGGCCGACAATTTCTTCCCACTTTGACCAGATTTGGTGAGATCTCAAATGTTCCTTCACATTCGCAGGAAGTTTCATTCGACTAAAGATCTCCTCTACTGCCGTGGGTCGGGCGGCCTTTCGGCGAGAGGCTTGGCTTGGGCGTTTTGGTCCCATGCGCCTAGATTCTCACTTTATCGGTTTCAAAGTCACTCATTTCGTTATAATCATGAAATGATGGCAAAAACTGAAGCAAACAGCGTGTTTGATCGGCTCAGTAAGTCGATTTTGACCGATGCTTTTCGGGTCGTGATGGACCTTGAGAAGAGCCGTGGAGCGGTGTTCATCGATGCTCGAACGGGCGAGGACTATATTGACTTTTTCTCATTCTTTGCGAGTAATCCGATCGGATTCAACCACCCTCGACTATCTGAACCTGAGTTTGAAAAGGATTTGTTGAGAGTTGCGAAAATCAAAGTCTCTAACTCAGATGTGTATACGACAGATTTAGCGGATTTCATCTCTTATTTTCATGAACACTTTGCCTCCCAATTCGACAAACTCTTTTTTATCGAAGGAGGGGGTCTGGGGGTTGAGAACGCTTTAAAGGCCGCCCAAGATTGGAAGGCTCAGAAAAACCTGGCCGCAGGACACAAGACGGAGGGCGGACAAGTTCTTCACTTCAAAAAGGCCTTTCACGGGCGAACTGGGTACACTCTCTCTCTGACAAATACGGTCCCCGACAAGACAAGATACTTTCCGAAGTTCGACTGGCCTCGGGTGACCCATCCCAGCCTAAATTTTCCCACAACCCCTGAGAGCCTCGAAGATGTGAAAAAACGAGAAGCTCTTAGCATTGAGGAGATCAAAAGGGCCTTTCAAGATCGTCCCCATGAGATATGTGCGATCATCATCGAACCCATTCAAGGGGAGGGGGGTGACAACTTCGTTCGAAAAGAATTCTTGCAAGAGCTTAAAAGGCTCAGCCTTGAAAATGATGCCCTCCTGGTTTTCGATGAAGTTCAGACAGGCCTGGGAATTACGGGAAAAGTCTGGGCCTATGAGCATTTTGGCGTAAAGCCCGACCTTCTGGCCTTCGGAAAAAAAGTCCAAGTCGGAGGCTGCGCGGCTGATTTGAGTCGACTGAATGAGGTGGAGCATGTTTTTAAAGTCTCGAGCCGAATCAATTCCACATGGGGTGGAAACCTTACCGATATGCTTCGATCTCTTCAGTTTATGAAGATCATTCGAGAAGAGAATTTACTAGAGCATGTGCGAAAGCTGGGAGAGGAAATGCTCGGGTCTTTGAGGGAGCTTTCTGCAAAGGAAGCTCGAATGACGAATGTCAGGGGCTTGGGCCTGTGGATGGCTTTCGATCTTCCAGATCAGGCGACGAGAGATCGTTACCTTAAGAGTTGCTGGGCGAATCGATTGATGATCCTCTCGTGCGGGGATCGATCAATTCGACTGCGACCGGTTTTAAATTTAACCAAACAAGAGGCAGAGCAGGGCTTAGATCGACTTAAGAAGAGCTTTGACTCCCTCTAGGCTTCTGCCAGAGGAGGTAGATCGTGAAAATTGAAATGAAAGAAGGCTCGGTTTATGGGCCTCAGCTCATGGGCGCTCATTTGATTCGAGGAAAATTCGTTCGTGAGGGAAGTGAATTCTTACAGTCTTTCAATTCGGCGAATCACGAAGACCTTTTGGGTGAGTTTCCTGTCGCCGGAGAGTCGCAGATTCAGCAGGCGGTTTCAGCGGCACAGGATGCCTTTGAGAAGTGGAAGAAGACTCCGGCACCCATTCGCGGCAGCTTTATTGGACGACTCTCTCAGATTCTAGAACGAGAGAAAGAGCCCTTAGCCAGAATCATCACCCGAGAGATCGGAAAACCTTTGAAGGAGTCTTTGGGTGAGGTTCAAGAGGCCATCGACACGGCCCAGTTTTTTCAATCTGAGGGGCGACGGCTTTACGGACAAACAGTGCCATCGGAGTTGCCAGACAAAGAGTTGATGACTTATCGCCGACCTCTAGGGGTGTGCTTGATGATTACGGCGAGCAATTTCCCCTTTGCCGTTCCGAGCTGGAAAATCATTCCTGCACTACTGACCGGAAACTCTGTGATTTGGAAGCCCTCGCAAGACGCGCCAGCGACGGCCTTAAGCTTTGCGCTCTGCTTTCTAGAGGCGGGCTTTCCTGACGGAGTAATCAATCTCTTGTTCGGAGACGGCAAGACAGGAGAGGCCCTCATGTCTTTTGTCGAGAAGTCAAAGATTCACAAGGTTTCATTTACTGGAAGTTCTGCCGTGGGCCGAAAAATCGGGGAGGTCTGTGGGAGGGCCCTACAAACTCCTTCGTTGGAGTTGGGAGGAAAAAATCCGCTGATTCTCGATGAATCGGCAGACCTTCAAAAGGCTGTTCCCACCAGTATCGTCTCTTGTTTCGGAACGGCTGGGCAACGCTGCACCTCGACCGGAAACATTATCGTACACGAAAAGATCTATGACCGCTTTGAGAAGGCCTTTCTCGAAGCCATCCGTAATATAAAGATCGGAAACCCCTTGCTTCATCCCGAAGCCTTGTACGGTCCTCTTTTTGCAGAAAGGTACCTTCAGACTTTTCTAGATCATCTCAACTGGGGAGAAAAGGAAGGCGCAAAGCGGCTGACGGGAAAGGGTCGAATCACCAAAGATGAGATGTCTCCGCACTTTGTGGGAGAAAATCCTGATCAGGGTTGGTTCGTGGAGCCAACACTTTGGGCGGCCGTTCGACCCTCAATGAGACTCTTTCAAGAAGAGATTTTTGGGCCGACCGTGAATCTGGTGAAAGCCAAGAGTTTCGAAGAGGCTCTCTCTTTTGCGAATGATCATGCCTATGGTTTGTCGTCGGCCATCTTCACTCAAAACCCACTTCATATGCTCCGATTTAAAGAGGGGATTGAGGCGGGCATGAGTAGCATCAACAACTCTACGACTGGAGCCGAGGCTCATCTGCCTTTTGGGGGCACAAAAGCGTCGGGCAACGGCACTCGTGAAAGCGGCATTTGGGTGCTAGACAGTTATACGCGCTGGCATGCTGTCAATGTAGATCTTGCCAGCGGCCTTCAGCTTGCTCAAATGGATGTAGACTACGGCCGAGCCGGTGAGAAACAGGATTTTTCAGACTGGGTAAAAGTTTAAAGGGGCCTATCTTTTCGAAGGTCTAGATTGGAGGCGTAATGCCCGAAGTTCCAATCTGCGCCACATTATCCTGACAGCTCCTGATCCGAGCCCCGCGCCTATCCACGATCTGAGCCAGGCTCCTTGTCGGACCCAGTCCAAAGGGCCACTTCTGATAGCTCAACAAAAAAATCTCTTCGAGAAAGTGACCATTCCTATTTTTAAACTCATCCCCGACGACGCGCTCCCAAAGAAGCCAAAGGTCACTGAAGTTCTTCACAAAAAGTCTGGCGCTAGAATTCGAGATCGTCCGAAACTCTCGCTCTCGCTGATTTGAAGTCTCTTCTGTGACAGGAAGCTCTGTTCTTAAAATCTCAAAACAGCGCTGAACAAGCTGTTCCATCTTTTGGTCATCCCATTCTTCCATATCCCTAGCAGACTCCAAGAGCTGAGCGAGTCGCTCAACAATCACATCAGACAATTCCACCGCCGCCTCTGAAACAAAGCGCTCCCTCTCATTCTCTTGTAAGAGCCATTTCATTTCATATAAATCATCAAGAAGCTCGGCCGGCGAAGTCGGAACCGGATTGCTTAAGACCACCGCCAATCTAAAACGAAGATTCCAGAAATCCTTCAGCCGTCTGTCTCCCCAAACCAGCTTCGAGAGCTTCTGGGCTCTCTTTGGGTAGAAGTTCCCTAAAAACTTGAGCCGACTTTGCAGCAGTCGATCTTCCCACTCCTGTCTGAACTCGTTCACTTTTTCTTCAGACCAATACCCACGATCAGGAGCGAGCTGTTCGATACGACCAAGCAGAGTCTGAATGTCTAAGGAACTCATTCGAAACTGAATCCACAGCTCATAGGCATCGAGAAGCGCCCACGACAAGGACCGCTCCAGTTCCCTGCTGCTAACCACAAGAGTTCGAAAACCTACCAGTTCATAAAAACTGACTCGAGACCAATTCTCTCTCAGCCAAGCTCGAAAGAACTCTGAATGTAGGGACTCAATCTTTGATCTCTCCAGGTCAATCTCTCTGTCTCTTGCCTCTAGCCAAGGAATCAATTGCTCGTTTGTCGGCCAATCAAATCCTTTGCTAAGTTGATAAAGCCTCAAAAAATTCATCTTAAAGTCGTTAGAACTCATGCCCTGCAGAAGGTCAGGAGAATGGCTCACAAACTCAAGACTAAGAATCGCAAACAGCCTAACCCAGTCTGACAGGTGTAAATTCTGAGCTTCTGAGCGGCGAAGCTCCTCTTCATAGAAGCTAATCAGCTTCCCATAATAGAAGTCCCCTGAGGCTTCGAGCTCCAAGACCTTCTCCCCCAACTCAAAGATTTCTCCAGGTCTAACAAGTCTTCCGTGCCTATCAAGCTCAAGAACGAAATCTAAAGTGCTCGCAAGCTGCTCGGCCCCTCTCTCTCGAATCTTCTGAACGGACTCACTGAGTTCTGGTTTTAATTGAAAATCCGAAAGGCTTAGGCTCTCTTCTATGTCCGAAGCCTGAGAGCCCGACACAGTCAGGCACAGGCCAAACAAAAGCCAAAGGCCTAAGGCAATCCGACGGAAACTGGTGCCAGAAACTTGGCCAGTCTTTGAATCTCTAGAGCTAAGCACTGCCCCTTCCCCTATCATAGGCTGCTAGATCCATCTAGAGCCTTTTCTGGGGGCTGCTGCTAAGGGCCTATACTCTTTGTCGGCTTCGTCGCTCCGCTGCTCACTTCCTAGCCTCCGCGCGCCTAAACCCTTATCGCCAGCCCCCCAAGAAGTGACACTAAAGGCCCATTCCTGGATAGCCGAGAAGCCTAGCGAATGAGCTGAAAGGACCCGTCTCTGACGACCATGAAGCGGGGCTGACGACGAATCTCGTTTTCAACGCTGTAGAGATCCCCTGTCAGGCCCTCGAAAGCCCTTAGCCTCCGGATAGACTGGGTCATCGCCTCTCGATCGAGAGCACCCCTTCCCTCCTGCAACATCTGGTCGGCGAGCATCAGGGCGACATCAAAGGCCTCTGCTGCCAGGCGACTAGGCTCTCGGTTGGTCTTCCGTCGAAAGCTCTCCACAAAAAAACGAGTCGGCACCGTTCTCTCAGAGGCCACAAAGCTTTCCGTAAAAATCACGCCTTCCGCGTGGTTCTGGCCCCTCTCGATCAATCGCGAGTCGTGCAAGCTCGACAAACCAACTACTTGCAATCCATAAACCCTCAAGAAGGGGAGTGTTGGCATCAAAAGTCCCACCGTATCGGCCTGGTCTGGCACAAACAAAACCTCGAAATTGTAAATCGGAGGAAGTTCATCCAGACTACGAACGCAATTGGGTCGAGGGTCTTCTTCTCGACAAAGTTCATGCGACCTCGCCCGTGGAAGATCGAGACGAAGCATCTTTTGCAGGGGCTCTTTAAAGTCCGTTGCGCCTTCGGGGTAAATCCCCACCTCTGTCACTTGAAGGCCAAATTTGGGAAACTCCTCTTGGGCAATCTTTGCGGCATCCCAACCATAAGAAGAATCAGGAAACAAAACTCCTATTCGACTCACTCTCAATTGCCGGCGCAAAAATGCGCCCAGGCTTCGTATCTGATCTGTCAGAGTTAAGGTGGATCTGAAATTATAGTTTCCGAAAAAGTTCAAATCCTCGCGAGGAGCCAAGGAAATTGTCGGCACCCGCATGATTTGAGATCTTTCGAAAACATACTCGCTAGCCCGATTGCTCAGTGGGCCGATCAATGCCGTTACCGATTCGTCTAGAACTAAGCGCTGAAAAGCCTCTAACAACTGGGCATCCGAAGCCCCCGTATCATGAACGACAAACTCAACTCCTCGCGTGTAATCCAACTCGCTGACAATCTGAATGGCCGTAAAAACTTCTTCTCCAAAGCTCGCCAAATCTCCCGAAAGGGGCAGAAGCACTCCAATTTTTCTTGAAGCCCTCAACTCACCCACCTGCCGCATGTCCAAAAGCTCTCGCGCCCGCTCTGCCAGATCGGTGACTCCGTCCGGCTCAACAAACTCCAGCCAACGCATGCCGTCTTGCACCGCTCCCGTTCGCAGCCCCGTCAAATAAAGTTGATAGTAGGCCACATTTCGGCCCAAACGAGTTTCGGCCCGAGACACAATCCTCTCAAGGGATCGACGCGAAAGCGGTGGATTCTGTACAAAGTTTGTCAGGTCTTGAGAGAACTCAGTCCCCAAGCCAGAAGTCATGCGACCGTTGTCTTGCAAAAGCTTCGCCCACTGATCGAGCCACAAGAAGCGCTGAATTCTTTCGTCTTCTCTCTCCGTTGGATTTTGCCGAATATACAGGAGCCCCTGTCTCAAAGACTCCAATGGACTGTCAGATTGGGGTCGCTCCGGAACACCGGCCGCAGGCCGATCCATACCGGGCCGAACGCAAGCCCCGACGATCAAAATGCCAAAGAGTAATGCAAAACTAAGAAGATTCGTCGCCCTGCGCGGTCTGACCGTAAAGCTTCTCAGCCATCTCGTGAGCGGCATCGTTAAGTTCAGACTTAGCCGACTCCAACTCTGAGACTTCTGTTGAATCCAGGGCTTTTTTCGCTTTTGCCACCGCATGAGAAACCAACTCTACAAGCTCAGAAGTTAGCTCGTTTTGAAACTCATTGATAGACTTTTCTGAGGTAAAGATGAGGCTCTCTAGCTCATTTCTAAGCTCTAAAAGCTGCTTCGCGATCGCATCGTCTGAAGCATATTTTTCAGCCTCTTGAATGATGGACTGAATCTGACTTTCGGTCAAACCGCTCGAGCTTGTGACCTTGATGGCCTGCTCTCTTTTGGTACCCAAGTCGGCCGCCTTCACATGAACGATCCCATTCGAGTCGATAGAAAAGGTCACTTCGATCTGAGGAACTCCCCGAGGTGCAGGCGGAATATCCGTCAGCTCAAACCTGGCCAAGCTCTGGTTGTGATCCGCCAAATCTCTCTCGCCTTGCAAAACATGAACACTCACAAAACTCTGATTCTCTTGAGCGGTCGTGAACACCTTCGACTTCTTCGTGGGAATGGTGGTGTTTCTGTCGATAATGCGAGTGAAAACTCCTCCAGCCGTTTCGACTCCTAAAGAAAGAGGGGTGACATCCAAAAGCACAACATCAGACACCTCCCCAGACAAGATTCCACCCTGCACGCTGGCACCAATGGCCACGACCTCGTCAGGGTTCAATGAAACATCTCCGGCCTTCCCAAAAATTTGTTTCACCTTTTCCTGAACGGCAGGCATCCGGGTCATTCCACCCACCATCAAAACCTTTGAGAGTTGATCTGCCGAAACTCCGGCATCTGCTAAGGCTTGCTCACAAGGTTGGGCCAAGCGATCTACGAGATCGCGACAGATTTCATTAAGTTGAGAGCGGCTCATTTTCACTTTTAAGTGCTTGGGAGCCCCCTCCTTCGAAGTGATAAACGGAAGCTCAATCTGGGTTTGATCTGAAGATGAGAGTTCGTGCTTTGCTTTCTCGGCAGCCTCTTTTACTCGCTGCAAAGCCAGGGGGTCTTTCTTAAGGTCAATGCCCTCTTGCTTGTTAAACTCGTCGATCAAGAAATTCATGATGCGAAGGTCAAAGTCTTCTCCTCCCAAAAAAGTGTCGCCATTGGTGGACTTCACTTCGTAAACGCCCTCGCTCAACTCTAAAATGGAAATATCGAAAGTTCCTCCGCCCAAATCGAAGACGGCCAGCTTCTCAACCCCCGCCGCCTCGCGCCCGTAGGCGAGAGCCGCGGCCGTGGGCTCGTTAATGATTCGCTTCACATCAAGGCCCGCGATTTTTCCGGCATCCTTCGTCGCCTGTCTTTGTGCGTCGTTAAAGTAGGCGGGCACTGTGATCACCGCCTCTGAGACTTCTTGCCCCAAATACTCCTCGGCAACTTCCTTCATTTTTCGCAGAACAAAAGACGAAATTTCACTCGGAGCGAAGCTCTTGTCTTCTACTTTGACCCAAGCATCTCCGTTATCTGCCGCGACAATCTCGTAAGGACTGACCTCTTTGGCTTTCTGGACGGCTTCTTCTTCGAACTTTCGTCCGATCAGTCGCTTGACGGCAAAAACGGTTCTTCGATGATTGGTCACCGCCTGTCGTTTTGCAATTTGTCCGACCAGCCGTTCTCCTGACTTCGTAAAGGCCACCATAGAAGGCGTCGTTCTCGAACCTTCTGAATTTGGAATCACAACAGGGTTGCCCGCCTCCATCACCGACACGCAGGAGTTCGTCGTCCCTAAATCAATTCCAATGGTCACGCCCACTTCATTCAGTCCTTCTCGTCCGATGACGCCTTGACCACGACCACACTTGCCGGTCGCAATAATCGATCCTTCCAGCGATAGCCTCTTTTCACTTCCTCAATAATCTGCCCTTCCTTCTTAGAGGAATCGACCACCTGAGCAACCGCCTCATGCAGGTTCGGGTCAAAGACCTCTCCAACCGCCGGAACTTTCTCCAGACCCTCCGTCTGCAACCAAGTCTCCGCTTGCGAGAGAACCATCTGCATACCCGTTGCAAGAGGGCTAGAGTCGTCTTTGGCCTGGGCCAAACCGATGGCGAGATGATCAATCAAGTCCAAAGCGCCCCTTAAAGCCTTTTCTTTGCCCAAGCGTTCCCATTCGGATCTCTCCTTCAACGCCCGCTTACGAAAATTATCGAAGTCAGCGGCCAGCCTCATATAGGCCTCTTTCGGCACAAACTGCTGCAAGTCGATCTTGGCGACCTCTTTGTTGTCTGTCTTTTGATTAGAAGCCGACTGAATGGCGCCAACCTCTTCCCTTTCATCAAGGTTTTCAAGGGCCTCTTGAATCAAATGGTCGGCAAGCTCCGAGGAGCGATCTTTCGGGTCTTTCGAATCAGGCATACTCTCCTCCATTGTACGGCCTCAGAGGAGCTAGAATCCAACAAAAAGATCCTTAGCGACACTCCCGAATTGAGAGTTTGGTGACAATCCCCTTAGACGCTCCGCACCAGACGCCCCACAACCGCGTCGATCAAAATCCATCGCCCTTCGGTCATGCGAATCTCATCGTCTCGACGCTCAATGAGTTGCTCCCGCTCCATCTCTTGGAGCAAGGCTTGGGGCCAGGCCGCATCAACTTTCAACCAAGATCTGGTTCTAAAGTTCAAATACAAGCTCTCTAGTTTTTGCTGCTCTTCATCGAGATTTTCTCTCTCGTCCACACCATCCTCAGAAGAAAGCCAGTCTGAAATGGAGCGGCAATTCCAAGATCGCACGGGACGATCATTTTCTCGCCAATAAGCATGGGCCCCCGGGCCGAGAGCGAGATAAGAGGATGAAGGATCCCAATAGTTTTTGTTGTGCAGACTCTCTCGCCCAGGCTTGGCGAAATTAGAAACCTCATAATGTAAAAATCCGGCTTCTGAGGTTCGAGCACACAGATGCTGATACATTTCTTCTACCAGGGTTTCACTTGCCCAGCGCTTCTGCAAAAACTTTGATTTGAGCCAAGGGTGACCCGGCTGGAGGGTCAAAAGATAAACAGACAGATGATCTGGATCGAATTGAAGTGCCATTTCAAGGTCGTCAGAAAAATCTTTGAGCCCCTGATCGGGCAAGCCAAACATGAGATCGATATTGAGCTGTAGGCCCAAGTCCTTCACTTTTGAGAGCCCGGACTCGATATGCGAGCAAGTGGCAAGTCGTTCGAGCCTTTTCAAAATGTTCGCACGAAAGCTTTGAACGCCCAA
The DNA here is from genome assembly GCA_007693605.1 of Bradymonadales bacterium. Classification (GTDB taxonomy): domain Bacteria; phylum Bdellovibrionota; class UBA2394; order UBA2394; family UBA2394; genus REDG01. The sequence continues at coordinate 24,316 of REDG01000063.1, forward strand.
ACTCACCCGACTCCCTCCCAGATTTTTGAAGCTTTGCAGAAAGTCTTGGTTCAAAGACTCAGGATTTGCCTCGACAGTCCACTCCTCTAGATTCTCAAGGTCATAAAAGGTCTGTAACTTTTTGGACAGATCATGAAGCTCCGTCGGCCTTAACAGAGAGGGAGTGCCCCCTCCCAGATACAGAGTACGCAAGGGCGCTTTGGAAGACTCTGGCAGCCATTTTTTCAAATGAGCTTCGAACTTCTCTATCCATCGAGCATTGAAGTCGGGGTGGTTCTTGGAACGGTAGACATTAAAGTCACAATATGAACAGACATGCTGACATAAGGGGTAGTGCAGGTAGAGGGATTCAGGTATAGAAGTGGCGTGAAGAAGACCCATGTTAAAGACTTTTATTTCTACAAAGCAAAGCGAGAAAAGTACTCTGCCCGAAGCGTTTATAAGCTCAAGAACATTCAAGAGAAATACAAGCTCATTTCAAGAGGAAATCGAGTGCTTGACCTGGGGGCCTCGCCAGGCAGCTGGACGGAGTATTTGGTCGAACTTATTGGAAAGACAGGTCTTTTGGTAGCCCTGGATGAGAGAGACCTCTCAATCACAGCGAAAGCGAAGATCAAAAAGAGGGGCTGTGATTTTTTGTTTTTTCAGCAGTCGATCTTTGAGCCCCTGCCCAAGAAATTGGCGGCGCTGCAGTTTGACTGCGTTGTCAGCGACTTAGCGCCTCTCACTTCAGGCCCAAAACTTGTCGATTCGGCTAGATCGCTTGAGTTGGTGAATCGGGCCTTCGATATTGCTCAGGCCCAGCTCAAAGTAGGCGGTCATTTCGTGGTGAAGCTCTTTCAGTCGCCAGACAGCGTAGAAACCGCCAAATCCTGGGAAAAGGCCTTCAAATTGGCGAAACTTTACAAGCCCCCCTCCACCCACAAAGAATCTAAGGAGATCTACTTTGTCGGACGCCACCTTCTGCCTTAAAGTGGGGCCATGAAATTGCCGTCATATCTCTTAATCGCTCTCGCGCTCTTTTTAAGCTTCGGTTGCGCTACAACCACAAAGCGACTGGATACAGCCGATGGCACTCTAGAAGAAGCCGATCGCCTGATGGAAGCTCGCTTTTTTGAGGAAGCCAGAACCCAACTCTTTCGAATCAAAACGGAGTTTCAAGAGAGCGCCTTGTTGGTCGAGGCAGACTTAAGAATTGCAGACAGTTATTTTCGCCAAAGCTCATGGAAAGCAGCCGCCTCTGCCTATGAGGATTTTATTCGAACCTATCCGGGCCGACCCGAGATCCCCTTTGCGATCTATCGACTTGGCTTGTCTCATGTTCGGCAAATGCCCTCTAACCCCCAAAGAGATTCACGAAGTGCCGAAAGAGTTTTGGATGTTTTTAGCCGGCTCTTGGTGGAATTCCCTGACAGCCCCTACGCTGAAGAAGCGATTCCTCATATTCAGCGAGCTCAAAACCAGCTCGCCGAAAAGGGGTTTTCGATTGCACGATTCTACGAGCGACAGGGGAATTTTGCTGCAGCCGCCACTCGCTACCAAGAGGTTTTCGAGATCTTCCCAGACCATCCAAGGGGAGAGGAAGCGCTGGCAAGACGCGTCCGCAGCCTTCGACGCGCTGGAGAGACTGAAGAGGCGGAAAGAGCCAGGAAAATGTTTCGAGAAACATTTCCTGCATCTCAATTCCAGTCTATGATACAGCCATGAAAGCGGTTAAGAAAGCTCCCTCAGAATATCAAGGCCAGATCCAAATCGGAAAAGACTTTATTCGAGCCGGTGAATACAAAAAGGCAGAGAAGATCTTTCTTGAGATTCTCAAGGAGCACAAACTGGCCGATGTATACAACCATCTGGGCCTCACCTACGCAGAGTCTGGAGATTTTAAGGCCGCTGAGTTTAGTTTTCAGAAGGCTTTAAAGATCAACCCCAATTATATGGAGGCCGCCCTCAACCTATCGGTCTTGTATAACAACTTAGGATTCCAAAAGAAGTCGAAAGAGATTTACGCAAAGCTTAAAGCCTACGGCAAAGCAGGCCGTGGGGCGATGGACCCGCTTTTGATGTCGAAGATTGCTAATCTCTATGCTGAAATCGGAAATCTTTACTCGGGAGTAGGGGAGTACAAGGCGGCAGTCGGGGCCTACGAGTCTGCCGTGGATCTCTGCCCGGACTACTTGGATGTTCAAACGAAGTTGGCGACTTCACTTCGTGAGCTTGGAAAGAAAGACAAGGCTCTAGAGGTTTTCAGAAAGTTAAAACGAAAGGCTTCTAACTACGCGCCCTTCTGGGTCTCTCTGGGGGTCACTCATTACGCTCTCAATCAACCCAAAGAAGCAAAAAAGGCCTGGTCGAAAGCTCTGAAGATCGAACCCTCAAATCCCTCTGCCAAAGCCTATTTGAAATTGGTCTAACGCCCGAAAGCATTAGCCCGGAGGCAATGCCTTGAGGTGCTCTTCGATTTGTTGCAGTAGATTCTCTTTGGTCAAGGCGTCTGTATTTTGTCCCCCGACTTGGGCAAAGTCTGGCCTGCCGCCCCCCTTGCCATCCAGTAGCTTTCCTAATCGATCTACAAACTTCTTCATCTCAAACTGAGAAGCGAGAGATTTCGAAACATTCACAATCACGCTGGCTTTTCCATCTTTCTTAAAGCCCAAAACGACAAGACCCTCTTTCATTCTGTTCAGATAGTCATCGGCAAACTCTCGAAGCTCCTTTGCCGAATCCACTTCAAGAATATCAAGAATCACCGAACGAGACTGAATCTCATGCATCAAAGACTTCCAGTCTTTCGATTGACCCTCGTGAGATCTTTGCTGAAGCTTCTTCTGAAGTTCTGCTCGCTCTTTCAATAGCTTCTCAACTCGAAGAAGCAGCTCTTTCTTTGGAGCTTTTAGCTTTTCGGCTAGATCTTCCAAAAGCTTCTCTTCTGCTTGAATATGATCGAGAGCCGCCTGCCCTGTAACCGCGACAATTCGCCGCACTCCTGACGCGACACTCGATTCTTGAACGATCTTAAAAAGCCCAGCCTCCGCCAGACTTTCTGCATGAGTGCCCCCACACAGCTCAATTGAAAAGTCTCCAATTCTCAAAACGCGAACAACCGAAGAATACTTGTCTTCAAAAAAGGCCTTTGCCCCCGAAGCCAGCGCGTCTTCGATTTTCTCTTCTCGGATTTCAAGTTTAGGATTTTCTCGAATTCTTTGATTACAAAACTCTTCCAGCTGCAGAAGCTCTTCTTTGCTCAAAGCCTTAAAGTGAGAGAAATCAAATCGAAGATAATCCGCACAAACCAGACTACCCGCCTGTTTCACATGATCCCCCAAAATGCGGTGCAAGCCCGCATGTAGAACATGCGTCATCGTGTGATGAATTCTGGTTCTCATTCTGGTTTCTCGATCAACCGTCGCTTTGACGGCATCCCCTCGCCTGAGAACGCCCTCTCGCAAACGGCCCACCAAGACAGCATAGTTCTCAGCAGGCTTTAAGCAGTCCTCTACTTCAAAGAGGGCCGATGCTGAGCGGAGAAGACCTCGATCTCCCACTTGACCCCCAGATTCCGCATAAAAAGGAGAGCGATCGATCACGAGCTGAACCAGACCTTCTGAGTTCAAACTCTCAAGCTCCTTCCCGTCCTGAATCAGACTGAGAACTTGGGCGTCTTCTTCAAGGCTCTGGTAGCCAGTGAATTTAGTCTGGAGCCCTCGCTGGGCAAGTGCTTGGTAGAGCTGGGCGTTTTGTTCTTGTGCCGCCCCTTTCCAAGACGCGCGGCTTCTCTCCCGCTGGCGCTCTAAGGCCCGGTCAAAAGCTTCTTGATCAAGACTCAAGGACTTCTCTCGAAGAATGCTCTCTGTCAGATCGAGAGGAAAGCCATAAGTGTCATAAAGCTGGAAAGCAAGCTCCCCAGACAAGACTCCTGATTTCGGCAAATTCTGTGTGTGCTCTTCAAGAAGCTTTAGTCCGGAATCTAGGGTCTCAAAAAACTTCTCTTCTTCGTGAAAAATAATCTTTTCGATCGCCGATCTGTTCTGCTTCAACTCTGGATAGGCGTCTCCCATTTCTTTCACCAAAGCTTTTACGCCGTGGTGAAAGAAGGGCTTTGTCTGTCCGAGACTCCGACCATAACGAACGGCCCGTCTTAAAATCCTTCGAAGCACATAGCCTCGCCCCTCATTACTCGGTTGGACGCCATCTGAGATCAAAAAACTTACCGATCGAATATGATCCGTCAAAACTCGAAGAGCCGTCTCAGTAGCAGCAGAGTCTTGCCTCGACACAGCAAGAGATCTTTCAAAGCCTGAGAGTATCGAATTCATCGAGTCAATTTCGTAGTTACTGGCACAATCTTGAAGAATGCTGGCAAGCCGCTCTAGCCCCATTCCTGTATCTACCGACGGCTTAGGCAGAGGCTTTCGGCTGCCATCCGAAAAGCTCTCGTATTGCATAAAGACAAGATTCCAAACTTCTAAATATCGCTCACCGCCATCAAAGATACTTTCTCCGGGTTTGCCAAAATCGGGGCCCCGATCGAAATAAATCTCAGAACAGGGTCCGCAGGGGCCGGTTTCTCCCATCGCCCAGAAATTGTCTTCTAACCCCATTCGAACCACTCGATCTTTTGGCAGCCCTACTGTCTTTTGCCAAAGCTCAAAAGCTTCGTCATCTTCTTCGAAGACCGAGGCCCAAAGCCGATCTTTGGGCAGCTTCAAAACTTCTGTGAGAAACTCCCAGGCAAACTCGATGGCCTCTTTCTTAAAATAGTCGCCAAAGGAAAAATTCCCCAGCATTTCAAAGAAGGTGTGATGGCGCTTGGTAAAGCCCACGCTCTCTAAGTCATTGTGCTTGCCCCCAGCACGGACACATTTTTGGCAGGTGGTGACTCGACTAAACTCGGCAGTCTCTTTACCCGTAAAATAGTCTTTGAATTGAACCATTCCGGCGTTGGTAAACAAGAGAGTCGGGTCTTGACTTGGAATGAGGGGAGAAGATCGCTGCCTCTGATGCCCCTTTGATTCAAAATAGGACAGAAACTTCTCTCGAATTTCGTTTACAGAATTCGACATGCCTCTAACCTAGCAAAGCTTTGAGGGACTCCAAAGCCAAATCCCTTCCAATGAAGCCGCCTCCACTAGCAAACTCCCCGCAGACTCATGGGCATGATTATTTCGAGACATCCGCTGGGGACCGCCGAAGTAGATGGGCCCTTAGCGCTTCATGGGGACTGGCGATAAGGGTCCAGATGCGAGAAGGCAAGAAGCGAGCATCGCAGTGTGGTTGTGATGCCACTCGAGAAGCGCAGCGACGCAGCCGCCGAAGTAGATGGGCCCTTAGCGCCAGTCCCTTAGTGGACTGGGGGTTGAGTGTGCAATCTAGACCCCCCCGATCGAGGTCGGCTTTTCTTGCGCGATCCGGTCGACTCTAAAGACCGAATGAGACCAATGTCTAAAACCTCATCAATGTGTTCAACCAAATGAATGTTCAGCTTTGAGCGAACATGTTTCGGAATATCCACGAGGTCTTTCTCGTTAAATCGAGGCAAAACCAATTCAAAGACATCTTGTCGAACAGCTGCCAACACCTTCTCTTTGATTCCTCCCACCGGAAGCGCTCGACCCAAGAGAGTGATCTCACCTGTCATCGCCACTTTCCGACTGACCGGAATTCCAGTCACCAGAGAAATCAAGGCTGTACAAATTGCAAGTCCTGCTGACGGTCCATCTTTCGGAACAGCTCCAGAGGGGAAGTGAATATGAATATCATTCTCTGAGAAAAAATTCTTTGGCAGATGCAATCGCTCAGCTTGAGTTTTCACATAAGAGATGGCCGCTTGAGCCGACTCCTTCATCACATCTCCAAGAGAGCCGGTGAGGTTCAGATTCCCTTTCCCCGGCACATAAGAGGCCTCCATGATCAGGGTCTCGCCCCCGGTCTCGGTCCAAGCAAGTCCCGTAACGACACCCACCTGATCTTCTTGGCGCAAAGGATCGGGTATCACTTTCTCAGGCCCTAGCATTTGAACGACCTGCTTTGGCCCAATCTTTCTTGGCTTGAAGTTCACTTCTTCTGAGGCCTTCTTTCTTGCAACTTTTCGACAGATCGACGCAATTTCTCTTTCAAAATTTCGAAGCCCTGCTTCTCGAGTATAAGATTGAATAATCAGTCTAATAGCGGCATCTCCGATGGAAACATCCCCCTCATCTAAGCCGTTTTCTTTTCGTTGCTTGGGAATTAGAAACTTCTTTGCGATCTGCAGCTTGTCTTCCATAGTATAGCCACTCAGCCGAATCACTTCCATTCGATCGCGAAGTGGCCCGGGTATCGTGTCTAGGCTGTTGGCGGTGCAGATAAACATCACATTCGAGAGATCAACCGGCAAGTTCACATAATGATCTCGAAAGCTATTGTTTTGCTCTGGGTCGAGCACCTCTAAGAGAGCAGATGCTGGGTCACCTCGATAGTCTGAACCCAACTTGTCAATCTCATCGAGAACAAATACCGGATTGTTCGTCTGAGCGATTTTTAGTCCCTGAATCACCCGACCCGGCATGGCTCCGACATAGGTTCGACGGTGGCCTCGAATCTCTGATTCATCTTTGATGCCGCCCATACTCATACGAATAAACTTTCGGCCCATGGCGCGAGCGATGCTCTTGCCCAAAGAAGTTTTTCCGACACCCGGAGGTCCGACAAAGCAAAGAATCGGGCCCTTGATAGACTTCTTAAGTTTACAAACACCGAGATGGTCAAGAATCCTGTCTTTAATCTTCTCCAGATCAAAATGATCTTCATCTAAGACTCGTTTGGAGTCATCGAGGTCTAGCTTGTCTTTTGAGCTTTTGCTCCACGGAATTTCTACCATCCAATCAAGGTAGGTTCGAATAATCGAAGCTTCTGCCGAATCGTTGTGCATATTTTCTAACCGTTTCAGCTGCTTAAGAGCCTCTCTTTCGGCATCCTCAGACATTTTGGAGGCAACAATTCGAGACCGCAACTCTTCGACCTCTTCAATTTTGGAATCAGAGTCACCTAGTTCTGATCGTATCGCTCTCATTTGTTCGCGAAGAAAGTATTCTCGCTGCGTTCGGCTCATCTCATCTTTGGCCTGAGATTGAATTCTCGATTGCATTTCTAAAACTTCAATCTCGCGCGTGAGGGCATCATGAACTTTTCTTAGTCTATCGATAGGATCGGTCGACTCCAGAATCGACTGACTTTCTTGCGTTTTGAGGCCGAGATTGCTCGCCACCAGATCCGCCAGCCGACCGGGGTCTGCAATTTCATCCAGAACGACCAGAATATCTGGCGACAAAACTTTCCCCATTGAAATGACTCTCTCAAGAAGGGCTTTCACATTTCGAATGAGAGCTTCGGCCTCTAAAGATCTCTCTTCCCAAGGGTCGTCTGTAATTCGATCAATACTTACGGAAAAGTGTGGGTGCTCCCCCTTGAAATCTTTAATGCGGCCCTTGAGCAGACCTTGCACAAGAATTTTTATCTTCCCGTCTTCGGGCAGTTTGTTCATTCGCATGATCATCCCCACGCAACCAATGGGGTGAATATTATCAGCCGTTGGGTTTTCCTCTTCGGTATCCTTCTGAGCGGCCAAGAAAAGGAGTCGATCCTTGTTTAAAGCCTCATTCACCGCATTGATGGATGAAGTGCGCCCTACAAAAAGAGGGAGAATCATATAGGGATAAATCACCACATCCCGAACGGGCAAAAGAGGTAATGTTTCAGGAATCTGGAGCTGATCGTGATCGTTGGCCATATTCCTATGGTACCAGCTTGGATGAAAGGCAGCGAAGCACCAAAAACTTGCTCAGCGCGATAACACCAATGAAAAATTTGCGGACTTGGGTCGGCGCATCATTTCAAATCACTGGTAGAATAAGGTTTCAGATGGAACTCAACGATATTTTGAAAATTGCGATTAAGGCGAACGCCTCGGATATCCACATCAAGGCCGGCTTGCCGCCCACATTTAGAATTGATGGATCGCTGGTCGCCTTAAACAATGCCCCTCGGATGACGCCCGAACAAATTTCGAAGATTTCGCAGGCGATGCTCAACCCGCAGCAACGGCTCCGCTTTCAGGAGTTCAACGAGGTTGATTTGGCATACGGTGTGCCTGGCTTGGGTCGTTTTCGGGTGAATCTTTTTCAGCAGCGAGGCGTCAACGGAATGGTCCTTCGCGTGATTCCTTATTTAGTAAAAACGATTCAGGAGCTTCACCTGCCAGAAATTCTTGAGAAAATTGCCTTGAATGAAAGAGGCCTTATTCTTGTCACGGGCGCCACAGGCAGCGGCAAGTCTACCTCTCTGGCTGCGATGGTTGACCATATCAACGAAAAGAGAGCCTGCCACATCGTGACCATCGAAGAGCCAATCGAATATCTGTTGAAGGATCGAAACTCCATCATCAACCAGCGAGAGGTTGGGGTTGATACTCAGGCCTTTCATTTGGCTTTGCGAGCAGCGCTTCGTCAAGATCCGGATGTCATTCTAGTCGGAGAGATGCGTGACGCCGAAACCATTGAAACTGCTCTCTCAGCCGCTGAAACCGGACATCTTGTCTTGAGCACTCTTCACACTACCGATGCGGTCGAAACGATCAGCCGAATCATTTCTGCCTTTCCTCCTTATCAACAAACGCAGGTAAGACTGCAGCTGGCGTCCGTCATAAAGGCCGTAATTTCTCAAAGGCTGGTGCCAAAAAAGGCCGGCGAAGGCAGAGTGCCCGCATTAGAGATTCTCGTAAACAACGCGAGAGTTCGGGAGCTCATCGAAGATCCAATGAGAACCAAAGAGATTCATCAAACGATCTCTGAGAGTTATACTTCTTACGGAATGCAAACCTTCGATCAGTCTTTGATGCAGCTGGTTTCAGGGGACTTGATCTCTTATGAAGAGGCACTTCGACAGTCTTCGAATCCCCATGATTTCGCGCTACGATTTTCTGGAGTACAGTCAGGAAACAACACCACCTGGGACGCCTTCGAAGAGAATATGCGCCAAGAACAATCCGGCGAGCTTTTACCTCCGTCTGAAGACCTCGAAACAACCAAAGTTAAGAAGTAGCATTCACTCTCGTTGAGAGACTCATTTTGTTTTATTCGCAAGCTGCAGTCCTTTTAGGTTGTTCCAATCGACCTTAAAACTCAGGTTTTTCAGGCCCTTATCAAAGAATGCTAGGCGGCAAGAGGTCGTCTGATAAAATGAGGGTGTTCAAAATGAAGACCCTTAGTTCCAGGAAAAAGAGGAAGCCCTTGCGTCGGATCAACCCTCCGAGTGGTTTTCATCGCCTACGATCTTTTGTGCGAGATGTGGGCTTTGATGCTCTGAACACCTTTCGCTACTTTCGTTATAACTTGAGTCTGAAAAGTCATCGGGAATTTCATTTTTCTAAAGAGTCAACTGAACCTCCGGTAGTCTTGTTGCAGGGCTTTTTGGGCAGCTCTTCAGTTTTGCGCCCACTTGATCTTTATCTACAAGAAAACGGGCGAAATGTATTTTTGATTGATTTAGGGCTCGTGAACATTCGAGATATTCGAGAGTCAGCCGAGACTCTGTTGTTTGAGATCGAACGAATTATGGATGATTACTCCAAACGATTTGGATTCAAAAAAATTGATATCGTGGCTCATAGTATGGGGGGATTGATCGCCCTCTACTATATTCGAAAACTTGGGGGTCATCGGCTGATTCGAAATCTGGTCACCCTTGGAACTCCCTTTCGAGGCACTTATGCTGCAGGCTTCGGAGTAGCCCTGTTTGGTCTGGTTTCAAAGGGAGTTTGGCAGATGCTCCCCAACTCAAGCCTGCTTCAGGAGCTACAAGAAACAGGGGGTGAGCCACAAAAGACTCGTATCGTATCGCTTGCCGCGCAAGGAGATACGCTTTGCCCACCGGCGAGTTGCTTTTTGAAGGGAGCCATTAATCGCATTGTGCCTTTGGGGCATGCCAGTCTTTTGATGGACTCTCGAGTCTTTCGAAGTCTTATCTCGTTTTTAAGCGATCGACACGACAACACAAATGTGGTTGCTTTCGACCATTTTCGAACTTAAATCAGCTCGGATATGATAAAGAAAACTCTCAGCGGCCTGCTGCAAGCCGGGGGCTGCGTGCTGATTCTGTTTATCTTGGCTTCTCCGATTGGATTTTGGTCTGATCAGATGACCGCCAACTATCTCAAGTCAGAGATTCTAAAGGCAGAGGAAGGTAGCATCTATCCAAGCTTTCCGGTGGAGGATCTTCGGCCCGAAGAAATCGAAATCAAGGTCTTTAAAAGACTAAGGGGGGATTTTGTCTTGGAGTTTCGAAGACCGCCCTTTCGGACTCAGCGCTGGACCATCAACCAGTACACGAAGGAACTCATTCCCTGGGAGGGCTCATAGAGTTGGATGGGCCCTAGCAATCCATGGGAGTGGCGATAAGGGTCCAGATGCGAGAAGGCAAGAAGCGAGCATCGCAGTGTGGTTAAAATGCCACTCGAGAAGCGCAGCGACGCAGCCGCCGAAGTAGATGGGCCCTTAGCTGGGCTAGTTAGCTAACGCGTTGACATTGGAACACTGCGTGAGAAGCAGAAGGTC
>REDG01000023.1 GCA_007693605.1 Bradymonadales bacterium
AGTGTGGTTTAGATGCCACTCGAGAAGCGCAGCGACGCAGCCGCCGAAGCAGATGAGCCTTTGGCGCTTTCTGGGGACTGGCGATAAGGGTCCAGATGCGAGAAGGCAAGGAGAGAGCATCGCAGTGTGGTTTAGATGCCACTCGAGAAGCGCAGCGACGCAGCCGCCGAAGCAGATGGGCCTTTAGCGACAGTCCCCCCCTTGTGCCCCAGCCCCAAGGCTGCTAAAAGCTTGTCGTGAGACGCCTACCCATCGAAATTCGATGCCCAATACATGGGGCCATTCGGGCTGATCGAGACGAGATCAGAATCATTGATTCGCCCTACTTTCAGAGGCTTCGGGGCATTAAGCAAATGGGTTTTGCTGAACTCGCCTTTCCTGGGGCTACTCACAACCGCTATTCACACTCTCTAGGGGCCTTTCATATGGCGGGGCTGGCCTTCCGAAACCTCTTTGAAGACTTTGAGTGGAACTCCCCTGAAGAAATGAAGCGAATCTGGAGCGTTCTGCGCCTATCTGCCCTGCTTCACGATGTCGGACATGGCCCCCTTTCGCATGCCATCGAGCAAGCCATGCCCTCTAAAGCATTGATCACCGAAGGTAGCGGTAAGGCTTCGCACGAAGACTACTCTCGCGCGATCCTCCTGCGCTCTTCACTCACTCCCTTAATTGAAGGCATTTTTGGCAAGGAAATGCCGCTTGCCATCGCGTCTGTGGTTCAAGGCCAAGACCTTTGCCCCGGCTTCTTCAGCGTTGGCCGCTCTCAGCAGAGTGTTTTGCCGGCCGTCTCATCTTTGATCTCGGGTGAGATCGATGTCGATCGAATGGACTATATGAAGAGAGACAGTCTTCATTGCGGAACCACCTACGGAAACTACGACCAAGACTGGATCTTTTCTAATTTGCTGCTTCATGAAAACCAAGACCAGCTTCATCTTGCCATAGACTCGCGCGCCCTCTACGCCATCGAAGATTTTCTTCTGTCTCGTTATCATATGTATCTGATGGTTTACCTTCATCACAAAGCAGTCGTTTACGATGAAATGCTCTATCAGTTCTTACAAACCGACGAAGAGCAAACTAAGGTCCCTCATGATATCAAAGCCTATCTGGAAGTAGACGACTATTGGCTTCAGACTCGACTTCGGGCCTCTAAAAACCCCTGGGCCCGCCGCATTGTCGAGCAGAAACCTTATCGCCTCTTACTAGAACTTCATTCAGATGAAGCAGAAGAGAGCATTCGTTATGCCGACGATCTCGAAGACCGCCTAAAGAAGGAAAACATCCCCTACTTTCGATCGAGTTCGACGGGGCTCTTGAGTCGAACATTTGAAACCGGAAAACCCCTAACGAAAAGCTTCCCTCTCTATATTGTGTATCGCGACCCGCGTTTTGTTTCGGCCTCACGACCTCAAAATCGAGCGGAAGCTTTGAGTGAGGCTTCTGACTTGTTTCAAGGCTATCACAAAAAGAGAATCATCGATCGCATCTACGCGGACGCGGAACCTCACAACTGGCGCGCCGAAAACAAGAATTGAGTTTCAATGGCTCTTTGGCTGAAGCCTGGGGTATGCACTCGCAGATAGCTCGCTCCTTCTTTGGCAAGGAATCCAGAAATCACCGCCGACTCAAGGTCTCGGCTGGCGAAGTCTTGATGGCTGATAAGATTTAAAAAGGATTTTCTTGAGTGTCCGACAAAGAGGGGCATCTCTAGACTCTGAAACTTGCGAATCGACTGAATCAACTCAACAGATTGCTCGGCAGACTTTCCGAACCCGATGCCAGGATCAAAAATCAAGCGCAGATTCTTAAACTGCTGCCTTAAGCTATCCCTCTTCTGAACCCCCCACTCCAAGACTTGATCCACTGCAGATCGGCTCGCATCCAGTTGCCGGCGACGATCTACCGGAATCCCAAGATGATGCATCAAAACGACTGGACAGTCCCTTTCAGCCGCCAATCTAAGGAGCTCTAGGTCCTCTCCCCCGCTGACATCATTGCAGAGATTGAATGGAAACAGCTCATTGGCTCTCTTCCAAACTTCCGACTTTCTGGAGTCAAGACTCCACCTGAGCCACGGATACTGAGACTTGCTCTCTACCAAAGCCCCCAAAATGCTCTCGAGTCGCGAGTACTCCTCTTCGTCGCTCAAGGCTTGAGCTCCAGGGCGAGTACTCTCAGCGCCCAGATCAATCACACCGGCCCCCTCTTGAACCAGAGTCTCCACTCGATCGATCACCTGATCTGGCCTTTCGAACTGGCCCCCGTCGGAAAAAGAATCGGGAGTGAGATTCACAACTCCGACCAGCTCACAAGGCAGAAGCTTTTTTGGAAGTCTCTGACAAGCCTTCATGGAGGGTCTCTGTTGAGCCGGCTCCCAGCCCAACTCCCTGAGGGGTTCCAAAACGAAGGCTCTCTCAGACCAGGCCGGATGCGGCAAGCAAAGGTCAGACTCTTGAATTTTCTCGTTGTCATAAAACAAGAGATCTAAGTCGACCACTCGTGGCGCCCACTTCTCTCGTCGAATCCTTCCCATCTCTGCTTCAACTTTTAGTAAAGCTTTCAAGAGATCTCTTGGCCCGAGCGAAGTCTGGGCGATCACCACTGCATTTAGAAAATCTAGCTTAGACCAGCTCTCGGGCGACGAATCAGGCACCACGGCCTTCGACTGAACCAGGCTTGAAAATCGAATCGGTGGCTCGATCACCGAACTAAAGATGAGTTTCCAGATCGCTTGGCGCAAATTCTCTAAGCGGTCTCCTAAGTTGGACCCGAGACCAATGCCGATCAAGCTTCAAGCTCCGAAATTTCAAAAGAAGCTCCCCCCGTTTGAAACTCAATGGGTAAATGGAGCTTTCTCACTGACAGACAAATCTTCGATGTCGGCGGGAGAGAGGCTTTCAGGCGATGAAAGACGCCCCACGCCAAATGCTCAATCAAATGGTAGGGCTTCTCTGCTACACAAGCGGCAATCTGCTTCGACATTTCATCATAACAGATGGTGTCGGAGATCTGGTCTGTTCGGCAGGCCTTTGGCTCTTTTTCAAAATGAAGCTCCACCTGAATTCGCAAATCTTGCGGCAGGCTCTGCTCCTCTCGACTGCAACCAAGACGGACCTTCAAATCGAGTGCTTCCAATTTTAAAGTATATCTCAACGCATCTACTCCAACCTCAACTGAGAACGAACATCGCTTTGCTCAGGCAAGGGTTCTAAGACTCGTCGAAGCTCATCGGCTTCTTTGGACTTCGCCTTCGGCAAGATCAGTTGAAGTCGAACAATGAGATCGCCCGTCTTTCCGCTGCGAGGGTTTTTGATCCCCTTGCCTTTCAACTTCAATCGCGTCCCGCTAGACGAAAACTCCGGAATCTTTAGCTCGACTTCTCCCCAAATGGTGGGGACCGTCAGCTTCGCGCCCGAAACCGATTCCTTCAAACTGATGGGCAAATCCATTTCCAGATCGTCTCCACTTCTTCTCAGAAAAGGGTGTCGACTCACTTCACAGACCAGAAAAAGATCTCCGCCGTTTCGACCCTTTCCGGCGAGGCGAATCTTTGAGCCCGAGTCCACTCCCGCAGGGACTTTCACTTCAATCAGACCGCTTTCTGTTCTTAAACTCTTAACCGTCCCCTTCACACTTTCTAGAAAACTTAAGGGCAAAACGGATTCCAAATCTTGAGCTCTCGGATGGCTCTTACGAGCGCCTCGAAAGGCCCCCATGAAAATATCTCCAAACAAATCATCGAGATTGAAACCAAAGTCCTGAAAGCTCCCGGGGTCGAAGCCTCCCCCTCGCCTCGCACTCTCCCAAGCTTGAGAAAAGTCTGAGCCAAAATTTCCGCTGCCAAAGCGATCATACTTCGATCGTTTATCGGCGTCGCTCAAAACGGCATAAGCTTCTGAAATTTCCTTAAATCTCTTTTCAGCCTCCGCATTGTTGGGGTTGAGGTCGGGATGATACTGTCTGGCCAGCTTTTTATAGGCCTTCTTGATTTCCGCCTCTGAAGCAGATCGATCGACCCCCAAAATCTGATAATAATCTTTTCCCGCACTCATAGAACAATCTGCACAGCCTCTTCAAGCTCGTCGGCTGTTCGAATCACAGACCTCAAAGAATCGGCTACCCTCATAAAGGCCTCTGCCACGGCCGTTCCTTCGTGATTGATCAAATAGGGTAGGCCCCGATCACAAGCCTCCCTGAGTTGAGGATCAATGGGAATCTCACCGAGAAACGGAACGCCAGTCTCTTTACAAAAGTTGGTTGAGCCCCCACGAGAAAAGATCTCTGAGTGGGTTCCACACTCAGGGCAAACAAACTCTGACATATTTTCAATCAATCCCAAGATCGGAACATTGACCTGCCGAAACATGGCATAGGCTCTTTTCACATCAATCAAAGAAATCTTTTGAGGGAGGGTCACCAGCACACTTCCGGTGAGAGGCATTGTTTGACTCAACGACAGGGGGGCGTCGCCCGTACCCGGCGGCAGATCGACCAACAAAACATCGGTTCCTTCCCAATCCACATCGACATAGAACTGCTGAATCAGCTTGTGAATCATCGGCCCCCGCCAAATCAAACCCTGGTCTTCTTCCACGAAAAAGCCAGCAGACATTAGCTTAATGCCATGCGCTTCAATGGGCTGAATCTTTCGATTCAGCATCATCGGCTTCTTTCCCTCCACCCCGAGCATGGTCGGAATGCTAGGACCATAGAGATCACAATCCAGAATCCCAACACTGTACTTCAATTTCTTGAGAGCCATCGCCAAGTTCACAGTCACAGAAGACTTTCCTACGCCCCCCTTTCCTGAACCCACGGCAATGATGCTCCCAATCGCTGGGCGCGGCGGCTTCTTCGCAGACTCTGCAGACGAGTCACCTGCAGATTCAACAAAATCGACGACAATCTCTAGACTGGAATCAAGGGCCTTCAACGCCTTGTTCGATTGAAAACTCAAACTCTTCTCAAACATGGAGTTTCTTTCAGCCAAGCGATACTCCACGAAGACGGACTTTTCTTGAATCTCTAGTCGAGAGATCAAGCCCGACTCAACAACGCTCTGCTTCTGGGCCGGCAAACGGACCGTCTTTAATGCTTCTAATAGGCTTTCTTGCGTGATCTCCATATTCGACCTTTTAGCTGAGAACCCAAGAATTTCAAGCGCTCTCAGCCCTTTCCTTCTGTGGGCCAAACAAAGATTCTTTGAGCGTTTCGGAGCTGATTAAACACAAAACGGTCCACAATTCGAGCTCCGCCCGATACATCAAAAACCGACCGAGTTAAGCCTCCGTCTTGATACTGCCCTCGAGTTTTGGCCTCCAAGAGGGCCAACTCTCGCTGATCGCATAAAAATCTCAAGAGTCCAAAGGCAGCATCAGAATAGGTCGCTTGGGGCAAGCCCGCTTGTACCGCCGCCCGATAAGTCTGAGTGATCAGTTTCGCCGTCGGAATACTCGCCTGATCATAGGTCCATGCATCTTGCTTTGAAGCCAGCAGCAGAAGCCGATCACTTAAGCTTTGTGACATTCCTCGATCTCGGGTCAGAAGGGCCATTAACTCAAGAGCCTGCTCTCGATCTCCCTGCTCCACCGAGTCATCCAGCCTAAGCACTAATTGGTTCTTGGTCATATTCTCAGAGAAACTTCCGTAGATCGAGTCGCCCGTCGGGCGGGTGAGTGCTTGATAGTTTACTCTCTGAGCGATTGAAACCAAATCGCTCAAGCAGGCTGCCAAGTAAAACTCTCGCTTCTCAGGAATCCAGCGAGCAGCCGAACCCCATGCGTCGGCCCGCAACAGACTTCTTGTAACCAGCGGCCATTGCTCCTGCCGCATTCCAAAGAGGAGTCTCCCTCGAAAAAGTTCAATGGCCAGAACCAATTGATCGAGACCACAAGACTCTCGACTCAAGTCACGCATCATCTCCCAGGCCGACTCGAGACTCTCTTTTGAAATTCGGTGCCAAAGCTCCTCAGCCCATTCAAGCCGCCACTCCGTCCTCGAACTCTGGGGAGCCTCAAGTCCTCCCGAACTCAGAACGCTTGCGGCCCTCGCCACAGACACAGGCAAACTGGCTGTTTGAGGTCGCGTCCAAAACCGAGTGAAGGCCCTGCGAAGAATGAGATCATTTTTTTTCCAAGCAAAACTGAAGGCCAAATCCAATGCCTTCATCAGAAGTTGGAATGTCAAATCGTCTGACTCTTGACTCGACTGAGTCACTAGAACCTGAATGGCCTGAGCCCGAACACTTCGATTTTCTAGCAAGAACAGCAGGGAGCTCCAGGCCTCTTCAAAAGAGTTGATCTCGCGAGCCTCTCTCCGAATCAAGACTTCAAAATCTTGAACCGAACAGGCCTTCGAAGAGCTTCTCAATTCAGGCCCACAATCAATGAAAGCCCGAGCTTCTCCCCTAGATAGGGCCAGGCTATACAAGCCTTGCGCCATGGGAAGCCACTGATAGCCCTCTCTCAGACTATTCGTTGCTTGAAAGCAATGCATTAAATGGAGGAGAGAGCGGTCAACTTGGTCATTGTACTGACCGGCCCGATCTAAAAGCTTCAAACTACACTCAAACAGCTCTCGAATCGTCTTCTTCCGATCCATGATATAAATCAAGTTCGTAAAAAACTCTCTTTCAAAATACGGGTCAACGATCAATTGGGTGCGGATCTCAAACCAATCTTCTGCGTTGTCGATGTTCGATCTCATCTGAGACATCTGGACTCACCTTTCTTCTGTGGACTCACGGCTTCTCGTCAGCTGCCGAGAGCTTTCACTTCTTCTCTAGAAATCCTGGTTCGGTCAGCCTGCGAGAAAAGACCTCTTTCGCCTCGGCTTCAGTTAGGTACCCCATCTCTACAGCCAGATCTGGAATTCGCTTCTTCTCTTGAACCGCTCTCTTCACCACTTTCGCCGCATTTTCATAACCCACCACCGTGTTCAGAGCCGTGGCCAGCCCCATCGAAACACCAAAGTACTCAGCACAACGATCTTCGTTCGCTCGAATTCCCTTAAAACACTTCTCGTTTGAAACCTTCAAAGCATTGGTCAGCACTTGTATTCCCGACACCAAGTGATAGCCCACCACCGGCATCATGACATTCAATTGTAACTGCCCTGCCTGAGCAGAATAAGCAACCGTCGTGTCTCGACCAATCACATCAAAACAAACCTGGTTGAGCATTTCCATCACCACAGGATTTACCTTTCCGGGCATAATCGAAGAGCCGGGCTGCACTGGGGGCAATTGAATTTCTGCGAGGCCCGTGGTCGGACCAGAGCTAAGCAAGCGAAGATCGTTCGCGACCTTGGTGAGAGCAATGGCCAAGTTTCTGAGAGCCGCCCCGTAAAAGCAGCAATCCCCAAGACTCTGAGAAAGTTCGATCAAGTTCTTGCCAGGCTTTAGAGCCAATCCTGTCAGTTTCGCCAACTCATGAGCCATTTTTTTTGCATAGTCCGGATGAGAATTCATTCCAGTCCCAGCCGCCGTTCCCCCAATGTTCAAATAGTGGAGTTCTTCTGCTGCAAACTCGAGCCGCGCCTTCTCCTTCGAAAGCATCTCTGCAAAGGCTCCAAACTCCTGACCCAAGCGAATGGGTACGGCATCTTGCAGATGGGTTCTGGCGGTGCTCAAAATCGAATCGAACTCAATGGCCTTCTCTTTGAATGTAGCAATCACGGAGTCTAGAATCTTTATCAACGACTGGTGTTCTTTGAGCACGCTGATTCGAATCGCTGTTGGAAAACTGTCGTTGGTGGACTGGGCTGCGTTGACATGATCGTTCGGGTGCACAAAGGAATAATCCCCTCGAGCCTTGCCCTTGATTTCAGCTGCGAGGTTTGCAAGTACTTCGTTAACATTCATATTGAAGGAGGTGCCCGCGCCAGCCTGGTAGACATCGATCACAAACTGATCCAGATGCTTTCCTTCTTTGAGAACAAGGTCCGCTGCCGCTTGAATCGCCTCCGCCTGGTCCGAACGAAGGAGGCCCAACTCCCCATTGATCTTGGCGGCCGCCCTCTTAATATAGAGATAGGACCGAATGAAGACTTCCGGCTCCTTTAGGCCAGAAATCTTCCAGTTCTCGACCCCCCTCTGAGTTTGCACGCCGTAGTAGGCGCCCGCTGGGACTTTGAGTTCCCCAAGGGAATCTTTTTCAATGCGAAATTCTTGGCTCATGGCTCTAATCTAGAAAAATCAAGGACTTCTCGCAAAGGGAATTGCTTGAAATCCCTCAACGAGGCTCTGTCTGACAAATGGTTTTCGTAGCGAGGCAGTGGATTTTTGGCCTCTGGCAAGGCGATAGCGAGGCGCATATTGGACATATGCAACGAGCGACAACGCAGCCAGGAGCCAAAAAGACCTGCCGCAGTAGAAAATTCCATTTATCAGCCAGAGCCTAACCAAAGTTGGGGCTTCGGCAGCCTTTTTTGAGTTAGAATGGTGTCATGAAGCTGGATATTGTTTTTAAGGAAATGGAAAGCACTGAAGCCATTAAACAACATATTCGAGAAAGGGCTGAAAAATTAGAACCTTATATTGCACCTGATGAGTATGTCAGAGTTGCTCTGGAAGCTAAGTTCAAGGGTCAACGGCACCAGGCCGAAATTGACTGGAACTGCAATCTGACGAAGAAAAATTATCATGCCAAGGCAGAGGGTCATCACCTCTACACTCAGATCGACGAGATTTTTCAGAAAGTTCTGAAACAGGTGCACAATAACCATAAAAAGACGATCGATGCGAGACGGCGCAGTGAACCGCTAAAGAAGATCCCCGCCGCCTAGGACGGGGTCGGGAGACGAACGAGCCAGACTGCCAGCTCTCCTCCTAGAAGGCGGCGACGCAGCCGGCGATGCAGATGGGCCTTTAGCGATTCCTTAGGACTGGCGATAAAGGTCCAGATGCGAGAAGGCAAGGAGCGAGCATCGC
>REDG01000073.1 GCA_007693605.1 Bradymonadales bacterium
GTCGGGTCCTCAACAAAAACCCCGAAGCCCGAGCAAGATTTTACGAGGGCACCCCTTTTGCGGGAGCCCTTGCCGGCCCAACCGCCACTTTTACTCCAGAGAATCGTGGAATACTTATCAATCATCTACTCGACCGGTTTTGGGGAGTCCGATCCTTCAAGTCAGAGTCGCGCTTAGAGGCAGAGGCAGATCTAGATGATCTTCTTCAATTTGTTCAAGCTGGAACTGCTCAAAATGATTTCAATACGAGACTCGTCATGCGAGCAGTTTGCACCGCAGCATTGGGCAGTGCCCCCATCGTGTTACAATAGAGAGGTTTGAGGCAAAGAAAATGATCTTTAAGAAAAAACTCAGCGTCGAAGATCGAATCCATTTTCTCACCCATGGGGGACGAGAGAAAATATCTCGCGAAGCTCTCGAAGCCTACGCGGCTTCGCCTCACTCGCCGGAGAGAAGAAACTTTTTAAAGAAACTTGCAGCGGCCACAACGGGATTTGTGCTGACTCCGAGTATTTTTGAGATTCTATCTCGCAAAGTTTTAGCTGAATCTGGCTGTGAGCCCTTTGATCCGACAGCCGGAGAAAGCAGCCGGCCCCCCGTGATTGAACTTCATGCTCGGGGCGGTGATCACTACGCTGCCGATATTGCGGTCGGTCTCAGCGGTAGTGAAGATCTTTTGAGTGGCCAAGATGCTTATATCTTGCATGGCATGCCTCAGGGCCTTGATATTCGTGCCCTCGGATTCGACAACGCCCCTCAGATTGGTGGCATTCGATTTCACAATCAACAAGCCGCTCTCTATCGGGGCCTCAACGACAACCTCTTGCCCGGAGTTAAAGATCATCTTGGCGGCATGGTGGTCTGTGCGTCGATTGGTTCCGACACCGACCAAGTTGCGCTGACGGGAACTCATCTCTATCCCCTCTTGGGTCGCACCGGCACCTTAAACAATATGGTCGGTAACCGACCCACCCCTACCGGAGGCTCCTATCAGCTCGCCCTCGGGCCCCGTCTGGCCAATAGCACTCCCTATGTTCTCAGAAATCGAGAATCCGTTTTGGCCCTGGGGGGCTTAGGCATTTTGTTCGACTCATCCCTTGGATTGGCAAACGATCGTGCTATGGAGATTCTTCGAGTGGGAGCTCGCATGAGCGAAAGAAGCCTCGCAGAATTTACAAATCTAAGCCTTAGCGACCAGGTGAAAGAACTGGTTCGATGTGGCTATATTCAGTCAGCAGAACTTCCCGCCGAATTTTCTGAGGGAACTTTGTTTGATGATGCTTCAGCCGACCTCGCGACCGCCTTTGGAGGTAACCCGAACCAAAGTTCTATCGCCGCTGTGAGCCATGCCGTTCTCTCTAACTTCGCCGGTTTTGGCGCCTGCACCGATTTTGGCCACGACCCCCATGACGGCTCGGCTCAAGCCGGCTGGAATGCCAGAAATCGAACGGGCCGTCTTTTGGCCCAGATTCTAAACTACGCTCATTTGAGATCAAAACCGGTCTTTGTGATTGTGCTCACCGACGGTGCGATGCGCCCCGCGAATCAAAACAATCCAGAAACTCAAAGCTTTACCAACTCGGCTGGGGGCTCAACCACCGAGACTCGTTGGGCAGGGGATAGCGATCGCCGTACACTCGTCTTCGGATATTTTTATCATCCGAACTACAGCACTTCTCAGATTCTTCGAAATACTCGCCAAGTTCAAATTGGTGGCTTTGATGCGAATGGAGTGATTCACAATTCCGCGATCACCACCCAAGTCCAAAATGTTCCCTTGGCCTTTGCCTACAATTATCTGAGCCTTCTTGGGCAGGAAGACGAGATCGCCGATGTGAGCTTGAGTCGGGGTAATCCCTTCGAGGGGCCGAACGAAGAGATTTACAGAATTTTTCGAAAGCTGGGAGGCTAAGGTGAAGAAGGGGGAGGAGTCTTATCGAGCAGCAGGCGCTGGCTCTTTCTTTTTTAGCCTAAGACATCTCATCCCTGGTTTGTTAATTTTCGGACTTCTTGGCGCTTGCGGCCAAAGCGTGAACCTTCCCTTTGGCGGCGGAAACATTGATACCGATGGTTTTAGTGACTCCCAAAAGGCCTTCGTCCAATCCAACACTTTTCAGACCGTCGTTAACCACTGCTCTGCTTGTCATGCAAACCTGAACACCCCCTTCTTCGCCATTCCCAACGACCCCGAAGGCTCTCATGACAACTTGATCGCGGCCGGAGCCGTTGATCTTTCCGATCCCCGAGAGTCGAGAATTGTTTCGAGAGTCTATTTGAATCACAATTGTTGGACGGCCAGCTGTCAAAACGACGGGGATTTCTTATTGGCTCGCATTACGGCTTGGAGTGATCAGATTGGTGGAGGGGGCTCATCAAATGGCCCATCTGGCATTGTCACCGAGCCGGTCACAATTCCTGCTAGTCTCGCAACCGTTGCCGAAACAGAAACCCTTGAGTTCAATTTGGTGGGGATCACTCCAGGATTGCCCGCGCCTTTAAGCTTAAGGCTCGAGATTTCTCGATTTGATGAAGACGCCTATCAAATTTCTAATCCCCGGCTCTTTAGTGGACAGGAGATTATTGTTCAGGGAATTTCAATTTTTTTAAACGCTTCCAGTTCACCTGTCGATGCCCCCGCCTTCAGTGCAATTGATGCCAGCATCTCAGCCAATCTCGTCGACGGAACAATCATTCAGAATGATGGGGACGCTGCACCTGTGGCACTCTTTCAGGTTGGCAGTGAGGGGCCAGGGGGGGACAGTCTGCAATTGAGATTTGATGGCATCGGCAGTCTTGAAAACATCAGACAGCAGAAGTTTGATGTGATGGTCGGGTTGATTGGCGGCCAATGCTCGAGTTGTCATACTGGAAACCCCATGCCCCCTCTGCCGTCGACTCCTTTCGGAGGGAACATTGATGATTTCACAAGCTTTAACGACCCATCGCAGTTTATCGACGAGAATTACGGTCGAGCTTTGGTGGTGCCGGGCGATCCGCTGGCCTCTGGGCTTTATCGAGCGGTGGCGAGTGGAGTCGACGGAAACGGAATTTTTCCTGAATACGCAGCAGGTGGAATCGCCGAAGGCTCAAAGATGGCAGAAGAATTTGCACAGAATCCAAACCCTGACTTGGGTGTCGCCAAAGCCATTCGAGAGTGGATCGAACTTCTCGAGCCTTAGAAAATCCGTCGAAATGGAGCGAAAGAGTCTCTAACAACTTTGAGGGCCCAGCTATGGTCGGGCAAGCTGAGAAAAAATCACCCGACAAACTCGGGTATCGGGCACTACAGCGCCGTATCGATTTCTTTGACTTTGATGCTCACTCCCTCGTACGAGGCTCTCGATCGGATGGGAGCCTGCTCCTTCAGACGCCTTAGGCTCAGCAGCCATCGACTCAACCAATCGCCTTTGTAAGAAGTTCATTGGGATGCCGTTCCGACCCAACCCCTCTGTAAGAACTCCTTCAATCTCTTGAGGGCTCAAGGCGATGGGGCCGCGCTGACCGTCTAGCCCACGCTCGTCAGCAGGACCCCTTCGAAATCTCCACCAATCCACCAACAATGGATCGATTCGATTTAGTGCTCCAGTGCTATTCATCATGCCAAACTTCTGCATGGGCTCTCGCCAACCCAAGTGAGGATTCTCTGCATCTGTTGAAGGAAAAGCTCCCTTCATCAATTGTTTCGCTCGATTCTCCTGAATTCGAAAGCCTTGAGTGAAGTTCACATCGCCCATTGCCATCAAAGCAAGATAAGCTGCTTGGAGTTCCGCAAGCTGGTCGAGCTCGGCTTCATTCAGATCACGACCGAGCTGAACCTTGGCATGCTTACCAAGCCTTTCATTTTGATGAAAAAAAGGAGACCTTGGCTCATCCATCAGTTGACGAAAGCCATATCTAAAATAATCAAAAATCAGCTGCCTCTTTTCAGCTTTATCCAAACTTTGGTAACCTTCTTCGGGAGTGGGAAGGTTTCCGAGAGCCATTTCCTTTACAACCCAATCTACAATCGAGTCGGTGAGATGTGCATCTATATCGACGATGATTGGTTGCCCGTCAACCATGATCGGCGGTCCCCAATTTCTCACGGCGCTCCTATGAAGACTCTCTTCAATCATTTTCTGCTGTCTCAACCAGGCCTCGAACTCCGCTACTGGGCTTGCGGGAGAATCTGAGAACGGCAACTGCCCCCCAAAAATCAAATAAACGGGTTCTGCTGTAGACCCAGCATTCATCTCTACTATCTGACCTGCAAAGCCCTCTGAAGGGCCGGCAATTGACTCCGGCGATGGCACTGAACCATCTCCCAAACTTTGAATCTGAGCAGGACTCGCCTCCTCCCGAGGAACGAGTACTCCCGCCCCTTGAGCATGCAAAACTCCAGAGAAGAGAATTCCAAAAAGAATGAACCCAAAGATGTATATTCGACCGACCATGCTCCGACTTGGAAAGGTTGCAACTTTTAGGCCAAATTGTCTTGCGAAAAGAAGGCTCCAGAAGCCCCCTATCGCCCGAAATCAGGGCCTAGACTGCCCCCAAACTGCCCCAAAGAGGTCGCAGCGCCCACAAAGAGCATTACGGGACTGGGCGAACTAATTCCCCGCTAGCCAATCCTTAGCTTCGCCCGACAAGGGCTCAAGGTCCTGCGCCCACTCTGGTTTCTGAACGATCAGAGCCGTGATCAAAACCGACAAATTCTCGATGGCTTCATCCGCCTCTGGTTGATGAAAGATCTCGCTCACCCAATTCTTCACAAGAGCAAGCTGGGTCTCTGACATTTGAGGCGCGAGTCTTGAGTAGATAAAACTGAAGCTCTTGATTCGGTCGGACTTTTCTCGATAACTGGGCAAGTCGAAATGACTTCGTCTCTGATGAACCAAAAAATCCAGGCCGTCAGAGCTAAGCTCTAAAGCCTCTCGGGAGCGATAGAGCTCAGCTTCAACTGCAGAAATCAAAAGCTCAAGCCCCAGACTCTTACTCACTGGCTCCCAGCCCACGGCTTCAGAAAGTGTGATGGCAATCTCAGTCTCTTGCGATGAAAGCAGAAGTCTTGAACGAAGACCTCTCTGTCTCTCTTGAAAATAAGCCTGCATCAGTTCTAAACCAGACGAACCCCATCGTATAAGAGCTTCGTGGGAGGGAAACGCACGACGATGAGTCTCTGTCGCCAACAGAAACTCCTTCAACAAAAACTCCTGCATTTCAGGAGTCAAAAATTGAATATCGCGCTGAAGGGCTTCAAAAGCGCTGCTCCGCTCAACGCCATCGATGAGAGGATCCGCCGACAAGACCCGTTTGAACTCTTGATAAGCCCTGGTGGTATTCCTCGCCACCTGAAGCACGGCAAACTCATCTCCACCCCAGAATTGCTGGCGAGACTGAAAGCCAAAGCGTGCATCAAACAGAGCAAAACTCTCAACTCTTTGCTCAAAGCTTTCAGGCTCCCTCTGCCTCAAGAGCAAGGCCGAAGCCAAAAGGACAGAGCGGCCTCGCATCAGACCCAGGCGACTCCAATCGATTGCTAATGGTTCCTCAACGAACGCGGCCAAGGCCTGGTTTCGTTGATCTTCATCAAGCTTCAAAAGAAACTTCACAGCAGCGTTACGAAGGTGCGCCTGAGGCGCCCCCAAGATCGGAATCATCTCAGAAACGGAAAAGACCTTTAAAACCTCAGTGGCTTCAAACTGTAGAACCCTCCAAAGGGCCTCCCAAACCCATTCTTCATGCCAAAGATCGTCTAAGAAAGCTCGCCTCAAATACTCCAAGACCTTGGGGTCTTGAACTCTCGATAATGTCCTAGCGGCTAAATACCCGATTTCTGGATCAGTCGCTTCTACTGACTGACGAAAGAGATAGTCCATCGATTGATGATCGCCCACAGCTCCAAGAGCGCTCAACGAAGCTCGAATAACATCCGCAGACCCCAACTCCAGACTCTGATCGATAAAGTTGATCAAGGTTGCCGAAACCTCCTCCGACCCAATCCTTACCAGTCCTAAAATCGCTGTCAGCCGAGCGTCATCTGATCGGCTGGAGTCGTTCAAGACCTCAGCCAAAATCGAAAACGCAAGCGGCTTCTCCTCAAAGAATCCAATCTGTTGAATGACATCGCGCTCAAGATCCGAAAGCCGCCCTTCAAGAAGTAAGTCCCCCAAGGTCTCAAGAACTTCAATTCCCCCAATGACCCGCAGAGACTGCAGAGCTTGAAGCCTCAGATGGGGGGCTTCATCCCTATTCTTTACGACTCTAAAGAGAGCTTCCCACACCGGTCTTTCTGGAACAAAGCGTGCAGCGCTTATACTCACCAAAGCCTGGTCAAAACTTCGGTTCGGACTGCTGATAAGCTTCAGAAGAAGTGCCGTGGCCGTTTCTGAATTCAGCTGCAGTAGCGAGGCTTGAGCAAAAAAAAGAATTGTTCTCGGAGTTTCAGCATCTCTTAGAAGATCCAGCAAGAATGGAATATGGCGTTGGTCGCCAGATTGGCCCCACGACCGAACTAGGGCTCCCTTCTCTTCGGTCGACAAACTCGACCACTCGACCTCTGTCGCCGACTCACAGGGAGCTTCCCCTCCGATAATTTGTCGGATCTTGGCAACATCTGAAACGCTCCATTGACGATCTTCAGCCGCCAAAGGAATCTGAGCAGAAGACCCCATCAAAATCACGACAACCCAAGCTTGTCTCAGAAGCGCTCCAAACATCCCACTGAACTTTAAGCAAGAAATGGACCAAGGCTCCACAAAAATAAAATGGGGAAATCAGATTAAATTCAAGCCCCTCAAGGGCTCCTGCAGGCCTCAGTCTGAGGAGCCCGAGTCCACCCAGCGGGATACGGATGTCTTATGAAGGAGCGATTCCGAGGGCTCTTATGGACTTCAATCGAAAGTGCCTCAGTCGCAGAGCAGAAATCGCTTTACTTGTCTTAGAAAGACATGCCAAAAAACGGAGATCTGATGATGCCGCTAAATCGTAGTCGACTCATCTTCTATCCTGCGGCTTATGCATTTGTGACGCTTGGCCTTTGCTCACTTGTGCCCTCGGAAATTGCAGTCTTTGTCCAAAGCTTCGGATTTCAATCGGGGCCACTCTCCCCCCTCGATGGGAACTGGGCTTTCTTGGCCTCTGTATGCTGCTGGCCCTACTCCTAGCCATCACTCAAGGGGGAGTGTCGCCAAAGCAGATGGGTCTTTAGCGACAGTCCCCTCACAAGGTCCGGTCTGGTGTGTCTTGAGCTTGCCTGCCTTTAGGCTGCTCGATCGACACGAGGTGCGGACCACATACTCAGAAGAGGGGCGGTTTCATTTTTTCGAGCACCGACAGTAGCTCCAACGCAAGCCCCGACAGTCGACAACAGCAGTGTGAAAAAGCTGAACCAGCCCAAAGTTGCCATGGCCGAGCCAGCCGCTTCTTTGACTTGATTTGCTGTTCGATCTAATCCTGCGGAAATCTCCTGAACTTGAGAATCAATTTGAGCCCTCGAAAGATTGGACTGAGACGCTAGATAGCGCTTCGCCGCTTCAGTGTCGCCACGCAATAAGGCATATCCTACACGGTTGATCACCACCTCAGGCGAAGCTCGTAGCTCTAGTCCATCAAGGGAGTGGCCGAGTACAGCCTGAACTTCAGCTCGTGAAATTAGCTGACCCGAAGCTCCTCCAGCAAGTGCGGCGGTTTGAGCAACACCCTGCCCGAGAAAAGCAAGACCCATGGCCGATTGTGCCACAAGAAACAAAAAGAATGTGGAGCTTACCACCAAGCCTTCTGTCACTCCCGCCTTCCAAGATGAATAAGAAACAATTCGGCTACAGAAGTAGCCTCCTAGAAAACAGGCGATGATAGCCGAACTCAAAAGCCAGATGCCCGCTCCGATTCCAATTCCGTCAAGGGCCCCCATCGACAGCCAAGCAAGAGAATGGCCTCCGAGTGCCATGCCTAAAGAAGAAAGGATCCAGAAACTCAAGAGCGAAATAAAAAAGCCAGCAATGACTCCCGACCATAAGCCTGAGCCTTGTGTCCTTTCAAGTATTCGTCCTCCTGTATTTGGTGTTGTATGCATGACATTTTTTCCTTTCTAATTTTTCATCATTGAAAACTTTTATGATGTGAATACAGAATCTAGTTGTATTTGCAAAAATACATAAGCTGACGAACGATAGGAATTGCATGATTTATCGACCTGCTGGGTGAGAGGCCATCTGTTAAATCTTCCGAATGCTTGTTTTCACTAAGATAAAGAGTTGTTCGTATCACTAAAGATTGAAGGCTGATTTTTTTCGATGATCGATGACTTCAGGCAAGATCGAGGAGATCTTCAAAGTTTTCAAACTTTCGTTAACCAATCTCAAGACAGACGAGCTCGCGCGTCTAACAAGCCGCCTGAGTCTCGGTCAAGGGAGGTCAATGAGCCTGGGGTTCTTGGGGCCCGCAAACACTAAGGCCCACAAGACTGACGATCATCCTGCTAAATCTCCGAGTTTTGTCCATATTTCCACAATGATTTCAATATATTGCAATATATACCCAGCAGGGGTATCATAAAGAGGTGACATCGAAAAAGACTCAAGCCTCGCCCAAATCCGCCTCCCCTCGCACACACCCCAAACACGAACGGGAGTTTCATCGTCTCAATCGAGTCATCGGACAGTTGGGGGGTGTCCGCCGAATGATCGAAGAACAGCGCTACTGTCCAGACATCTTAACTCAAATGCAGGCGATACAATCGGCACTCAAGGCCTTGGAGTTGAGTATTCTAGAACGACATCTACAGCATTGTGTGTCTGCGGCTGGAGTGCGGTCGAAAAATTGGAGTTGAAGTCACTTAGTTTTATTGATCTCGGAT
>REDG01000059.1 GCA_007693605.1 Bradymonadales bacterium
AGCGAGCATCGCAGTGTGGTTTAGATGCCACTCGAGAAGCGCAGCGACGCAGCCGCCACTGCAACGCGGGAAAGGAGCGTTGCAGCCATCCTCAAATCATGTCGACCGAAGGTCGACCTGAATGAGGGGGCAGATGGGCCTTTAGCGCCACTCCCGTTAAGGATCGATGGAGCTTTGAATCAGAAGCTCTCTGCCCTTACCGCCGTTTTGCGGAGCAGACACAATGCCTTCGGCTTCCATCCGTTCGATGAGCCGTGCGGCGCGGTTGTAACCCACCCGAAGCCGTCTTTGCAGCATGCTGGCAGAAGGGCTTTGTGTTTCAAACACCACCTGGAGGGCCCGATCATAGAGATCATCATCTAGCTCATCATAGGTGACGCCCGTCTCATCTTCTTCAGAATGCGTGTCGAGATCGATCGATGTCGAATAGTCTGCCGCCCCTTGAGACTTCAAGTGTTGAACAATTCGAGAAATCTCGTCGTCTGAGATAAAGGGGCCGTGCAATCTTTCAAGTCGACTGGTGCCTGGTGGAAGAAAGAGCATATCGCCGTCTCCGATCAGGTTTTCCGCGCCTGAACCGTCAATGATGGTTCGACTGTCCACTTTTGAAGCGACTTGATAGGCCACACGGGTCGGAAAGTTGGCTTTGATCACGCCGGTGAGAACATCGACCGAAGGTCTTTGGGTGGCAACGATCAGATGAATTCCTGCGGCTCGGGCCATTTGAGCGAGTCGAGCAATCGACTCCTCAACATCTCGCGAGGCTACCATAATCAAATCCGCTAGCTCGTCGATGACGATACAGATCTGGGGCAGTTTCACATACTCTTGAGAGGGGTCTTCAGAGAGGGGGAGGGAGCTTTGACCCTCAGTCTCTTCTTCAATCAAGGCTGAAGTGGACGCCTCTGCCCGAGCGGCTTCTTCGATCTCTTTTTCAAGTTCTTCTTGGCTAAGTCGTTCGACCTTCTCGTTGTAAGACTTCAGATTTCTGGCGCCCAAAGACGAGATCAACTTGTAACGCCTCTCCATTTCTCGAACGGCCCATTGGAGGGCGCGGGCCGCTCGCTTTGGATCGGTCACGACGGGCAACATGAGGTGGGGGACGCCTTCGTAGAGCGAAAGCTCAAGCATTTTTGGATCAATCATGATCATCTTCAACTCATCCGGCGAGGCTTTGTAGAGCATGCTCACAATCATGCAATTGAGCCCCACGGACTTACCAGAGCCGGTCGCTCCGGCGATCAACAAATGGGGCATTTTTGAAAGATCCGCCACAAAGGCCTCTCCGCTGGTTGTCTTTCCGAGAGCGATGGTCAGAGGAGATCGAGAGTTCTGAAACAAGGTGGATCTCAAGATGTCTTTCAAAGCCACAGTTTGTCGTCGATGATTGGGAATCTCAATGCCCACCGCCGCCTTTCCTGGAATGGGCGCCAAGATTCGAATGCTCATCGACTTCATGGCCATTTTTAGATCGTCGGTTAGATTCAAAATGTTTTTAACCTTCACGCCGGCAGCGGGTTCAAACTCATAAAGAGTAATGATCGGGCCGGGCCGAATGTCCGTGACCTGTCCTTGAATTCCAAAATCTGAAAGCTTTTGTTCGAGCGCCTTAGAGTTTTCAACGAGTTCGTTGCGAGAGACCTCATAAGAGTCGCCGTCTCCATCTTCCAGAAGCGCCAAAGACGGAGCCTCGAAAGCCGAATCCTCTGTGGAGGCTTTCTTTTTTCTCTTGGGAATTTCTTTCAAGAGGATTTCGCGAGAGGAATCTTTGGTCTGAAAAAGCGGAAGATTGAAGCTGAAACGAGCCGTCTCTTTTTCTGAGTCTTTGGGAGTGTCTCTAAGCTTTCGGGCTTTTGTCTCTAGGGGCGATAGGGCGTCTAAGGCTTCTTGGGGTGGGTTCTTTCGTTGAAACAAATCATCTAATTTTTTTCCGAGGGGGATCTCTTCTATGGGCTTTCGCTTTGGCAGAAATGATCTGAGGCTCATCAGATTTTCTCTAAAGAAGGCTTTCAGCCTGGTAAAATCGGGGCCTTTCCAGTGGAAGTTCTCCGGGAGTTGTCCCAGTCGTTCAGAAAACAAAACCCCCGCAAACCAGAGTCCGCCCAGAAACAAAACGGCAGAGCCGAAGGGGCTAAAGGCATAACTCCCAGCTTGGGAGACGACGAAACCCAAAATTCCGCCGGCGGGTACTTCTTGGTAAAGAGACCAGCCCGTCAGACCCAGGAGCCCAGAAAGACAAACAAGACCGAGAGCGAGCCCGAGCGCCATTCGCTTGGGCCCCCGCTTGGTTTTGGCTTTGGCCAGTCGAATGTCGTAATCTTGGGGACGCATACACAAAAGACCAAAGCCGAGGCCTCCAAGTCCCAGTAGGTAGGCGATCAAGCCTAGAGATTGAAGCATCAAGTCAGAACTCCAGCTCCCAACGAGGCCCCCCCAGTTGCGGATAGTCTCCGTCTCAGTGCTTCGGAAGCTCCAAGAGGGGTCGCTTGCGGAGTAGCTGAATAGGCTGATCAAAATGAAGCTAGAAATGACAAGGCTGCCGACCCCAAGCAATGGCTTTGCGGGCTCTTGTTTTTTTAATGGCGATTGAACCAAGATCTCTCCCCCAGCTCTAGTTTATCGAAGCCGGCTGAAAAGTCTGAGTAAAATTCACAGATTGTCTGCGCTGCGGCGCAGCGTAAGAAATGAGGGCGAAGGGGCTTGGACATCGAGAAAGCCTCTGCTTTCCTTTGAAGCTCGGATATAATAGAGCTGGTTTATGTTCGGTTTAGGAACCACAGAGTTATTGATCTTGGCCGCAGTGGTCGTGCTTTTGTTTGGGGCCTCCAAATTGCCTCAGCTGGGCGCCGGGCTTGGCCAGGGAATTCGAAATTTCAAGAAATCTCTCAAGGACAAAGACGCGATCGATATCACCCCGGAAGACGAGAAGAAGAACGAGAAGAACGGGCAGTCAAATGATAAGAACTCAGACTGAAGGGGCGGCCACCGCCACCCCAGAAGCCTCTTTTATCTACTGAGCCTCGTTAAAACCAAAGGCCTCGACAAAGGCCTCATAGTTTTCCCTCAAGTGAAGTGATTTTTTTGATAAACGAGATCTTGCTGCCTATTTGTTCTTCAAAAAAGTGAAAGTTTAGACTTCCATCGACAACGATGGGAGAGACCAATCTGAGAAGCCTGGATGAGACTGTTGCCAGACTCCCAGAATCAGTTTGCTGTCTGTCGGGCGATGCCGGACGACTCCGCTCTACTCTTCCGTCCAGTCAGAGAAAGTTCACTCGCAAATCAATCGGGCGTGCTGAAGGCTGGCCAATCCTCTGGAGCAGATGCAAGAAAGCAGAGATCTTGAGGGCTTCCTAAGAGTGTGGCAGGGAGATCGAGTCGAGAGGCATGAAGACCAAAGAACTCGAGCTTCTCGTCCTGCTGGTTTAAAGCTTCCCTTTTCGACTGAAGAGGAAGGCCATAGAGAGGGTCGCCAATAATCGGGGCGTCAAAGAAGGCGAAGCCCGCTCGAATCTGATGTCGACGGCCCGGGCCAATCAATTCTACTTCCAAGAGCCGAGCATTTTTGGGTCCGACTTTTAAGAGCCCCCCAATCTGGCGCCATGAACATTGCCCCCGTTGTTCGTTCGGGCCGAATCGCGACACGCTGATCTTTTTCGATCGTTTGTAGCGGCTCTGAAAACAGAGATCAAAATGACCGCGGCTTGGAAGTTCCGCCTGAGCCTCCACCAATGCCCAATAGCGCTTGCGAACTTGAACTCCAGAGAAGGCATCTCGGAGCAGATGGTAGGTGTCGAGACTTCTCGCTATCATCAAGCAGCCTGAGGTTAAAAAATCGAGTCGATGCACAATTCCAGACTCGGGCAGATTCTCGGCAACTTCGGGATCGGCGGTTTTCAGCCAATCTTCAACGCTGGGCTCGTTCGTGCGACCAGACCCCACCGAGTGCCAGCCACGAGATTTGTTCAAGACCTTAAACTCATGTGATGAATAAATGACATCTGGCTCTTTGTTCATGCGCCCGAGATTC
The DNA here is from genome assembly GCA_007693605.1 of Bradymonadales bacterium. Classification (GTDB taxonomy): domain Bacteria; phylum Bdellovibrionota; class UBA2394; order UBA2394; family UBA2394; genus REDG01. The sequence goes on from REDG01000059.1 coordinate 4,031, forward strand.
AAAGACTCTCAGTTTTTTCTTCAAGGACTTCTTTGATTTCTTGATTGGCAAGGCCCGGTCTTTCGGCTTCTTGTAAATACGAAGCCGCCGTGACCACAATGCTTTGCTCTCGCTTTGTCACCATGTCTCGTGCAGAAACTTCTAAGATACCGTTAGAGTCGATTGAAAAGTTGACTTCAATTTGGGGCTCTCCTGCCGGAGCCCTCGGCAAATCGGTGAGCGTAAACTCGCCTAAGAGCTGATTGTCGTTTGCCAACCGGCTTTCGCCCTGAAGCACCTGAATCTTCACAGACTCCTGATTCTCAGTCACCGTCGTAAAAATATGACTGGCCTGAGCGGGGATGGTCTGGTTTTTGGCAATGAGGATCTTCATATACCCCCCAGCCGTGCGCACTCCCAAACTCATGGGAGTTACATCCAACAGTAGAATCGGGGCTTCTTCTTCAAGCAAAGTCTCTCCTAAGATTGCGGCCCCCAAGGCGACCGCTTCGTCAGGATGAATGTTCTTAGAGGGCGGCTTCTGAAAAAAATCATGAACCTTCTGTTGAATCAATGGCATTCGAGTCATGCCGCCCACCAAAAGAACCTCGTCAATGTCTTTGGCCTTGAGCGCGGCCATCTCTAAAGCCGAGGCGGTGATCTCAATGGTTTGATCGACCACCTCTTCTGTTAAGCGCTCCAGCTCCGAGCGATGAAGTGAGGCTTTCAAATGCTTCGACTCTTCATTGATGGTCGTAATGAAGGGAAGATTGATTTCCGTTTCGAGTTGAGACGAGAGCTGACACTTGGCGGTCTCTGCCGCGTCTTTTAATCTCTGCAAAGCCATGGGGTCGCTCTTTAGGTTAATGCCAGTCTCAGACTCAAAGTTGGAGTTGATATAGTCTAAGATACGAAGATCAAAGTCTTCACCACCCAAGAAGGTGTTGCCCGCTGTCGATAGAACTTCGAAAGTGTCTGAGCTGATATCCAAAATAGAGATGTCGAAGGTGCCGCCCCCAAGATCATAAACGGCTAGCTTTTTACTCATTCTTTTCTTAAAGCCAAAAGCCAATGCCGCCGCTGTCGGCTCATTCACAATGCGAAGTACATCTAAACCCGCCACCTCACCCGCGTCTTTAGTGGCCTGTCTCTGTCCGTCTGAAAAATAAGCAGGCACCGTGATGACCGCCTTCTCAAGGCGCTCTCCCACGGCTTCTTCAGCGATGGCCTTAATCTGTTTCAGAATAAGTGCCGAGACTTCTTGAATGGGATGCGACTTTCCGAAACATTTCACGCGAGGGTCGCGATTGGGGCCTTGAGTGATTTCGTAAGGCACAAGCTCTCGGGCTTTCTGAACTTCGGGAGACTCAAAATTTCTTCCGATCAGTCGCTTTGCGGCGTAGATGGTGTTTTGAGGGTTGGTGATCGCCTGCCGTTTGGCGATATGTCCCAACATTACGCTTCCGTCAGGATTGAAGGCGACGATCGAAGGCAGAGTGCGGTGTCCACCCTTTTGCTCCAAGACTCGGGCTTCTCCGTTCTGACAAATGGCCACGCAGGAGTAGGTGGTGCCCAAATCGATACCCAAGACGATCTCACTCATGGGGACTATCTTAACTTTTCTTTCCAGCGAGTGGCGAGAGCATTTTCAGGATCTCTTCGAAGAATCTCCTGACACTCGAGTGAGGCCTTTTTCGACTCCCCCAGCTGATGATAAATCTTCATGAGCTCGATGCCGGGTCGAACATCTTTCGACAGACCCGCTTTCGCTCGTTTCAGCAATTCAATCGCATCTTTCGATTGTTCGGGGTCCGCGAGAAAGAGTGTCTTTCCGGCCAAGAAGGCTGCCTCCATATTTTTTGGGTCGAGTCGAAAAGCGGTCGAGGCCTCGCGGTAGGCCTTCAGGGTCTTTTCTGAAGCGAAATCCTCTTCGGCCTGTTTCAGATGAGAAACAGCATTCTCTCGGTCGACGAAAGCCTGAATTCTCTCCAGCGAAGTTTGAATCTCTTTGTTCTTCGGATCTAGTCTGAGAGCGGCCTGGTAGACCTCATAAGCCTTCCCATACTGATGACTCTGAGAAAACTCCTCTGCCTCCTTTAGCAGATGACGAACTTTTCCCATCATGGCGAGTTTTGGGTCGAGCTTGCTGAGATCGCGCTTTGAAGTAGAGTTCTTTTTTGCGGCAGCGCTTGAGGAGTGTTTCGCTTTCAACTGTCTCACCAGGGCTTCTCGATCGTGAGGGTTCTTGATCGAGCCATAAGCCCTTTGAATATGATTGAACAAGAGGTCGAGCCTTCGTTTGTAGGGGCCCAAATCCTTTCGAAAATAGCGATCGGGGTGAAAGCTTCTCGAAAGTTTCAAGTATCGTTGTTTGATTTCAGATTCGCTCGCCAAAGGATGCAGACCCAAAACTTCAAAGGCATTCTTTTTTTCAATTTCGTGCAAGTGGGTCAAAACCTCAATTCGAAAATTTTCGGGCAGATCCAACAAGTCAAAGTCGAGGCGATCCATCTGAAGTTGCTCTTGAATCTCTTTGGGCAAATCTTCAATCTTCAGAGGCTTAAGCGTCGTTGGCTGCTTCTGCGCGCTCTTGTTTGGCGGCACTTTTCGTTCTGGGCTTGGCGGCTTCTTCACCGAAGGCGGAGTCTTCGGGGGGCTGGCCTCTGGCTTGCGTGCTGCGGGGGGGTCTAGATTTTCAAGAGCGGCCTTTTTCAAAAGGGCTTCCACAATCTGATTCACGGCTTGAGGCTCCCATGGCGCCAGAGAGTAAAGGTCTTTTAGAGTGCAGGTCTCGAGAGTTCTCGACCACAGGTAGGCTTCTTCAGAGTTCAACTGAAAGTCGCCTTGTTTTGCTCGAAGTCTGGTTTCTGGTTTCATGCCCGTGCTCTCAGTCTAGGATCTAGGGTGGGTCCGGTCAAACACTTCAAAAAGTCGCTGTTTTGAAACCTTCAAGTAGTTTTGTGTGGTCGAAAGAGAGCGATGCCCCAAGAGTTCTTGAATGATGCGAAGATCGGCGCCTTCATCTAACAGGTGTGTCGCGATACTATGCCGAATCAAGTGAGGGTAGACCTTCTGACAAAACTCTTGAGATCGACTAGCACGGTAAATCCAACGCCTGGCCTGTCTTGAACTTAGGGGCCGCTCAGGATCTTGGGGAGAGGCAAAGACAAACTCGGATTTTCTTGGCATCAGGCGCAGCCTTTCTTTCAGAGCCTTTGAGAAGGGGATTCGTCTCATCTTGCGACCCTTCCCAAAAATCTGAAGGCTCTCGTTGGCTTCGTCGATATCTTGCCATCGAATTTGACAGGCTTCCGAAATTCGAGCCCCTGTCGCATATAAAAACTCGAGCAGTAGGCCCACGAGGCCCTCATTTTCTAGAAGTCTTGAAACATCGTCATAATTTAAGACTTTCGGAAGCCGCTGATTTTTTCGGATTTTCGGAAACTCCAGATGCGCAAAAGAGAGGCCACTCTTCTTCTCGATGAAGCGAAAGAGTTGTCGAAAGCTGGAATACATTCTTCTGAGGCTCGAGGGGCGATAGCGTTTTGAAAGCTGGGCGGCAAACTTCTCCCAATCTCTCTCGTGAAGGCTTAGAGATGCGTCTTTAAAATAAGCTTCAAGTATTTTTAGGTCGGAGTTTCTCGCTCGAAATGTTTCTGGCGAATAGCCTTTCACCAAGTGTTCACTTCGCCGATATTCTTCGAGCCAGTACGAAAGAGAGCGCTTCATCTCTCTTTATATTTTACCCCTCTTGCGAAAAAAGTTTCGGGGCAAGGCCCCAACGAGTCAGACGCCCAAAACCACCCGAGATTCTGTCATTTCAGAATCGATCCAGCTTTGAAGCCGTCCTAGACTGTAGTCTGAAAGCATCTTCGAGCGCTCTCGCTTAGACCTTCTTCGCAAAGCCTTCATCCATTCCGAATCAGTTTGACGCAACAATGAACTCAGCAAGCCAAAGTTGAAATTCATGGGCTGAAAGTATCGAGCATCGGAGTGAACGAGATAGTGAACAAGACTCCCAATGGCGGTCTCTTTAGGAAATGAGAGTTTTTGAAGCATCTGAAGTGCAGCAAAATGGCCCGTTGCCAGAGCCTCGGTGTAGCCTTCTGAACCGGTGATCTGGCCCGCAAAGAAGAGCTGGGGAAAGCTCTTCGACTGCAGCCGATTGTTCAAGTGTTGAGGGCTGTTGATAAATTGGTTTCGATGCATCGCCCCCATTCGAGCAAAGTCTGCGTTTGCCATGCCCGGAAGTTTTCGAAGCACGCGCGCTTGCTCAGGCCACTTCATTCGAGTCTGAAAGCCGACCATGCTCAGAAGATCGCCGGCGGCTTTCTCTCGGCGAAATTGAATGAGAGCATAAGGTCGAGAGGCATCTTCTAGAGTAAAGCCCGTCGGCTTCATACAACTATATCGAAGAACCTCTTCGCCCCGTTCGGCCAAGACTTCAATCGGCAGGCAGCCTTCGAAAAACTGAAGTTTCTCGTCTACGCCTTGCGCGGGAACTTTCTCTGCCCCCAAGATGTCATGTCGAAACTCGAGGTATTGCTCTTTGTCTAAGGGGAGGTTGAGGTAGTCTGTACTGTCCTCAGTATACCGAGAACCCCAAAAGAAATGGGCAAGATCAAGCGACTCCAGTTCAACGACTGGCGCGGTGGCGTCGTAAAAGTAGAGACTTTCACTGCCTAGGGCGGTTTCGAGAGACTTCATCAGCGACTCTGAGCCCAAGGGGCCTGTTGCAATCAGGGTCGGCACGTCATCTTGGGGCAGTTCAGAAGCTTCTTCACGAATCCATTCGATATTGGCTTGTGCCTCTAGGGCTTCTGAAACTTTTTGACTGAAAGCCTCTCGGTCGACGCTCAAAGCTTTGCCGCCAGGCACTCGCGACAGTTTTGCAAGCTGAAGAAGAGGGGAGCCTAGAAGTCGAAGCTCGGCCTTCATTAAGCCGTGGGCGTTTTCCACTTCTTCCGATTTAAAGCTGTTACTGCAAACGAGTTCAGCGGCTCCCGCCAATTGGTGAGCGGCAGAAAACTTTTTGGGCTTTTGTTCCCAAAGTTGAACTCTTGCTCCCTCGCGAGACAAAACCAGGGCAGCCTCACTGCCTGCCAAACCTGCGCCCACCACTCGAAAATCAAAGTTTTTCATAAAAGCCCTCGCTTCTTTCTTTTCTTTTCCGTCAAAATGCAAACATGAAGACGAAACAGAGAAACTTCGAGTTTCCTAGTCAATGCTGTTTTGATTGGAAAGACTTTTCTCTTGCGCTCTTCAAAGAAAACCGAGACAGAGAGAAGAATGGCCAAGAAAGCAAAGAAAAAAACTAAGTCCACAGGCTCTGGGGGCCGAAAACTGGTGATCGTGGAGTCGCCCACGAAGGCGAAGACCATTCGCAAGTTTTTGCCCAAAGACTTTATCGTGGAGGCCTGTATTGGCCATATACGAGACCTCCCGGCCTCGGCAAAAGAAATCCCTGCCAAGTACAAAAAGGAAAAGTGGGCGAGCCTAGGAATCAATGTCGATAAGAATTTTGAGCCCCTTTATGTGGTGCCCAGCAAGAAGCTGAAGGTGGTCAAAGAGTTAAGGGACCAGCTGGCTCGGGCGGATGAGTTGATTCTTGCGACGGACGAGGATCGTGAAGGAGAAAGCATCTCTTTTCATCTCGTCGAGGTCTTGAAGCCAGATGTGCCGGTGAAGCGGATGGTCTTTCACGAAATCACAAGGCCCGCCATTGCAGAAGCTCTTGAAGCTTTTCGAGATATCGATCAGAAGCTGGTGGAGGCTCAAGAAACTCGACGGATTCTAGATCGACTGGTGGGTTATTCTCTTTCTCCCTTAATCTGGAAAAAAATTGCCTACGGCTTAAGTGCCGGTCGTGTTCAATCGGTTGCCGTGCGCTTCATTGCCGAACGAGAAAAGGCCCGACTTCGGTTTAAGAAGGGGGTTTACTGCGGTTTGGTCGCCGAGCTTGAAAAGAATTCAAGCTCCTTTGAAGCGCGGCTTGTGCGAGTGAAAGACAAGCGGGTCGCTACGGGCAAAGACTTTGACGAGCAAACGGGGCAGATTGCGGAAGGGAAGTCTGTCGTTCTTCTGCAAAAAGAGGACGCCGAGGCAATTCAGAAGCGGCTAGAGAAAGAAGATTGGACCGTCGATGAGCTTCAAGAAAAGCCACTGACTCGAAAACCCTCGCCTCCTTTTATTACTTCGAGTTTGCAGCAAGAGGCGAATCGAAAACTGGGTCTGAGCGCCAGAGAGGCGATGCGTACGGCCCAGAGCCTCTATGAAAAGGGCTTGATCACTTATATGAGAACAGATTCTGTGAATTTGTCGCAAGAGGCGATTCAGAGCGCGCGGCGGCAGGTCGAGGCGCTTTATGGCAAAGAATATTTAAGCCCAGAGCCTCGCCAGTTTAAGGGCAAGGCGAAGGGGGCTCAAGAGGCTCACGAGGCGATTCGGCCGTCTGCTGATTTTTTGCTTCCGGACGAAACGAAACTGAAGGGAACAGAGAAGTCTCTCTATGAATTGATTTGGAAGAGAACCATGGCGACGCAGATGGCCGAGTCGAAGCAGTTAAGTGTTTCGGTAACATTTCGTTTGGCGGATGAGTTTGAGTTTCAAGCCAGTGGCACCAAAATTGTTTTTCCGGGCTTTATTCGAGCCTATGTTGAAGGTCGAGATGATGTTGACGCCGCTTTAGAAGAGCGAGAGAGCACGCTTCCCGATTTGAAACTCAAAGAGAAGTTGAAGGCAAAATCATTAGAGGTCACCGAGCACGAGACCAAGCCGCCGGCTCGATTCACAGAGGCCAGTTTGGTGCAGACCCTCGAAAAGGAGGGAGTGGGTCGACCCTCGACCTATGCTTCTATTATTTCAACGATCATGGATCGGGGTTATGTGCGAAAGGCGGGCAACAGTTTGATTCCGACCTTTACGGGCTTTGCCGTTAACAAGCTCTTAGAGAAGCACTTTCCTGAACTCGTCGACAGTCAGTTTACGGCTTCGATGGAAGAGAGCCTCGATGCGATTGCCGAGGGTCAAGAGAAGCCCTTAAAGTTTTTGTCGGACTTTTTTCTAGACTCGAAGAAGGGCTTAAGAAAACAGATCGCTGAACAAGAGAAGAAAATCGACCCCGAAGAAGCTCGAAGTTTGAAGTTAGAGAAATTTCCCAAAGTCGACTTTCGAATTGGTCGTTTTGGGCCGTACTTTTCTTTTTTTGATTCAGAGACCGGAGAAGAATTGAGGGCGTCAATTCCTGAAGAGATTGCACCCGCTGATCTCGATCAAGAAATGTTAGATGACTTGATTCAACAGAAGAGAGACGGCCCTCCATCTTTAGGAGAAGACCCCGACTCAGGCGAGAAGGTCTATTTAATGACGGGCCGTTATGGTGCGTATTTGCAGTTGGGCATTCCAGAAGATCCTGAGCAAAAGCCCAAGCGGGCGATGATTCCAAAAACGGTCGATCCTAAAGCTTTGGCTTTGAATGAGGCTTTGGGTTATTTGCGACTGCCAAGAGATTTAGGCAAAGACCCCGAGGGTCATCAGATTAAGGCGGGCTTGGGGCGTTTCGGGCCCTTTGTGGTGAAAACGGGTAAAGATTTAGAGAAGCCAGAGTATCGATCTCTCAAAAAGGAGGATTCGGTTCTCGAGGTAGATTTAGAGCGGGCCATCGCTTTGTTTAAGGAGCCGAAGGGCCGGGGGCGAAGGCGATCCAGTCCGATCAAGTCTTTGGGAGAGCATCCTCAGGTGAAGAAGCCCATTGAAGTCTACGAGGGGCCTTATGGGCCCTATGTGAAGTGCGGAAAGTGGAATGCTTCGATTCCCAAAGAGATTTCGCCCTCAGAGATCCCGCTAGAAAAAGCCGTGGAGCTGATTGATGCCCGAAGGGCTTAGGCATAGGCCCCATAGGCACTCAAACAGGCTTCAGGCCGCGGGCCTTGGGGGCTGTGATTCGGCTGATTTTGCGAGTTTAGCCTTTTTATCCTTTAATATTGCTGGATGTTTCGAGGGCGATGAGGGGGCATTTTTTAGAGTCTCGAATCGAATTGACGATAGCGGCTTGCAGGGGAGTAAAAAGCCTGCTATCGAGTGCTCAGAAATTTTGAGCTCTCAGAAGAGACTCCAATTGACAGGATTTGACAGGCTGTGTTGGATGGCGGTGTAAGTTCTAAAAGAAGGGGTTGTTCTGGAGGGCTTTAAAATAAGTGATTAGTTTAAAGAGACCAAAAGAATGTTTTTGAGTGAATAGCGATGTGGATTTCAACCAAAATTAAGGGAGTAATGAATATGAATCAAAGATTGAAATTGGTGGCCGGTAGCCTATTGGCCTTATTTCTTGGAGCAGAAGTTGTTGAGGCTCAGGGGGTAGCAGCACCGACGGCAAGAATGCAGGCGCCTACGGCTGCGCGTTCTTCTCAAGGGGTGCAAGTGAATACCCAACGCGCGGCAACACAAGCTGCTAATCTCATGACTCAGAATGTTGGGACGATTGCGAGGAACGGGGGTGTTCAATTGAGTGCAGGTCAAGTGACGGTTCTGACAGGAGCGGCGGCTGGCCTTCGGTTGGATAGGTTCAATCGAGTGATTGCGGCACAGGGTGCAAGTTTAACCATCGCCTCGGCGGTTGAGGCCTATGCCAATCTTTTGTTTGCGAGTTATCGTGAGGACCTTGAGATAGTAGAGGTGAGCATGAAGATGGTTCGAGACATTTTTACCTTGGCGCTTAACGAGGCAACAGCCGAGGGCAACTACGACCAAGCATTTAGAGCGACGATGGCCAGTTTCTTGACAGAGTGCGGTCTGGGCGCGAAAGCTCTTAACTTCACGCCGGACCTTTCTGGGCTGAGCCCCCAGGTAAGAAGTGGGCTTCTTGCGCAGCGCTTAGCTGCTGAGAACGCGGCGAAGTTGCTTGATCAGTACTTTAGGCAGCTTGGCATTCCCGTTGGTCAATACGAATTTGTTACTCCCGATGGGCAGGTCCTTTATATTGATTCACATGAAAGCGCGGTGGCTGCCATAGCTGCTGGTCAGCTGAACTCTCCAAATGCCGAGGCCTTTTTGATTGGCTTGGTATTGCTTTTTGAGTCTAAGGTTCATATTGTGCGGAATCTTGTGCAGAGTGGTCGTGCGTCGCTAGTGAGTGTAGGTCACTACTCTGAGATTTATGGGGATATAATGGCTGCTTTTGCAAGGGTGCTGACGGGGGACCTCAGTTTTGAAGGGCTTAATTTAGAAAGACATTTTGACATCACAGAAGCAAACAGCTTGGTGGCGCAAATTGAGCAGGCCTGTCGAGATGCGATGGGAGCTAGACGCTTCTAAGTCACACGGAGCTTTGAGTTAAAGAAAAGTTGATTCTCTTTTTTGGTTAGAGAAATCCAAGGGAGGCCCCAAAGTCGCAGGACTGGGGCCTCCTTGTCGTTTTGGGGGCCTTTTCTTGGGGGGCCTGGGTCTGAAAAGGCTTTAATTTCAGGGCTTTGGCTCGCTTGTGGGGCCTCTTGGCCTATGGTATGACACTTGCAATTTAAACGAGGGAATCGCCAAGCCCTTGGCTGAGGCCGTTTGTTCGGCTGCGCTGAGGCGGGTCAGATTCTGGGGAAACCTTGATGGGAGTTTTTGTCAAAAATTTTTTTCAGCACCAACCGACTCTAAAACTTCTTGGGCTTGTTCCCTTGTTGGCGCTTTTCTGTCTTGCAGACCATTCTCCCCTTCAAGCCTTCCCCGGCAATCCCGCAGCCGGAGGGAACGATGGAGGAAGGCAGGCAAATATCTGCCACATTGGGATTAGAGCGGTCGCAGGAGCGTCACCACTCGCTGGAGCAATGAGAAACCCCAGGGTGGTAGCGGAATCTGCAGAAGGCTCAGGCGCAAAGACAGGAGTCTTTGATCAATTGGCCGAGAGGCGTGAGCAGTTCCTTCAGGATGTTTTATTCCGTCGGGGGCAGGGTGGTCCGATGCTCTGGAGGCTCGTCGGGCAGGGGCACCTGGTTACAGATAGTTTTATTGATAGTTTAAATCAGGAGGCAGATTCGGAGCTTGAGTTTGTTCATGTGGCCGTGGGCGAATGGGTCGCCTTATTAGACACTGGGTCAGGGAATACTGATGTTCTACCAATCGTCGAACAGATTGAGGCTTTGATCGATTGGATGAAACAGTCAGGTAAAGATGGCAAGAGCATCGTGCCTGTGTTTCGGGCTTCTGACTTACTTCAAAAAATTCCGAACACAAACTTTCGGCTGGCTGATCTTCTTGTGGCAAAGATCAATGAGTCGGGCCGTGCTCCTCTGGACTTTGTCATCACCAGTGACAGTTCTCAAGGGGTCGACTTGTTAGAGCTCAATGATTCCTTGTCCTTTCTGAGAGTGGATGCAAGGCCTAACTTTCCTCTTCCTCAGTTTGATCGTCACGGAATGGAAGATCTCTTAGAGTATCAAATTGGGAGTTTTCTGAAGAGCATTGGGCTTAGCTCCGCCTTGATTTCTAAAGATGTCGTGACGGAGAGCTTGAATCTTGTGAACTCCAGGCATGCCTTGGACGACGCCTATCAACTGCTTCGGGCCTTTATTGCGACAGGATTAGCGGGGCGGGAGCAGCGAGAGCTGTTGCGTATTCAATTTCAAATCGAGGCCGCACAACACGAGCTGGCGGCTGTGGAATATGCACTCAAGACATCGCCTAGTGATGCGGAGCTTAAGAGAAGGAAGGGGGATTTTGAAACAGAGCTTAGAAGGCTGAAGACTAAACTAGACTCGGGAGTTTCGAAATCACTGGAGAAGTCAGAGTCGGATGTGAGTGCTGGAAGGCTTAAGATTCCAAGTCGTTCTGACTTTCGAAAGGCGATTGGGGTGCAAAGTCAACAGCTTGAGGAGGGCCGTCGGCGGGAGCTTGAGGCAGAGCTGGGGCTGGGCGATGTGAAGGTTTATCGAGCCGAAGATTTAGAGGCGATTGATTGGTTCAAAGATGTGTTTGGCCTTGATTATATAAGAGATGAACTTTTAGATCTGTTGGCTATGAATAGGACGGCGTCAGCCTACTCAGATGATCCTAAGGTGCGCGCAACGATTCGTCGATTGCTCTATGGCCTGCCAGGCACTGGAAAGACTTTCATTATGAAGGCCTTGGGGCGACTTGTTAATTCCCCCGCAGTTTTTATTGTGGATGGTTCTAGTGTAAAGAACTGGTATACGGGTGGCTCAGAGGCGAGAATCGCTAAACTGTTTGATCGAATTATTCAGGAGGCCTTGCTTCATCCCGACAGACCAATATTGGTTTACTTTGATGAGATTGATGCCCTAACAGCAACTAGAGACTCGACAGCCTTTGGCAATAATGGTCACTCCGTCGATATTCTTACCATGATTCTTCAACGACTCCATGGGGCCCACGGCAAGCTGCCGGCGAATGTTCATGTGCTTGCGGGCACTAACCGACCTTGGGCCATTGATCCCGCAGTTCTTCGGCCGGGTCGGATTGGTCAAAAAACTCATATACGCTTGCCCGACGCCGAAGCTCGTATGCAGATGCTGCAAGGTCTGGTGCGTGAGGGCTATCTGCCTGAGTCTTTCGATCTTGACATGCTAGTAGAGCATACCGAGGACTGGTCGGCTGCCTCCATTATGGAAGCTCTAGTTGCGAAGATAAAATTGACTCATCATCGCAAGAATAAAGACATTGCGGCGGACGAGCTTGGACTTTCGGATCTCGACCTCGTTTTGAGTGAGGATTCTAGTTTACTGCCAAAGATGAGGAAGGCTTTACAGGCTTACCGAGAGCGGGGCGGTGAAGAGATTTTGAGTTTAACGAATGAGGAAGTCGAGCTTGTTCTTAACAAGTTGGAGGCTGATGGAATCCGAAGAGAGTCGCCAAAGGATATTGCCGATCTGGAGGCTTTTGAGAGGGAGGGAAGGCAGCGTCGTAGCCAAGAGGACCGAGAGATAGATCTTCGTGAGTTGTTAGGGACTCAGGCAGAACCCTCTACTTCTCAACAGGTCGGCGCCCCACAGGGGGATGGGGACATTGAGACTTGGCTAAACCCAATGTCGCCGCCTCCGGCGACTCCGAACGGCGATGGCGACTAGGCTGTTCCGACTGAAGAAGAGAGATTTTTAAGAAGGCCCAGATAAAAAAAATGAAACGACATTTGTTCACAGTAAATCGAGTTTTGGCCCCGCTCTATGCGGGGCTTAGCCTTGTGTTGTTGGCCTGTTCATCTGAGCCGCCGGAGCCTACTGCAGAGAAGGCAGAGCCGGTGCTGCAAAAAGAGGAAGAAGATCAGCTCCCTGAAGGCAGCGAAGAGGCTTTTGATGATTCAGCCTGGGAGGCTGAATTTCAAGCCTATCTGGAGGAGCTTGTTCGCGCGTACAGAGAGAACGATCCAAGATTTGCCGACCCGACTTCGCCTCATCTATTTGGCATCTGGCGCATGCCCGACCGACTTGCACAGAGCGCAGAGCCTTCTTTGCCAGCCAGAAGTTCGTTTCTTGAACCCAAGAAATTAGACCGCCATGTCTCGCTGGATCTTCTCTCGGAAGAGACCGAGAAGCTCTACGAGCGCTACCGCCTATTCTATACTCGCTTGAGGCTCGAAGTTCCTTCAGAAGATCAAGAACTGATCGAACAAAGAGCCGAGGAAGTCTTCTCCATTCGGAGCAGTCTGATGGAAGTTCCGAAGAATGATGACGGAGATGACCTCTATAGGGTCGAAGATCTCATTTCCGTTCTTCCCCTGCAGATCGCCGTCATCTTGTCTCACTATGAATCTTGGCATCGCTTTCTAGGGGAGAACACAGACACCCAGTTTTCAGAGGTCTCTGAAGCTCCCGTCGATGAGGGGTTGCTTCGCTTTGTGAGGGTATCAGGTGTGTCAGACAAGCTTCTGGCGGAGGAACCCCCGACCTACGAAACCGAAGAAGTGGAAATCGAAAATCTTCGAGATCTGCTTTTCGCGCTGGCTTTCGCTCGACAGGATCTTATTGCCAGCATTTATAATTTGCATTTTTCTTTCTTTGATCAGCTGAGCCTTTTGATGAGTGCTGAACAGACAAAGGCTTGGTTGGGGGCTCGATCGAAGCCTGTTTCGTTCTCTGAAATGAGAAGCTTTAGTGCAGCCATGGCCTCTCTGAACCCTCTCTATGTACCCGAAGATGAAACTGAGATTTCGGATTCGCAGAAAGCTCTCTTGTTCCATGACTTTCAGGAGAGATTGAGAGGCCGAGAGCTTGCTGAGATCTCTTTGCAAGACCTCATTGTCGAACTCGAAGGCATTGAGCTCGATCCCAAGATTCGAGCGCGTCCGTATCGAGTAGCGTTTCAGTTTTTTCATTCCCTTCTGAGGAGTCGCGACACCGATCAAAGCCGTCTTTTTTACGGAAGAAGCCCCATGGAGTTGCTGGAGTTTCGAGCACAGAAAGCTCACCTTCTTGAGAGTTCGAGCGCCGTCTTTCAACCAGAAGACTACTTGGATCATATTTTCAATGACGGCCGTTTTCTTGAGAGACGACGGCAAGATTCGAGAACTCAAGTGGAATTCGACTTCGAATATCGGGACTGGGGTCATGACGATCTTGGCAATCCCGTCTCTTTTCGGCTTGAGGGCCTTTCGATCAACAGATTTTGGAATCCCAGAATGCTCCGTCAAGAGCAGTATCAAGTTTTGGTCGCCAGAGATTTGCAACCCGAAGGGGAGCCGAAAAAGAGAGCCTTCTCTTTTCAGATGGCCGAGCTTTTGGATTATTCCTTTGAAGATCTTTTAAGGCTGCACTTTATTCGTTCGAAAATCCCCGACTTTGCTTTGTTCGAATCGAACTGCTTTGAGTTTGTTTGCGAAGAATACGAGTTTATAGACCTTTGGCCGAGCGCCAGGCTTCAAGAGATCGCCAATCAACTACTGGAGTTTGAGAGAGAGTTTGGCTCTCAATTTGAAGAACCTCTTCAGATTCATTGGCAGAGCCTTGAAGAGTTTAAGAGCTGGAGGTCTAGGCTATTGGGTATGCAATGGAGGGTGCGTCAGTATGCATCGAATCTTCCCTTCGAAGCACTGGGGCTTGGAAGAGAGGATATAGACGAAAGGCTTTTCTTCCACTTTCGACAAAGTCTTCGATTGTATGAATATGTAGAGAGACGACATCTCAATGACCCTCGCTTTGAGGGCTTTCCCACCCGACCCTATAGCTTTCGTTCGGTTTCTGAGCTTCATCAAGATCTTCAGGCTCTCGTCAACCGATTGCGGGTGGAACATGAAAGGGCTCGTCAAGATCTTGCTGAGGCCTTTGAACGGCGGCTGGCTCCCTACTTTAAAGAAGAGAAGGCCTTTACCCTCTCAAGTTATCAAGAGGATTTACCCAAGAGGCTTCGAGAGCTTCGACAAGAACGGCTAAAGCTTCAAGATGAACTGCAGAAGGAGAATCTTGGATCCGCCAAGCGAGAAGCTTTAGAGGCGAGAATTGAAGCCCTGTCAGACGAGAGCCGTATGCTGCTCAACTATAACGAGGTTCTCTCGATCTATGTGAATGAGTTTAACCGAATCGAAGAGAGCACGAGTACAGCCCTCTCAGTCTGGCCAAGAGGGCTGGATTTGGTTTCGATTCGAGCCCTTGAGTTTATCGTCAACAATTTCAGTCCGCAAGAGAATCTCTTCAACGCTATTCCATTCCAGCCTGCTCGCAACTTGATCAATTGGATTCAAGGCTTTCAATTTTCTGATCCTACGGACCATCTATTGTGGCTGTATGAGCTAGAGTTTGTGGCTCAAGAACTGAAAATCGAGAAGTTGTTCTTTGAAAAACTAAGCAATCAAAGTTTCGAGAGTTTCTCAGAGGCCCCAGGAGAGTGGACTGGACGGACAGGTCTGTTTTTGACCCATCCAGATTCGAAGCGCGTGAGAGCCAAGATGCTTCAAAAGCTAAGAGAGCATTCCATTTTGGCAACCTTTTTTCATGGCGGAGAGCATGACGATCTGAATTTCTACTTTCGAGTTCCGACCAGTATCGATTGGCTTCGACAGAAAGAAGAGGAAGTAAAGGCTCTGTTTCTTTCTCAAGGCGCCAAACTAGACGACGACCACTGGAAGCTTCTATTGAGCGAGGCGGCTGAATTCGTCATTCGAGGTCAAAAAGAAGATCCAGAGGCCTGGCAAGCTCGTCGACAACAAGCCTTACGAGATCTGATTGAGCGAGACCTGTTTCGCTTGAGTCAATTGATTCAACCCAATTCGGTGCTCAGAACTTCTTTTCTAGCGCCCTGGTCTCAACAGGATCGCCGAACTTCTTGGGCCTCCACTTTGGCAAAGCTTCATCTAGAAGAAGAGGTGGACTATCGTGAGATTCTGGGGCTACTCACCGAGCTGTTTTGGGTTCGAATTGAGCAGACCCATGGGGGGATTTTGCGTCTCAGTCAAGACCACGGCGAGCGAGTGGAAGAGATTCGCGAGCGATTGAGGGTTTTGAAAGACCAGCTTGAGTCTCGCGATAAGATTCCAGACTTCTTTCAAGACTTCTGGTTGATTTTTCAGGATCTGTTGGATGGAGACCTTCGTGCTCTGGCGGTGCAGGCTGCAAGCCTTCCATTAGTTGAAAGGAGGTCGGCAGATGAAGCCTTTCTGTTTATTCGAGACCCTCTCTCATTTGGTCGATTCTCCAGTTTTGACTTTGAAACAAGTCTTATCTTTGAAGCGGAAGAGCAAGAAAGCCCACTTTTGCCCTGGGTCTATTTGCGGAACTCTTCGGTTCAACAGCTTTGGAGCGAGGCGCAAGAGATTCCCGAGCGCGATCAATTCCAATGGTTTTGGCGCCAGATGGTCGAACGCGATCTCTCTTTCTTTGTCACTCCCACTCAAACTCGTGAGATTTTCCAGCAGAGAAGAAGGAATGCGGCATACTTTACTTTGGCGGACATTCCAGCCATCTCTGCTCGAGAGATTGCGCCTGATGATCCTCATGCCAGAGCTCATGAGTCGTCGAAAGAATTGAGGCAGTTTGAACAGGCGGCGATTGGGCGAGCCCTTCACGAAGCCTCCTATACATTTTCAAGCGCCTTTGTGGCCGACACCCTGTCTTATGATCAGCTTTGGAGTTTGATCTTCATGCAGGCAATGAACAATCCAGAGGCGAATCGACTTCGAAGATTGATTCTGGAGGTTTCTCCCCGTTCTTCAAGACATCAATTGAAGGGAGACAACGCAAATGCCGAAGCGAAACGATTCATGGAGCTTGTGGGCTTAGTCGACCCCGGCAGTGTGGAAGAGAAGCGCTTGATCGAGACCCTGAATCGGGAGGTCTACAACAGCTTACGCAAAAGCTATACCACCTTGGTTCATTCTTGGTTTTCAAAGGCAGAGCGACTCTATCGCTCGGTCGATCGGCCCCAGTCCGGAGAGTTAAGCCATGGGGGCATTCGCCAGTTGATTGAGTTGGCACTCGAAGACCCTGATTTTCGAAACATTCTCATTCCTCCGCCTAAAGAGACAAAGAATCCAATGGAGCAAGAGAGTCTGTTAAGTCAGTACTCCGTCGATCAAGATACGGCTGAACACATTTTATATCATGCTCGGCTTCGGGCGCCGGCGAGTGGATTTTTTGCCTCTCGACGACTTCGAGCTCAGTTAAGGGACCTCCGAGAGTTTATGGTTCTTTCGAAGCTTTTGATGCGTTCAGAGACTGGAGGGGAAACCTCCTTTACGCATTTGCTTTCACTCTTCTTGGCTCCGAATTTAATCAAAGACCTTGCTTTGGGCTCTTCAGATCAGCTCATTCCTGAGGAAATTCTCGATGACTACAAAGAAAGAGCGATCAAGGCTCGAACTTCAGCGCTTGCCAGGCTGTTAGATTTTACTTCAGAAGAAGAACAGCTTTTGTTTCAAGAGCTTAAGCTTCTTCCTCGGCCAGAGTTTGAAAGAATCTGGACACTTGTGGGAGAGACGATTGAGGAGTTCTTCAATCGGGTTCAGCGGATTGAAACGCGCAGTTTTGTTTATGTCAGGGAGAGAGCTCCTAAGAGGGACGAGCAGCTGACTGCCTTGATTCGTCCGAGGCCAGAAGCCCTTTCAAGCTTGTGGAGTTTGGTCGAAAAGCTTAAGGCAAAAGAGGCAGTCGTTCGAAGGAAGAACGAGGACATGGGGCGGCTTAGACCATCGGAGGAGGGCAGCCTTTATGAGATCGATCGGGCTCATAGAAATTATTATCAGACGAGGGCCTTTCCAAGTTTCGATCTGGCCCAAGAGGCCTTCTCTTTGCTGTTGTCTGATCAGATCTATCAGGGAATGGATTTAGAGCGAGCGATTCGCGCAAGACTGAAGGGCTTTTACTCCTATTTTGAAGCAGCGAATGCGGAGTTTCGATCGAAGCTCCCCGATCTAGATCATTTGGCAAAGATTCTGACCGAAGCTCATCAGTCGGGTCGACTTTCTTTTGATGAGCTTCGGCATCAACTTCAATTCATCCTGATTCTACAGTTTGACCGAAGTCGGCGCGTCTTCCTGTCCGAAGCCGATCAAGACTTGTTCGAGAGAGTCCTGTTAGACGAACGACTTCGTGCGCAAGAACGATTGGGGATTGATTTTTATTTGGAGGGCTATCTGTGGTTTGAATTCGGTACATTGGCCGAGGGAGAGACAAGAAGAGATCTCGTTCGAGAAGATAGACGAGAAGCCTTTCTTCAAAGAATGGACGAGTGGACGCTCTTAGAAATTTCCGACCAAGTGAAAAAGATTCGAGAGAGAGTTCCCTCAGATGTTTTTGAAAGTCTTCAGATGGATGAGTGGATTGCTGCGATGGAGTCATCTTTCATTTTTGGTTCAGACTTTTGGAAAATCGAAAGCACAGTATCGGATGGCAGAGAGATGAAGCGGGTGGTTAACTCGCTGACGGCTACGGCAGGAGAGGCGACAGATATCGTAGACCCCGGAATTCCCTTGCGAGCACCCATGGCTCGAATCGATAGTTTGCAGATTCAGTTTTGGACTCAGTGGATGAAAGAGCGGCTTTCAGGCTTGCGCGAACCCTGGTTTCGGGGCCTTGCGGGCTTAGATCTCTACCCCGGCATGAAAGAGGGGATCAACAAAGCGCATGCGAATCTGTGGCATAACCTTCAGGAAAACGGAAGAAAGTTTGAAACAGGAGGTCTCGATCGCTTAGGGCATGAAGAGTTTCTAAGGGAAGTCTTTGGGCCCCGCTTTCGCTACTTCGCTGAGAGTCCGGGCTTGGTGGGAAGGGTGATGGATCACGCCAAGTCCATTTCTCGAAACCTAGAACCCCATTGGAGGAGCTTTCAGAGCTTAGATCACCGAGAAACATTCGAAGCCCTGGGTTGGGGCGAGAATTGGGCGGACGAATTTTTGCATTCGATGCTCAGACAGGACGAGGAACGAAGGGCGGCACGAAAGCGAAGGGCTGAACAGCGCGCTGCTGAAAAGTCTTCAGAAGAAAACTCTCGTGCAAGAAGACTTGATTTGCCCCAAGACCTTCATGCCATGGCAGAAGAACTTTCCGCAGGTCGTCGAGGAGAGGATAAGGCAGAGCCATCAGAGAGCAGTCAAGGGGAGGGGCCCGAAGACGACTTGGTTTCATTTCTTTTGAATCCTGGCCAGATGGACTCGATCTTTTTTCGAATCAATATGCTTCGAGAGTTGCTGCGTTTGAGGTTTCTGGATAAGTCTGAGCGCACTTGGAATATTGGTCACTCTTGGCCCGAGGCTTCAGTTGAAGAGCTGGGCGGAGAGCCTGCAAAAGAATTTCTTTTTCAGTTTGTCGATTGGTTGAGATGGGATCTTGAGTACTTTGGGGATGATTCCGTGCTGGCTTTAGATTGGTCAAAGTTTTCGGCAGATTCGCTCGAAGCCTTGGTCCACCTCTGGCTCGAAAGGGATATTTGGACTCATCGTGAGAACTCTCGTTTCTTTACCGACCCCTGGCTGAGATTTTTACCTGAGAAGCTATATTATGAACTCCTGCCAAAACTGATCGAAAGCCTTTACGAGGCCGATCTGATTGATTCATTTGAGAGCGCATACTATCAAATCGAGAACACCTGTTTGGATCAGGAGCTCTTTGAGGGAAGTCAGGGCTTTGCTCGGAAACTGGGCTTTAGCTTAAAGCAGAAGTCGAGTGAGGGTTTGGATCACAGCCCTATGGGAGTTAGAGAGGTGATCGCGGCTGATGCCGCTGGCTGCGATCAGCGATGGGATCTTTACACTCTTGTACATGAGCTTCTGTGGATTCATGAGGTTTATCGACAGGCAGAGCAGGCTTCGAAAGATCCGCAGCTGCTGAACTGGTTTTCTCATTTTCGAGAGCTGATTCGACAAACGCGCGCCCTTTTGGGAGCAAACGAGGCCGTTCACTATCTTTCAGGCCAAGAGGGGGGTCTAGACAGTCAGATGCTTTCTCTGGTGTTGAACTTTCATCGCTTGCAAGAGTTTTCTAGACATTACGAACTAAATCTCGACCACCTCAATGTGGGAATGACTCGTCTGGCGGAGTTTCAGTTTGGAATTCTCTTGGGGGATTATTCAGAATTGTTTGAGCAGTTGGAGCGCCAAGAGCGACCCCTTTGGCAAAAGGCTGTGGGCGTCCTCGGAGAGGGAGCCATGGGAGCCGCTGAGTTTATCTACGAATCGGCCTCCTTCGTTTTGGTCGGGCTTCCCTACTTTATTGGAGAAACGGCCGCTGTCATTTTTACACAAGCCTTTCTGAGCGAAGAACAACTTCTGTCTTTGATGGGAAGCTTTGGGGCTTGGGAAGAGGGAGCGGAAGGGCTCTATTCTAAACAGCTGCCTTGGTATGACCCGCGCCGATATAGTCTTTGGCGGATGGAGAATGTCCAAGACTTTGGCCGCTTCTCTGGCTTGCTTGCTGCCAATGTGACGATGACTCGCTTTTTTACCGCGGGTCTGACGACCAGAATTGGGGGCTTACCGAAGGAGGCCGCTACCACTGGAACTCAAGCGCTTGTGGTCTCAAGCTCTCGACGGACCTTTCAGAGTCCGGCTTTGCCGGCTGCAGAAGCTCGTTCTGGAGGACGACTAAGCCAGCTTCAGCAACGACTGGGCAGCACGAGGGTTGGGCAGGCGACTGGTCGATCGTGGTCTCGATTTGAGTCGGTCATGACCCGACCCTTTTATATGTTTCATCGACCTCCGAATGTCGCGGGTATGGGGAGCATATCAGCCATTCGAGATTTGAGTATGGCGGGGCTTCCCCTGAGCTCGGGCCGAATTCTTTTGGGGATGCGGGCCGCCTCAGCCGGACAGATGGGAGCCATGGTCGCCGTGCATTCTACCGCCCTGGTGACCTTGATGGGTTTACCGGCCTTCTTTCACGGAGAGGGCGGAGCCTATTTGAGGGCTTTTCCCGAGCATCTCGGAACGACGATGGCCCTGATCACGACCCTAATGCTTTCTCATCGCCAGCTTCACAGTCTCAGTCGACGGCATCCGGCTTTTGCTTATGCGAATTTCGGAATGAGTCGAGGCTTGCTCGCCTATATCATGAAAGAGGCCATGGTCAGTGGAGGAGAGGTCATGAACCATTGGTGGAAGACCGAGAATTGGGCTTATGATTTTGTGGAGAATCTTATCTATCCTCTTTTGGGTCAGCTGATTGAGATCGAGCTAGAAGCCTTTGAACGGAATGAGGGCTGGCTTTATGAGGGCATTGAGTTTGAAAAGCTTTCAGAATCGGATTGGGAGCGAGAGGATATTCAAAAGGCTTGGGATCAGTACCAGGAGCATCGATTTAAGCGACAAGAGTTTTTCAGTCATTTGGCCCTGATCTCTTGGTTGATGGCGGCCCCTCGAATTGGAGACTTGTCAGAGCGAATGCGAAGGTCTGAATCGCAGCGATCGGTGAATATTGTTCAGAGTCTGTTTCCTCGAACGACTCAGCCCACCAGAGATCAAGTGGTGGCCGCGGCGCGCAATTTTACTCTACAAGAGGCTCGCATCCATCTTGCGAGAGATAAGAATCTGACGCCTAAAGAAGTGATGCCAGAGGCGGTCTCAAGGTCGACTGAATTGCACCTGAAGCTGTTTGGCGAAGGGGCGCTCTTAAAGGCCATGAATCAAATTGCGATTTCCGGCTATGGACGAAGGCTTTCGGCTCGCGAGCGACAAGAGATTCTGAGTGAGGTCAGAGAAGCTGTGCATCATGGCATCGAGCAAGCCCATTCGATTTTGAGGTCAACAGCACGAGGAGCCGATGCGATTTTTGCCAGTCAAATGAGGCAGGACTGGAACGAACTGACTTTAGAGGCCATTGTCGAAAAGACTATTAAGAAATTCGGAAGCCTAGAGAGAAGACCAGCGGAGACCGACGCGGCATACAATAACAGGATCGCGGAAGCTCGAGATTTTTTGAATCAGCATCATGTTGACAGCATTTTGGCCATGACTCTTGAGGGGAGGGCTTATCTTGCTCAGCTTCGAGATCTAGTCTTGTTGCGAGAGAGAGGCGAGATCGAGAGCTGGGTTATTCGAGGAGTGGACCATCTCGCATTGACTCCTGACGCTAGAGTTTTTGAAGCCCTCTTCTTTAAAAATATGACCGGTGAAATCTCGGCTCAGGCGGTTCGCGGAGGAGAAAATCTCTTAGGCCTTAGGGTGCCCGCTTTTCAAAGGGGAGCGTTGATTGAACGGATTGAAGGGGCCAGCCCTCGTCAGATGCGAGACAGAGTGAGTATTGGAGAGCAAGGAAACCAGCTTGTGGGAGAATTTTTTCCACTCGAGATGCGTTGGGTAGATTCTCGACGAGGCTTTGAGCTGACCTATCGGGGCTCTTCTGACAATTTTAAAATTGAATTTGGCGCGCAGGGAGAGGTTTTCATTCAGGTCCGTACAAGATCGGGAGAGATAAAGCTCGAAATGCGAGATGAAACGGTTTTTCTTCAAAGAGAGGGCCGACTCCCCCACGAGTTGGGCTGGAGAGAGGCCGAGCTGATGCCCGTTCTGAAAGAGATGAATTTGCAGGCAGGGCCCGGATTTGTTGGCAGGCTTAAAGAGCTATTCTCGGGGGCCCCTCGTTTTAAACGATCGCTTCCTCCCTACCAGCAAGAGCCAGGCTTGAGCCTGCCTGAGAGAATGTTCGTTCATTTGAATCCGAGACAGACGCGCCGAGCGGCCAGGCTTTTGAACCGAGAGGAGCTCGGATGGACAGATCGCCTTGCGGAGTCTCTGACGGGTCGGCTTGGAGGCCTAAGTGTTCGTGAGCGAATCGAATTCGAAAGAATCATTGAGACGATGAAGAACCCCGATGCCTCGGGTTTTAAGACGAGCTTTCATGGGGAGTTCAAGTGGATGGGCCGCAGAGTCAGTGGAGAGATTACGGTAGAGGTTCGAGGCCGAACGGTGAGGACGATTTTTCCAGATGGCTCTGAGGTTGTTCGTTTTAAATTGGATCAGGCTCCCGCGACTTCAAGAGCAGATAGAAGCTCTGGCTACAGTATGGAGCAAATTGAACGGATCATTGATCAATCGGGACGAGAGGCTCGACGAGCGATGGAGCGAGAAGGTCTTAGTGAAGCAGCTTTGGAGAGGAAGTTACAGGAAGCCTTGCAACGGGAGGGCAGAGAAGAGCTTGATTTGACAAGTTTGATTCGAAGGCAGAGTCAGGATCCTCGTCGACAAGAGGGAGCTGAAACTCCGGAATACGCCATCTTTCAGTTCCGATCGCAGAGAGATTTTTCAAGAACCTCAAGAGAGAGTCGGCGGCTTGAAAATGACGGCGAGTATGTGATTACAAATGAGTTTGGGGTCGAGTTGCGAATTGGAGGGAGTCGTCAGCCCAATACGCTTCGAATGCAGCTGGAGGGATTTCCTTATTTGCTTCGAGAAACTCCGATGATCGAGATGGCTGCCGTCATCCAAACGGCTGCGATGGAGGCCAATTTGCCGCAAACCAGAATTGTTCAAGGCATCGCTCAGTTTTGGTCCAACCAGTTCCGTCAGGCTATGACCGAGCCAGCGAACCAAGCCTCAAAGCGAGCCTCTCGAATGACACAAGAAGAAATCAACAACAATCTTAAACTTCTTCAGATTCACTCCAACGAGTGGCGGCTGGTGACGACGGATGCTAGACTTCGACTCATTGAGACCCGCATGGAGAATCAGCTGAATAAGTTTCCGCTCGGCGAAAACTCGACAAATGTGATTTTTCGGTGGTCGATTGAACGAGCCGCCACAGACTTGAGGGCTCGGGCCGAGTACGAGGCCAAGAAAAAATAGAGATAAGAATTTCTAAAATTTTGATCGCCAAAGACCATTCTCTATGGGGGGATGGGCCTGAGATGAGTAAGAGTCTTGAACAGCTTCTCCTGAGCATCGCGAGCTTTGAGCGAGCGCATTTTTTTCGACTTTGGAATCAAGCCGCTCGTTCTGAAGAGGGTCTTTCATGGAAAGAAAAGTTAGAATTCGTCTTGGAGCATGGGGATTTTTCAGATCGATCGATCGGCCTGCCCCCTTCGGTGAGCTTTGTTTCGATTCTGTCGCCTGACTATCCCGTTTTTTTAAGAGAGCTCCCTCAGCCACCGCTTGGATTGTTTGTGATGGGCCAGCTCGGCGACACGGCCTTGCTGGCCGTGATCGGCTCTCGAAAGCCCAGCCCCTATAGCTTGCGAATGACCCGCGCTTGCGTGAACGATGCGGTCTCGAAAGGCTACTCTATTGTGAGTGGAGGAGCCTACGGAGTCGATATTGAGGCGCATCGATCGGCACTCGATTGCGGGGGAAAAACTTGGGTGGTGTTGGGCTCCGGCTTTCAGCATCTCTACCCAAAAAAGCATGAGATGGTCTTCAACGAAGTCTTGAGAGCCGGTGGGGCGCTCATTTCTGAGTACCCCCCATTTTTGGAGCCCCAGGCTCGTTTCTTTCCGGAGAGGAACCGGTTGATCGCCGCTTTAAGTGATCGGCTTTTGTTAGTTCAGGCTCATCTTCGAAGCGGTTCGATGAGCACGGCCAGAGCCGCCTTAGACTTAGGCAAAGAGGTGGAGGTGATTCGCCCTCCCTTGGGCGATGAGAATTTTGCCGGCAGTGCGGCTTTAATCGATGCAGGGGCCAGAGCGATCTCAGGCCCACAGGACCTTTACTCCAGATAGCGAACTTCGGCTCGGTCGGTTTTGAAAGTAGAGCCAGGCTCGAAACTTCCTTCGCTTGACAGTGTGTAGGCCGTGGCAAAGTTCTCGGTCAGATTGACCACGACCAAGGTCGCAATCGGAATCTCAACCGCGCTCGAACCCCTTCCGGTTTCGGTCGCTCGTCGGTAGATCACAAGACGATCGTTCAAACGAAGCCCATGTTTTGAGCCACGGTTTAAGAAACTCAATTCGAATGATCCGATAATGCCGGTGTCTTCGGCTCCTGCCATCACAATGCCCCGAATGTCAGATTCGGGTTCGCGCGCTTGTACGGATTGGGTGTTGGCTCGATAGGGGATCAACTGGTCACCTCGTTGAACATCATCAGACACATTGTAAACCACGGCCTCGACGGCATCTTCAAAGACTCGTGTGATTCGAAGAAAACCTCGAATCGCAAATCGCTTTGCACCGGCCGAGCCACGAGAACGAACAGAAGAGATTCGTCCCAGGTCTCTAATGATCGTGAAGCGATCTCCGACAGAGGCTGGGTCGTTCATTCGAACATAGACCCGATCTCGTTCAGTCAGGTACTCGGCCTGACGAAAAGCGTCGATAATCTCTCCGACAGGGTTGAGCGATTGATCCACAAAGTAATCGACTCTTACGGCCACATCTTTCGAAACATTCGACAGCCGGTCAATCTTTTCTAGCTCTGCAAAACTCTCGCGACCCACGAGCACAAGCCCAAAAACGCTAAGAGCCAAAATCAAGTTCTTCTGAAGCATTACAAATTCCCCCTAAACCTATTATCTTCGAGCTGACCCTGTTTTCCAATCATTCGCTCAAGATATTGAAGGCTTTTTGGGATAGAAGCGCCGCCCCAGGGGACTGACGCAAAGGACTCATTCGGGCCTCGTCGGCTGCGGAGTCGCGAGCTGGAGCTGAGATTTAAGGCCGATGACGCAAGCAGCCTTTCCTTGGACTTTTGATTTTGGAGCTCGGTCCTCAATCTCATCAGCCTCAGAAGCCTCAGGACTTGATCTGCTAGTCTGGCACTTTCGTCTCCCGACCCCGGGTAAGCCCTTGAAATAAATAGTCTTTCTGGGGAATGGGCCAATTTTCAAAAACATGCTAAGGGGAACCCATGACTCAGACAATCAAGTTGTATCTTGTGGCTGCCGCTTTTGGGGGGCTTGGGATTTGGCTTCTATCGCTTGTTTTTCTCGACTCCGATTCCGATCGAGCGGGCCGACAAGCTTCTTCGCCCTCAGAGAGAGCGCGGTCGTCTGCGAGTGCTGTAGGCCCTGAGGGAGTTCGCACTCCTTCTTCTACAGCTCAGTCCTCGATTTGGAGGGATGAGAGACTCTTTCAAGAGCAGTTGATCGGTCGATATCAGCGGCCGCTTGCGGAGCAGCTTCGCATTGAGGCTGAAGTGGAAAAAATTGGCGATCTTTTCGTAGAGCGACGCGAATATGAAGCCATGGGAATTCTTCGAGACTTGGTTGAAAAGCATCCGGATGTTCCAGAGTATCGCGCGATGCTTGGCTACCTTTACTATCGCTGGGACGACTACCCCCGAGCCCGAGAGCAATGGGAAGTAATGGTCGAATTGGATCCGAATAATGAAGTGATTCGAGTTCGCCTGGCCGACGCCCTGATGGTGCTTGGGGAGTCATCGGCTGCCCGAGAACATCTTCAGTTTTTGCTAAGTAGAAATCCAGGAAACGAGGGTGGGGTTTTAGGCATGTGGACCTTGATGGACTTCGAGTCTGGCCCAGACGCGGCCCTTCGGTTTGTGGAGTCTCATTATCAGGCGAATCGGAATGAGGCGGGGGCCGCCAGCGCGTATGGCCAGGCCCTCTTGAGGGCCGGCCAGTTGGATCGGGCCGAACAGGTGCTTCAGAGAAGTTTAGAGAGAAACCCCAATCATTTTAGTAGTCTCTACCAGCTGTCCTCTTTAAAGGCTCAGGCCGGGAACTTTTCAGAAGCGAGCCGCTACGCCCTGCAGGCCTATCGTGCGGCCCAAACGCCAGCGGACCGAGACGCCGTGGCCTCTCTTCATACCGAGAGCCTCATTCAAGAGGGGCGATTCGATGAGTATGTCGACTTTTTGGAGCTTCGAGTGGCTGAAAATCCGAATGATATCGGACTTCAGGCCCAGCTCGTCAGGGCAAGAAATTTGCGGAATCAATTTCAGTAGGGGGGCTTCCGTTTATTCATAGCTGTGCTAAGAATTATTCAGTCCAACGAGAGCCTGTTTTTGCTGCGTGGAACGAAAAGATTTGAAGGAGAAGAAAATGGCCGAACTGAACAAAGACAAGTTTGAAGAAATGGTAAGAAACGGAGAGATCACTCCCAATGTATCGATTCCAGGAATCGATCTTCGAGAGTCGAACTTAAGGTCGGCCTTTTTGGTGGGCGCAGATCTTAACGGAGCCAAATTACAGAACTCCAATCTGGCTTGTGCCAATCTAGAGAATGCCAATCTCGAGAACGCCGATCTTCGGGACTGCAATATGAGCTACACCTCTTTTAAAGGCGCCAACTTAAAAAACGCGAATTTGAAAAAGTCTCGCTTTGAATATACAGACTTTCGAGGGGCCAATCTGCAGGGGACTAATTTTGAGGATACCTCGGGCCAAAAGATCGTCTAGGCTCTGTCTGCACCACTGATCTGAGCGCTCTAGCAGGAGTTTTCGAAGCATCCGCTGGGGACCGCCTAGGATTCCAAACGCCTTCGATTCCGTTTTGCGGCCCGCTCCTTCTCGCGACAGAACCATTTACTTCGTTTTGCGACCCAGACGCTCGAAGAGCCCCATCGGCTGGCTTCGAAAACTCCTGCCAACAGTCTGTACTGCATCCATCACCGTTCATTCATGTACAGAGAGTAGTTCAGTCCATGGGTTTTGCCAGATTTACCGGTTGGACCACTAGAGGCGGATTAAGGTGGCTCCCCATGTAAAGCCGGCGCCAAAGGAGGCCATCAGAATGAGGTCTCCCTTTTTCGCCGTTCCTTCTTCAATCTTTTCGGCCAAACAAGAGGGGATGGTCGCCGAAGTCGTATTGGCGTAGCGGTCAATATTGACGGCCACCCGATCCATCGGAAGATTCAAACGCTTTGCCGCCGACTCAATGATTCTGAGATTGGCCTGATGGGGAATAAACCAACGAACTTGGTCGATCGGCACCTTAGCCCTCTCAAGCACCTCTGCAGAGATTTCTGCCATATCCACCACGGCTCGTTTGTAGACGGCCCGCCCGTCTTGAACCGCAAAATGCTTTCTGGCTTTGACGGTCTCCTCAGAGGTCGGAAGTCGAGAGCCTCCCGCTGGCATATACAAAGAGGGGAGTCCCGTTCCATCCAAACGCATAATACTCTCTAGAATTCCAGACTCGTCTTCACTCGCTTCAATTAAACTAGCCGTGCCGGCATCCCCAAAAAGAATGCAGGTCGATCGATCTTGATAGTCCACAATGCTGCTCATTTTCTCTGAAGAGACCAAAAGGAGCTTCTTCGAGCGAGCTGACTCGACCATTCCCCTCGCCACCTCCAGACCGTAGAGATAGCCGCTGCAGGCCGCCGAGATATCGAAACCCCAGGCCCGAGTGGCGCCAATTTCAGTTTGAATCACACTGGCCGTGGCCGGAAAGGGGTGGTCAGGGGTGACGGTGGTGACGATGATGAGGTCAATCTCTTCAGGCGAGACCCCCAGTTGTTCGAGCAGCCTTTTCGAGGCCTCAGCCCCCATGCTGCCGGCACTCTCTTGAGCATGAGCGATTCTTCGCTCCCGAATGCCGGTTCGCTCGACAATCCAAGCATCGTTCGTGTCGACCATCTTCTCAAGCTCTTGATTTCCCAATTTTTTTTCAGGGAAATAAGAGGCCACCCCGGTGATCTTTGCTCGCAACTGCATGAAGCAGAGCCTAGTTCAAAAAGCCTCAATTGAGGAGCCAAAGAAGTCCAAATTGGGAGTGTCGCTAAAGGCCTCTCGGTTTTATCTGTCTTGTCGCTCCTCGGCTTCGCGCATGGGAACCCTTGTTCGGTCCTCCGGTTTCAAGCTTGGCGACACTCTCAAAATCATTAGGGATTTGACAAGCGAGGGCGCATTTAGTTGTGTGTGAAGGCATTTGGAAAGGGGGCAGTGCGCTGCTAGGTTTTATTGCTCGCCGAGCCTGGGGTTCGGTGTTGACTTTGTTTTTTATTATTACCGTCTCCTTCTTTATGGTGCGGCTCGCTCCTGGTGGGCCGTTTTCTGCAGAGCGGAGCTTTCCTCCCGAAGTTCTTCGGCAGCTTGAGGCGCAATATGACCTCGATAAACCCATGCTCACCCAGTATTGGCTTTATATGAAGCGGGTGGTCTTTCAATTCGATCTGGGCCCGTCTTCTCGTTACGCCGATCGCTCGGTGAACGCTCTGATCGCCGAAAAGATTCCCATTAGCCTAACCTTGGGTTTTGGGGCCCTGGCGGTCGCTCTTCTGGTGGGCCTGTTCGCCGGACTTTTGGCGGCACTCAATCATAACAAGGCTCTCGACTATGTTCCCATGGGCTTAGCCATGGTGGGGGTGTCCATTCCAGACTTTGTGATGGGCTATATTCTGGTGATCATTTTTGCGATCAATTTGCAGTGGTTTCCGGCGGCGACGATTGAGAGCTGGGATGGCTTCGTCTTGCCTTGGGTGACTTTGGGCTTGGTCTACGCCGCCTCCATTGCTCGACTCACTCGTGGAGGAATGCTCGAAACTCTGGGTCAGGATTATATTCGCACGGCTCGCGCCAAGGGGCTGCCCGAGAAGGTCGTACTGCGAAGGCATAGTTTGCAGGGCGGGCTTTTGCCTCTGGTGTCTTATCTCGGGCCTGCTACCGCAGGCATTTTGACTGGAAGTATTGTGATTGAGAATATCTTTGCGATTCCGGGCTTGGGAAATCTGCTGATTGAGTCGGCGACCAACCCAGACTATACATTGGCGTTGGGCTGCGTGATTGTGTTTGCGGTTTTTGTGATCGCCTATAATTTCTT
>REDG01000061.1 GCA_007693605.1 Bradymonadales bacterium
CCCCCCCCCCCCCCCCCCCCCCCCCCCCCCCCCCCCCCCCCCCCGCGCCGCGCCCACGAAGAAAAACATAGTAGGGGCTTTGTTCGTTGACGACCCCAAAGATCTCGAAGTCTTTTGGAGACAGCTCTGCTGGAATCTCCAGGTGGATATAGGGCAGCGGGTCATTGTCGTCCTCTCTGCTCAGGCGAAGGTTGATCTCTCCCTTTGTCAAGGGGTGGCGTGGCATGAACTGGTAAACAGGATTAGAGAGAGGGATACTGATGACTTGCCCCGAGCGCAGACGGGTATGCCCGTACAATTGGAAGCGATAGCTCTGGCCTGCCGGAATTCCCGAGATGGGCCCATTCAGAAATGGAAAGAGCTGAGCTCGAGCCACAAGTCTCTCTCCACTTTCTAAGTACACATGAAAGGCAAAAGAGCCCGGAAACCTTCGAAGATCCTCGAGATTTCCATGAACGGTCGGGTGGATCACCCTTCTGAACCGACTTTCCCTCGCAATCAAACTCTTGAGCAGCACTACTTTGCTGGAATTGACAAGTGCTGTAGAGGGCGTGAAGATGGGCTCTCGGGTCTGACCAAAGGCCCTTGAGAATTGGAAGCAGCCTCGAAAGAGACTTTCTGTTGGAAGATAGTCTCCCACCTTTTCGAACAAGATTGTCTCGGTCACCTCTGCTTCGATTAAGTCAACTCCTCTTCTTTTAAAGGCATCCAGATCCATCGTGGAAAACCTTTTTCCCTCAAGTGAATCCACAGAGATCTCGTCGATGATGTTCATCAAAAGCTCCTCAGCGAAACTCTCCTCTGGTACCTTGCAGGAATTCCTTCGGCCTCCGTAGGAAAAAAATTCTCGGCCCCGTTCATAGAATCGAGAGGTTTCCGCCATGGGCTCGGTAGTGGTAGCAATGAGACCCAAAGCCTCTTGCAGGTCCACTTGAGACAAGCTTTCTAGACCATCTACCTTCAGCTCTTGAGTGAGATCAGATGTCCATAGAAAGCGGTCTCTCTGAAACTCGGTCACTACAATTCTCCAAGTCAGATCGTCGCGAAGCCTAGCCTCGTAGATCGTCCAGCTCTCTTCAAAATTGGAATGTGAATCGCTCGACGGGCCGGGTTGAGAGAGATCTACATCCGGCTGAGCGTCGGCTACGGCGCTGGGGTGCTCGAGAACCGGTCGGTCTGTTCGCGTTGGCTCTTTAGTCGTATTCGTTTGAGGCTCAGTTCGACAACTCACGAGAAGACCAGCCGAACATAGCAGCATCGCACATATAAATTTTCTAAGGCTTAACAATTGGGTTTTCACAATCAATACTCCTTCTGCCGATATCAGTAGGCAAGTTCTGTGCCTAGCGGGCGAACAGGAAGAGAGCCTTTTCAGCTCAGAACTGTAGGGAATGGCCTTCAAATTTGTTGGTGAATCCCTACAGTCTAACCGAACAGAACTCTAAAACTCGTGAGTACTGAAGAGGCTGTAGGCCTTGGGTGGTTAGAAACGCCGCGCGCTTCAATTTATGAGCTGGATAGAAAACACAAACCCAAACCTGTTTTAAGGGCTTCGAAGCGCTTTGAGAACTCTCTGCATCACTTGCGGTCGAAAAAGGGAGGCTACTGGCCAATCTGTTCTCTAAATGCTGACACCAACGAAACTGAATCAATCGGACCCGTCAGCCGAGTTGAGAGATAGCTTCGAAGTTCGGCGGGTAGTCTCTCAGCAATTCTAGCTCGTCGCATATCAATACTATCGACGAAAAGTGTGCACATCGAAACATTCTTAAGTATATCGACATAGCCCTCAACAAAGATGATGCCTTGAGCTAAATCATCGGGCTCAACCTTCTGCTTCTTCAAAAACTCCAAAAATGGCTCAAAGTATTGAAGCGCGAGCTTACGATATCCAATTTCGTAGCTAAGTACTTTAAAGTTTGAGGCGCCATAGCAAGAAACTCGTGATTCCTTCCATTGGACATAAAAAAAAGATAAAATCTCTTCCTCAAATTTTTTCAACTTGGCTCTTCCAAATTTTTTGACCAGTTTAGAAATCCATTTATAGTCTTGAGGCCCAGCTGAATAGCAGGCTTTTGCTTGCTCATGAGCTTTCGCCATCTCATTTACATAAGAACTCGCAGCCCATGTCATCTCCCTGAATTCTTCTGCAAGCGACTCCGCCCCCAGTGATGATTGGGAGCGCTCCTTTTCCCAGGCTTGCAAAATCTCTGCCGTGATCCCTAACTCAGATATCAAGAAGTCGACACTCAACTGATTGAGCAAAGTAAAATCTGTAGTTGAATCGCTGCTCTCATCCAACAGTTTACTGAGCAGGCCAGAATGCTGTCTGGTCCATGACTCCGCTCTTTCAAGATCCTCATCACCAAGGCTGCAAGCCTCAGATGCATCGCACCAAAAGACGGTGACTCCCAACATAAGAACAACAAAAAACCTTCTGCCCCGTAGATCTCGCACCCTAAAATGCTAACAGAAGGTTTGGGAGCTCACAAATCAATTTCATCGAGTGGGGCATTGGCCTTACAAGCCAAGAGTAGCCTGCGATAACTTTGAGTTTCGCAAGAATCAGGAAGCGCTTTTCTCTGGAACTCCCACTCTCTACTTGATAAAGTTTAAGAATGCGTGGCTATATCATCGGTGGGGTTTTTCTAGTGGGACTTGTGACTGTGTTTTCTCTACGATATTCATCAGAATACCCATTTGGGGAAGCTCCATTGAAGACAGGTCAAGAGGTAAAACCCGAAGATTTTGATGGAGTCTTTGTACCGTCGCAAGAGCTGCTGCCTAGGGATTTCGGTTTTATACCCGTTGATTTTTTTCTGCCAAGAGGATGGGCGGCGACTGAGAGTTCAGGCGCAAGATCTTTAGCTGGAGGGCCTGTCTATTTTTG
The DNA here is from genome assembly GCA_007693605.1 of Bradymonadales bacterium. GTDB lineage: Bacteria > Bdellovibrionota > UBA2394 > UBA2394 > UBA2394 > REDG01. The sequence goes on from REDG01000061.1 coordinate 2,891, forward strand.
GACACCGGGTGGACGAGATGACCAATTGTGCCCAAGATTTTTCGCTGGGCACTCTGGCATTATGGGTTTTGATGGTGAGACATTCTTATCGGTTGAAGAGAAGGAGATGCTCGGGGAAGAGTTTGAGGTCTCTAGGCTAGCCTGGGGCCGATACCCCTTGTTGGCCCTAGAGCCTAGGGTGATTGACGATGAAACACCCTTTTCGGTCTTTGTTGCGAGCCTAGACTCGACCTGGGTGATTGAAATTAATTTCTGCCCGGGGGATGACCCCGAGGCAGTTGAGAAGATTTGGCGACCATTTTTGAAGCATACCAGAGAGATGGATGGACCCAGTCGCCGCGCGTGGTTCGGATTGAATATGCATAGGGGAGCAACACATTACGAACGAAATGGGGCAGAATTGATATTGGAGGGGGTCCGTTCAAGGCGTAGTGGGTTGGTCGCATTGAGAATCGAGGCCCTTAACTCTGGGACAACAATTTACACCGAAGCGTGGCGTATCGGTGCTGAACTCGCTGAGCCAGATGTCTTTGAAGAGGCGCTTCAACCTGTTCTTCTATTGAGCCTCAATATAGACTCGCAACACGAGGGAATGACCCCATCGATTAGGACTAGATTGCCGGTGAGTTTAGAGACCACCCGTAGCCGCTGCCCGATTCCAAAAAGCTGGCAGTCCAAAAAAGGCGAGGTTTTGCTCTTTTCACCCGAGCCAAGCGATCAGAATTCAAGCCAGAGTAGATTTTTTGCGAAACATCCTGATGACTGCCCCTGACTCTGAGTTCAGCTTTGCCAAGAGACCGCGATCGCTCTCATAGTCGTCACTCACCCCCGTTAAACCTCTTAAACTTTTTGCCAGTTTACTTGAACAGAAAAGGCTCCTAGAATGAGGCGGTGGGCAAGAAGAATCAAGACGAAGATGGTGTTATCAGCGAATCCAAAGCCAATGAAATCGCTCAATCTTTAAAGAGAAAAAGTCAAGAAAGTGCTCGCATTCAAGAAAGGCCTCAAAAACCCAAAAGCATTGAGGAGCTGTCGATTTATTCTGTCATCACGCTTCCCCAAAGGAAGTTAAGGGAGATGTTTCATGTTCGATCCGATCGGCTTTCGAGTCGCAGTCCATTTCCGTCAAGAAAAGAAAGGGTCGGTCAACAAGAAAGCAGCGGTTGGGGAGCGGGCTTCTTTTCTGGCCTCATCCTCGCAGCCCTTGTGGGCCTTTGTTACCTTCTTTTCTTCGCCAATAGTTAGTCCTGATGTGACAGTTGAAGACTAAAGAACTCTACCAAATCCTTGAACGAGTTGAGGCCGTTCAAAGAAAACTGTGTGGTGAGTTGATCTTCCAGATATTGAATACTTAAAGGCTCCCCTCCAAACTCACACGTCAAGGTTTTTAGATTCCTAAAATTGCCTTGAAAGCCATCGCGCCGACAAAACAGATCAATGGCCGCTAAGATCATCCCGCAAGTTCCCAGGCTATCGAAATACCGAAGATGGTTGTTGTCTAAAGAAGCCCAGCTCACCTCGATCTGATAACTCGTTTGACAGTGTCGGTTCGTTGCCTGCAGCCGAGAGGCTAATTGAGAATCTAGCCTGTTAATCTCCCGCGACCGTCTAATGGAGCTCGAAAACTCTGGCTTCCAACCCAAGGCGGCCCGAATGGCAGGGGTCGGGTCCGTTTGTTCTCTGTAGGTCAGGTTGTAGTAGGTACTAGAATACGGCAGTCGCAAGCGAACCTGACTTAGGGCTCGACCCGATCCCCTTTCTGAGGTTACCGCAGTATAGGATCCCCCCTTCCAAGCCATAAAAAGTGTGGTCACATGGCCATACCCGAACCGGGTCAACAGCGGACGACCGTCAAACGCGCTTCCCGTAGCGTGGGGCAGAACAAGGTACTCATTTGAGGCCGGCGGCTCTAGTTGAATGAGAGTCAGTTGAACCCCACCCTCATTTTCAAAAACCCTCGCCTCTCCGGCCGCCAACAACGAAGACTGAGGATCTGGGTACGAACCCTCAAAAGGCCAAATCCCTTGAATCAAAAGAAACAGAAAGACCCCACCCAAAGCCCCAACCCACGCTGCTCCAACCGACTTCTTCAACAGCATGGGTGAGACCCGAAACCGAGAGGCAGTAGAGGTGACACGCGTAGCATCCAAAGGGATGGGGTGAAGGGGGTCTTTCAGAAAATCCAGAAGATATCTTTGATAAGGCATCAGCTGCCTCTTTATCAAGATGCTTTCAATGTCTTCGATCATTTCCTGAGCGCCTTGATAGCGTTCATTCAGATCAATCTGAAGCGCTTTGTTCAAGACCAATTGAAAGTCTTGAGTCATATCGACCTCTGATTGATCGATGTTTTGAAATGAACCGGTAATGATTTTGGCAACTAGGGTGTTTTGACTATCTCCCTTTTTTTTGAACGCATGCATTCGAAGGGCAAGCATAAATAGTGTCAGCCCCATGCTAAAAACATCTGTCCGCTCGTCCAACGGAAGACCTTGAATCTGTTCTGGGGAAGAGTAGCTGAGCGTGCCCACAAAATGACCATCTTGGGTGAGATGTTGATCTTCACCCATCACTTTAGCTAACCCAAAGTCTGAAAGCTTGACGCCGTACTTTGGGCTAGCCAAACAATTGCCGGGCTTGATATCACGATGCAGAACTCCAGCTGAATGAGCCTCGCGCAGACCATAAAGGAGTTCGAGCCCAATCATTAAAACATAGTTTTCGGGAATCGCAGTACTATCTTTGACAAGCTTCGCCGCGCTGAGTCCCGGCACATACTCCATGACCACACATGGTCGACCTTCCCATTCAAAATAATCATAAACAGCGACTATATTGGGATGACGCAGCTTTGCCACAACTTTGGCTTCCAATGAAAACCTTTCATTGATATTTTCTAGGTCGCCAAGATGCTCATGAATAATCTTAAGGGCAACATCTCGCTCCAGCACGGTGTCTTTAGCTCTATAAACTGTGGCCATCCCACCTGATTCAATTTTCTCCAGAATTTGATACTTCTGAATTTTTTTACCGACCCAGGAACTCATACCTTTTTATTGTATCTCGAATGTGTGATCAGACAAGAGAACTCTTAGAGGTCGAGTCGACTCCGTGAGATCGAGACCTGCAAGCAAGTTGGCCAGATTCAGATATCGAAATCGCAGACACCATTAAGCAGCCGGTCGGATCGTTGTTCAAAATCATATAAAATACTCTTAGTTTAAAGGGAGCAAAACAAAGTGAAGATTCTTGGGGTGCTAAGGAAGCACACATCGAACGCCAAGCTCTGAGACGCAAGAGTGAGGCCACCAGAAGGAGTGGCTATGTCTTTGAATATACACAGCCAGATCTGCGACATCTTCAATCTCTTGAACGATTTAGAAGAACCCGTCGTCCAGTCACAGGGCGCTGACTCTCTAGACCCCTTGACTCGCGATCAGCCCGTCGAGTTTAGTAAAATACCTGTTGGCATCCATTGGCTCCATTTTTGCCAATCCCGATGCTGCCGACGAGAGGTGGCAAGATTCATATTCTCGGCCAATCGGGAAGTTATGATTGAAACCATGGGTGTCGGTTCTGGTCACGCGATATCTTATCTTGGTAATCTGCTTGGGTATGACAAGCAATGGAGAAATCGAGTCTACCGTGAAGCCTGCGGCAGCACTGATATACCCGCCCCTTCGATGGAGTGGAAACAGCAGCTCACTGGGAGTGGGATAAGATGAAAAGAGTTCCGCTGAACTTAACAAACTCGACGAGAGAATGGGCAGCACAGGCTCTACAATTCATGAGACAACACTGGCTTTTACTCCTCCTGATGTCGTTCCCCATCCTCTTGCCGATCTTCTGTATGGTCCTGCTTAGTCAAGGGGTTCAATTTGTAAGTTGGTTTGCACCCAGCCTAGAGAGGCTAGATCTTGGTGACCTTGCTGAATCTCCAGAAATCGTTTGGGAGGTCATGATTATTTTTGTCTTGCTATTGTTCAATGAGGTCTATTTTCCAACTCTTTTACTCTCCCTGCTTGTTTCAGCAGTCATTCGACGCTTTAACTACTTAAGCGTCTTCATCCCTTTATCCGCGGGGGCTTGTACCTAGTTTTTTGGAGATTTCTTGTGGAAAAGCTTTGGGGTTGACCTACTGGAAAGTGATGCAGTCAATTCTCTCCTCTTTTGGTTTCCGTATGGTCTAGAAATCTTGTAAAACCCTCTGCCAAGACTAGAATGATTCCAAGCTGGGCACTTCTGTCTCTCTGTAGAAGCTCATTGGGAATCGCGGGAAGCTTAACGAAGACCTCACATTCGAGTTTACAAGACTCTCCACATGAAATAGTCAGAGATCGTGCTTCGACATTCTCTTTTTATTGCTCTTGCCCTCTCCACCAGCCTGCTTCTGAGCAACCAAAGTGCTGCTGACACCAAGGATCTCAAGCCAAGAAGTTGTGCCGCTGAAGTTACAGGACTGGCTCGATTTGAGGAGGGAAGACCTGGCATATTTAAGAGACTTTTAGCTGCCTTTTCGGGCAGCTCGCTCAAGGCTGGAAAGTATTTTTTGTTGAGAATTGAGCCCAATGAAGCTCATATGAAATTCACACAAAGTGACGGGGTCTCTTCAGAGGAGTCCGCTTTAAAGATTTTTCATCGAATGGATGTTTTTTTGGGGATAGTAGATGAGGCCGGTCAGGATCTCTTAATCTATCTGTTCTTTGAGTCTAAGGGCAATCTTCGTTTTCCAATTGGGGTTTTTCGTTTTCAGCGCGACGGTGATCAGTTTGTAGATTGGCAATGGACACTTAATGTAGAAGAGGCGCGCATCGAATCTGATGGGAAAATTATCTCTTCGAAATACCAAGAACAACGGAATCTTTTTTGGAGCAGTCTTGTTCGAGAGGCTTACGCCTGGCTCAAGAAAAGATCACCCGAACTGTTCTCGGCGCTGTCAGAATCTGCTAATCAAGAGAAACTCCCTTGCTGGTTTCATTAAACGGCCTTCCGCCCTGAATAGTCCCGTTTGACGATGAGATAATCTTTCTTTACGCGTGCAGCGGCCGCTATTGAGCAATGCGCAAGCTTTGCCAGACGGTAGCCAGACAGTTTTGGATTCCTTCGAAGAAGAGCCCAAAGGTCCGCCCGATAGCTCGCCCCCATCATGACTCGGTAGCGAAACGGCATATGATGCCTTGCAATCCAATCCGCTTCGAAAACTTGTTCTGGTCGATGAAAAAAGGCATTCTTGGGCACACGAATACAGGTAGCTTCGAATCTCTCATCCAAGCCCTTCATTTGAATGAATATCTCCGTAACAGGCCGTTCGGTGTTTGGCGTATCTCGATCTGAAAAATCAAGGCGCTGTCCCCGGTAAAGATGGGCGAGTCTTCTGAATCGAGCATCAGCTGGATAGAATCTTTGAGCATTCGCACACCAGAAAATTTTGACCCACCAAAAGCCCTCGTCTGAAAGCCCGAAAACAAGATTTGTGAGCCGGTCCACATTGATTCGAAGGAAATGAGCACTGATCCAGTCGACAAGAATTCCCGCGATGCGATGATCTCCGTGGTTGACAGCCTCAATCGACGACAGAACGAGTGTCTCTTCGATATTGGGGTCTGTCACTTGGGCAGTTGCCGTAAGATTCACTCCGATGGCGTAAAGATCATTGGCAAGATCTTGCTCATCCTTTCGGGGGAGAAGATCAGGATATCTAGGCCTCATCGCTCAATCTCCTTAGAGCTTCTTTAAGTTTTCTATCTACAATTTCGGACCAAAATGGAATTGTCTTTGCCTGCCCTTCAACCCATTTCGCCGCTTGCTTCAATTCTCTTTCAGTGGGCTTCAGTCGGACAAGTGTGAGCAAATCCCTTCTTCGGTCTTCACAAAATCCCCAGAGCTTCTCTTTAATAAGCTCCTCTCTGCCAAACGCGCGAAGGCTGAGCGCCTTTCCCTTAAAAACAATCTGAGTCCGATTTTTCCAACCCCTTGGGTAGTGCTTTAGAAAAACTGCGGCTCCATCAGAAAACCAGTTGGGACGAAGATTCCAACCATCTTCTATCTTCCTTTTCCGAAAGATTTCTGAAAGCTCCTTAAGCCTCGGGGGAATGCCCGGCTCCAAAATATCAAGATCTACGGTGGCAACTTTTTCAATGCCCAAAAGATGAAGAGCTCCGGAGCCAATCAGCGTTGCTTTGAACTTAAGCTTATGCTGGACTAAAAACTCATCAAATTCCTGAAGGACATCCTTTGGGTTAAAGCGAAACTCGCTCTTCATATATTATACATTATGTGTAATCTAAATAACTGTCAACCATGGCTAGAACCCATTATTAAGCTGTTTGTAGCTGAGTATGTCGCCCATACTTGTATGATAATGCTGTTTCAGTCTGGAGAGGTTCTTTGGCTAGGGGCATATGGACCAAACTGAAATCTATGCTTTCTTCTTGGGCGCTTTGTTTAGCCTCTTCCATTTTCCAGACTTGTCTCCCTCCCAAAAGATTCCGGTTCAGTTGAGGCCGAACTTTTGTTAGCCTAGACTTGGGATCGGGGGTGCGAATGGCTGTTCAGAGACTTTTGGCTTGTCTTCTTGGGGTGTTCTTCGGGCTCCTTGTTTCTTTTGGCAGCTTTGCTGCAAACTCTTCGTCGTCGCTGGCGGCGGCGGAAGTGGCCGCTGAAGTGCGAGAGGCCTTTCAAAGGGGAGAGCCCCCACTGCGAGTTCTTCTCTTTCTCGAAGAGGTGGGTGATCTTTCAGAGGCCTACGAGATCGAAGATCTCGATCAGCGCCGCCGCTTTGTTTTTGAACAAGTTCGAGATCACGCTCTCGAGAGCCAAGCCGATTTGGTTCACTTCTTGAAATCTCAACAACAGGCATTCCGACGATTTTATCTAGAGAACGCGATTCTGTTAAAAAGCCCTTCAAGAGAGCTGGTTGAAGAATTGGAAAGGCGCCCCGATGTCAGGAGAATCTCTCTAGACCCAGCATGGAAAAAGTCCAGGCTGCCTGAGGCGGGTGTCGAGCTACAAAACATTGTCAGCCCCATTCAGTACATTCAGGCCGATCGTGTCTGGAGGGAACTCGGGGCAACAGGCCGCGGCATCACGGTTGCCGTCCAAGACACAGGTGTCGATTGGAAACACCCCCTGCTGGCGGATCAATATCGCGGCGAACCCAACTCTCACGACTATCACTGGTACGACGCCGTTCAGACTTCCGTCTTGGCTCCATCAAACCCCTGTGGGCTCGCGAGTTTGGAGCCTTGCGATGACCACGGTCACGGCAGTCATGTTCTGGGAAGCATTCTTGGCAAAAACGGAATCGGAGTGGCGCCTGCAGCCCAGTGGATTGCCTGCCGAAATATGGATGCCGGCGAAGGTCGGCCCAGTCTATATATAGACTGCTATCAGTTCTTTCTGGCGCCCCATCCGATGAAGGGCGATCCGTTTTTTGATGGAAAGCCAGAACTCGCCGCCGACATCATTAACAACTCATGGGGATGTCCCCTCGAAGAAGGTTGCCAAGGTTTTGAGATGAATCAAGTTTTTCGAGCCCTTCACGCGGCAGGCATTGCAAACATTGTCGGCTCTGGCAACGAGGGCCCAGCCTGCGGCAGCGTCAAAGACTTGCCCGCCGCCAAGGCTTCACTCAATCTCGTGGTGGGGGCTCTTGACCATCGATGGGGAGGTCTTGCTTTTTTCTCAAGCCGTGGCCCCGCTGCTTTTGACGGAGGCCTGGCCCCTCATCTTGTGGCTCCGGGCGTGAGCATTCGCTCTAGCGTACCGGGCGGCGGCACGCGCAGCATGAGCGGAACTTCTATGGCCACTCCGCATATGTCTGGAGCTCTGGCCCTACTCTGGAGCGACCAGCCCGAACTGCGGGGGAAGCTAGAAGAGTCCTATGAGAGATTTTTTCAAACCGCAAAGCCCATGCGAAGTCAGCAAAACTGCGGGACAGTGTCAGGGCAAGATGTTCCAAATCATAGTTTTGGATACGGAGTGATACAGATATGGGAGGCTCTCACACGAAACGACTAACTCAACTCTCTCTCGCTTGCCTGCTCAGTTTTTCTTGGAGCGGCCTTTCGGTCTGGGGCATGGATCTCACTGAATCTTTCGACGAGACTCGTCTGGGCGGAGAGAAGCAAGGCTGGTGGCTCGACTATGATCTTGAGGGTCAGGTCTTGTTTAACCACAATCATCGAGTCGTAAATAAAGAAAATGGCGTCCAATTGGCCGCCGGACTTCAAGCTCGCCTGCGAGCCACAAGCTATCGGGCTCTTTCAGAGTGGCGAAATGAATTGAGTATCAAACAACAGTTTCAGAGAGAGCCCGTTCTTTCTCGTTGGATGAATATGATGGACGAGCTGGCACTGGATAGTCTTTACTTTCGAAAATGGAAGTCACGAGCGCCTTGGGGAATCTTTGGTCGAGCGAACTTAAAGACCTCTCTCTTCTCTTCGTTTGATGACCATACGAGCGCGAAAACCTTTGAGATCACCGAACGAGACGGGTCGACAGAAAGCGTCTCAACCGACCGCCTTCGCCTGAGTCGAAGCTTTCAGCCTCTGCAGTTTCGCGAGAACCTCGGTCTGTTTTATCGTCCGATCGAGACTTCTCGTTCACGACTTGAAATTTTATTGGGAGGCAGCCTCCGACAGAACTTGAGTAAGGGCCAAAGAGTGGTTTCGAAATCGAACAGCCCTCCGCCAGATTTTCTTGTGAACACTCTTGGCAACAGCTATTTGGCGGGAGCCGAGGCCCAACTGAACTTTTCAGGGGAGCTCAAAGAACTCCTGAACTACGAGCTGAAAGCGGAGTGGATGATGCCTTTTTATGACTCCGCCAGGCCAGACGACAAAAGCCTTCTTCAGAGATCGAGTTGGCTGTTGGGCGCTGAGTTTAGACTAGAGCTGTTGACTTGGTTGAGAGTGGTTTCTGAGACTCGACTCTGGAAGGAACCTCAACTTCAGAACCGCTCTCAGTTTCTTCAAGCTCTCTCACTTCGATTCGGCTTCTCGAATGAAACTCAACTTTGAGAGGAACGGACTGACAACCCAAGCGCTCAAATAAAACCCAAAGAAGTAAATCGGAGCAAAACCCAACTCATCAACCAATTGGCCCCCAAAGCTTAAGAGCGCAAAAATCGTGGACTGAAAAAAAACCACCCCATTGATGACTCGAAGTCGCCGTTGAAACCGACTCAAATCTGAAGCCAAAATTGTTCCAGAAAGAATGAGCGCCACAATGGGAAGGTTCATGATGATCAAACCGGGCACAACCAGCTCGACAAAGGGAAAACTCCTCACCCACAAGGTCATCCAAAATCCAAGGCTCAACTGAAAGAGTAGCTGAAAAAAGTAGAGCGCCAACAAGCGAAGGGGTCCTGACTTCCTAGAGTTCAGGACCCAAACCAGTAAAATCAGATAGAAGCCACAGAATAGACTGGGGCTAATCCAATTAAGACCCAACAATCTCTACGAGCTCAACCTCGAAAATCAAAACCGCATTTGGAGGAATTCGGGGCGGACTTCCTCGCTCTCCATAAGCCAGCTCACTGGGAATGAAGAGTTCCCACTTGGCACCTGGCTTCATGAGCTGAAGGGCCTCGACCCAACCCGGAATCACCCCCGTCACTGGAAATCGAGCGGGCTGATTTCTAGCATAAGAGCTATCAAACTCTGTCCCATCCAATAGGCGCCCTCGATAGTGGACCACCACCTCATCGGTAGAACGAGGAGATCGGCCTTCGCCTTCTTCAATCACTCGGTACTGCAGACCAGACTCCGTCGTCTGAACTCCATCTTTGGCTTTGTTCTCTTCAAGAAATCGACCGCCATCTTCTTTGTTCGCAGTGGATTGCCTTTCGGCCCCCTCCATCGCGTCTTGTGTTGCTTTCATCATCACCTCTTGCATTTGTTGTTCACTCAGACGACTCTCTCGCCCACTCATCACATCTTCAATCGACATCGCAAGCGCCTTCGAATCCAGCTCAATGCCTTGGGCTTTCAACTCGCGACCAATCTGTTGACCAATCAAATAGCTCAACTTTCTTTCCTGACTGTCCAATTCGACCTCTTGAGCTTCTCGGTTACAGGCAGAGACGCCTAAAAACAAAAGGCCCAAAACTAAAACAATTCTCATACTAACTCCTTTATATTGCTTCGAAAAAACCACAGCCAATAGCCTAACGACTGTTCTCTCTCTTCGTCAATCAGGGGATTGTCGCCATCGGGACTGGCGATAGCAGTGTGGTTAAAATGCCACTCGAGAAGCGCAGCGACGCAGCCGCCGAAGCAGATGGGCCTTTAGCGGTTCATGGGGAGTGGCGATAAGGGTCCAGATGCGAGAAGGCAAGAAGCGAGCATCGCAGTGTGGTTAAAATGCCACTCGAGAAGCGCAGCGACGCAGCCGACGAAGCAGATGGGCCCTTAGCGCCACTCCCCTCAGACTCCACCCAAGACTTCCCAAAGCCCTCGCCCCAAAAGACTCAGGCTCGAAAGAAGCCCAAGAGTCCAAAAAACCACCCGAGGGGCCACGATGCCCGCCACATAGCTTGTGAAGTGGAGAACTCGGCAAGCCACAAAAAGCCAGGCCAAGAAAACCCAAAGAAGGGAGTCCACACCCAAAAACTCAAGACTTAAGACGCCCACTAAAAAGGCGGGAAAGTTGTCCTTCAAGTTCTGATAAGCTCTTTCAGCCCTCTCACCCCACAAGGGCAGACTCGTCGACTCAGGTGGCCGATCTCGATTTGAGGCCAGATAAGAGATTCCGTAAGCCCTTCTCTTGGCAAGTGAGGCGGGAAGCCAGGCCACAGCAAACAGAAGACTCATCACCAGTAGTGCTGCCAACATTTTTAAGACTCCTCCTTCCACTCAATTTTGGGAAACAAAGGCTCAGGCGATTGAAGCCTAAACGAAACGGAATCTGCCGCCAGAACTTCTGGACCCAAAACCTCAGGCTGCCCGAGCGTCTGAAGAATCTTACGGCTCACTTCCGGCAGAAAAGCCTGGGCCAACACCGCAGTTCCAAAAATTCCAAAGAGCGCGTTTGAGAGGCAGCTCTTAAGAGCCTCTGAGCCCGCTTCCATTTTCCAAGGCGCTTGATCATTCAAATACAAATTGAGTTGGTTGATTTGAAGCCACAGACTCTCAAGGGCTCGGTGGTGTTCTCGCCGAGTCATTGAGCCCTCTAGTTTTTCAAACAATTTGGGAAAGTCAAACGACCTGTCCTCTCGGCGAGACTCCCAGGTCTCACCGCCCTTCTTCAAAGCCAATTTCACCACCCGACTCAAGAGATTTCCAAAGTCGTTAGCCAGTTCGGTGTTGTGTCTCATCACAAGATCTTTAATCACGAAAGCTCCGTCGCCCCCGCTGGGAATCGCTCGAAGCAAATAGTAGCGAAAACTATCCAAAGGAAACTGACCAATGATCTGGTAGGGATCAACGCCGTTTCCTAATGTCTTCGACATCTTTCGTCCGTCTTGGCCCAAAACCATCCCATGAACGAAAACTTGCTCAGGAAGTTCCAGATCAGCCGCCTTCAAAAGGCAAGGCCAGATCACTGCATGAAACCAGACAATATCCTTTCCGATGACATGAACCGACGCGGGCCACCACTTCTCTTCGGAGTTTCTGACCGCCGACCAGTAGTTGATCAAGGCGTCAAACCAAGTATACATCACATGCTTTTCGTCGCCGGGCACAGGAATCCCCCACGAATGATTGGGGCGGCTGACGGAAAGATCCCTAATCTTTTCACTTCGAATGCGGTTCAAGATTTCTGAGTGAGCGGCTTTTGGCCAAACGAAGTTTTCATTGTCCCGAATATGAGCCTCAATCCATTCGGCATACTCACTGAGCTTAAAGAAATAGCCGTCTTCTTTGACCCGTTCGAGCGGGCTTCCGTGGGCCGGACACTTGCCGTCTGCCGCCTGAAGCTCTGTGTAAAAAGCCTCACAAGACAAGCAGTATTGGCCCTCATACTGTCCAAAGTAAATCTTTGATTTCTTTTGAAGTCTTTCCCAAAGCTCCTGGGCGGCTTCTTTGTGCCTGGCCTCAGTGGTTCGAATGAAATCCGAATGAGACAGGCCCAAATCAGCGCACAGCTTCCGGAACTTGTCGACCTGAAGGTCCACAAAGTCTTTGGTTGGCTCACCCGCCTCTTCTGCGGCTCTCACCAGTTTCTGACCATTCTCATCGGTGCCTGTCAAAAAATGAACCTGATCGCCGCGGAATCGATACCATCTCGCATAGCAGTCTGAAATCAACTTTTCGTAAGCGTGACCCATATGGGGTGAGCCATTGGGATAGTCGATGGCCGTGGTAATATAGAACTTCCTAGGCATTTGCTTCACTTCAATCAGTCGCGCACAGCGTCAAAAAAATTTACACAACTTAAATTCGATTTTTTTCTAACCCCTAGACTAGCCTGTTTTTGATCGGGAGGTGAGCTTGATTTTTAGAAATTTCCTCGTACTAACAACCATTTTCTTTCTAAGCTTTAGCCTTTTTAGCCTGCAGGCCCTTGTCATCTCGGTGATGAGCTATAATGTCGAAAATCTTTTCGATACAGAAAACGACCCAAGATACTTCGATCAAGACTTCACGCCTGAGGGTCGAATGGAATGGACCGAAGAGCGACTTCAAGAAAAAATGAAAAACCTATCGGAGGTCGTCCTTTCCGTTGAAAATTCGCATGGCCACCCCTGCCCCGACATTCTGGGTTTGTCTGAAGTAGAAAATCGACAGGTTCTTGAGCGCTGGAGAGACGAGCACCTGCGGGCCTGCGAGTATCGAACCTTAGTGGTTCACCAACCCGACCCCACCGAAGACCGAGACGACGACCCTCGTGGCATTCGAGTTGCCGTCATGAGCCGGATGACGCTGGCCGATCAACCCAGCATGATGCAGCCCTATCGTGGGGCTCGGTATATTCTAGAAGTTCCACTCGAAGTTCAAGGTCAGCCCTTGATCGTCATCAAGAGCCATTGGCGCAGCAGAATCAACGGCGGAGAGGAGCGGCGAGCCCAATACGCTCAAATGATTGCAAACCGCCTTCAAGAGATTCATCTCGCCAATCCCTTTATGGATGTCGTCGTCATGGGGGACTTTAACGATGAACCAGAAGATGACTCCCTCCTCAAACACCTGCAGGTTCAGCTCGACTTCGACGGGCGATTTCGAGACTCTCGAAAATTCTTTTTGTGGAATTCGTCTTACGATTTGTTTCACCTTCCGAGCGTTCTTGAACGAGCTAAAAGAGAGGGCTATGATGTGGATGAAATCGAGAGAGTGGCCCGAAGAATTCGAGGCACCTTCTATTTTGAACGAGACAAGATCTGGAATCAGATCGACCATATTCTGCTTTCAAGAAGCCTGTTCGAGCCCTTTGGCTTCCGCTACATCCCCGAATCATTTCGAGTCTATCGCCACCCCAAATTTGTGAACGAGGACGGAAGCCCCAAGTCCTTTGTGCAGTGGAATTCTCGACAGCAGCGGCCTGAATACCTCGGAGGCGCCTCTGACCATTTTCCGGTGATGCTACGCTTAGAACTCCAATGACCGAGGCCTTGGCAAACGACTAAATTCGTCTTATAAACGGCCTCAACATGGATGTTGCCGTTTTTGCTGCCGGTTGTTTTTGGGGAGTCGAAGAGTATTTTCTTCGACTGCCAGGCGTTCGCTCCACACAAGTCGGCTATACCGGGGGAAAGACTCTTGAACCCAGCTACGAGCAAGTTTGTCGAACAGAAACGGGACACGCAGAGGCTGTGCGAGTCGAGTTTGATTCCAACGAAATTTCTTATGCTGAACTTCTCTCTCACTTCTGGCGGATGCATGACCCCAGCAGCTATCACCGACAAGGCCCAGACATAGGAAGTCAGTATCGATCGGCCATTTTTTTTACCAATGAAGAGCAAAGGCAACTGGCCGAATTGTCTAGGAGCCAAAAGCTGGCTGCCGGTCAAAAGATTGTGACAGAGATCACGGCCCTCGAAAAATTTTGGCCCGCTGAGGACTACCATCAACAATACCTTCGAAAAAACCCTCAGGCAGGTTGTCATATTGCTCTGCCGCCCTTGAAAGAGAACTCGGCTTAGAGCGATGAAGGATTTGTGAGAGCCCTAAACAGAACGGAGAGAAAAGTGGCCGTGTCGAATTCCACAAAAGCCTCGGGCCCTCGAGAAATTCGAAAGATTTCATCGAAAGACTGTTGGCCTCTTCGTCTGAAACTTCTTCGCCCAGGCCAATCCATAGAGACAGTACAGTTTGAGGGTGACGATTGGCCAGGGAGCTTACATCTGGGAGCTTTCATGAGATTGCAAGGGGACGAGACGCCTTGTGTTGGAGTTCTCAGCTTGATCGCCAGAAACGAATTGTTTGAAAAGTCCTCGAAGGAGTTCCAGTTGCGGGGAATGGCCGTTGAGCCTTCGCTGCAGGGCCAAGGTGTTGGAGCTGAGTTGCTCGCAGAAGGCATTCGATGGGCCAAGGAAACTGGAATACACATGATTTGGTGTAACGCTCGCACTCCTGTTCTCAACTTCTACCGCAAGTTTGGTTTTGCTTCCGAGGGAGAAGAATTCGACATTCCACTCGGTGGGCCACACTATCGAATGAGATGGGGTCGGGAGACGAAAGTGCCAGACTAGCGACCCAACCCACAAAGCCGGCGGGCCTTTAGCGCTCGACACCCAGAGCACGGAGCCGCTAGACTTCCGAGTGAATGTCTTGGTGGGAAGCAGTGGTGTTGGGAATTGTGCAGGGACTGTCGGAGTTCCTCCCCATTTCGAGTACGGCGCACATCGTTTTAGCCCAGAAGCTCATGGGACTGGAGTTTCCGGGGCTTAGCCTCGAGATATTTCTTCATCTGGCGTCCGCATTGGCCTTGATTCTGTATTTCCGGAGAGAACTCCTCGAAATCAGTCTCGGCTTCATTCGTTATCCCTTTCAAAAGCGGCTGTCTGATCGAAAGAATTTCTGGCTCGCTATTTATTTAACAGTCGTGACGGCGATCACGGGCCTTTTAGGCGTGAGCTTGAAAGAGGTTTTGGATGCTCACCTAAAGACCCCTCTTGTCTTGGGACTGGCGTTTGTAACCACTGCATTCTTCTTGGTGTTTGTTGAGAGAATTCATCGCCACGGAGAAAAGACCATGGACGACATCCGGCTTCGAGAAGCCCTTTGGATCAGTCTAGCCCAAAGCATTGCCGTCATCCCAGGCGTTTCACGGGCGGGAGCAACCTTAGTCGGGGGGCTTTTGGTTGGCCTGAAGAAGGAAGATGCGGTGCGCTTTAGCTTCCTCCTCGCTCTGCCGGTCATTCTTGGCTCTTCTGTTTTGGCCTTCAAAGATTGGAATATGAGTCTTGGAGCTGATATCTCTATCGAGGCGCTTGCGATTGGCTTTGTGATGAGCTTTGTTTTTTCCCTCGTCGGAATCAAATGGCTGATTGCCTTTGTACAAAAAAGTCGCCTGATTTATTTTGCGGGCTACTGCTTTCTTTTGGGGCTTTTTTGTTTAACTTTCGGCAGAGACTTTCTCGTCATTTCTTAACTAACAGACTGTGATCATCTGCTACTCAAAAGTTTCAAGCCAATCTCCTTTGGCCGTCTAACGAAAGTATGGATCTCATTGGATCACCAACTTTAGATGGGTTTGAGAGAACGAGCTTCGTGAGAAGCTGGGGAACTTTTTGAAAGGAGTACAGCTATATGTCAACGAATCCAAGCTTTAAAAAAGAGAAGATTGAGAGTGCCCTAAAACTTCTTGATGATGCCGCCAAAGAAACCAAAGAAGACATCTCTGGAATGGTGAGAGAAAAATACCACCACCTTGAGGACTCCATTTCTCAGATTCAACCCGCCATCAAAAGGCAGCTTCATGAAGTCTCTGATATGACCGCCAAGGCCTATAAAAAGGGCAAGAAAACAGCAATGGAAGCAGCAGAGCAAGTTGATCACTCAGTTCACGAAAGCCCATGGCCCTACATCGGAGGCGCTGCTTTGCTTGGCGCGATGGCTGGCTATCTTTTGTCGAGAAAGTGGTAACATGGGGGCGCTGAAAAGACTTGTAGAAGAAGCCGCGATACAAGGCATCAGCGGCGGCTTTACAAGAACCAAGAGGCTGATCAAGATTGAGTCTACCAGGCGCTATGTCGTCGCCGTTCAGTCCTTGCGCGTGGCATCCTTAAGCATCCTCTCTGCACAGCTTTTTCTCTTTCTTGCGGCTCTCTCTCTGCTGGCGCTCCTAGCTTCCGTCCTTTTTCTACTTCCACTAGGATATGAGACGCGACTTTGGGTGGCCTTAGGCGGCAGTCTGCTGATCTTTCTAGCATCCATGGTCGCCTTCTCTTTTGTGAATTCTGAGAAGAGATGGCTTGAGTTCTCGAAAGCCAATGAACTCATCGAGGGTATTTATAGACGGCCTTAACCAGCCGATCTGCCTCAAAGAATTCGGAGTCCAATTGAGCTGGATCGGCTAAGCCGCGGCCTAAATATTCTCTTTTTCTTGATTTTAGCCCCCAAGGCTGTCTAGAAGTCAGTGGCATGCGGGTTTTGAAAAAGCGGTCCATTTCGTCTCTAGGAGCCTCCCTTTGTGTCCTCTTTGGCGTTCTTGTTGGCGGCCTCTGGACGGACTCACTTCAAGCCGATTGCCCCGCCGCGATCTCAAAGGCCCGGGCGGGATATCCTTATACTGAGAATCATGCAAAGGAGCTCTTGATTGGTGAAATCGGAAACTTCCTGAGGCAGTGGCTGCCTCACATAAACTTCGATGCACTTCTTCGAATCTTGGACCCCGCCAGAGAGAATCATGAAATTCCCAAACCAGAAGAACTCATTGCGATCTTTGGGGGAGAGAAAAGCGCCGAGCTGTCGTTAGATGACCTGAAGGCCTTCTTCGTTAATATGTCAAAACTCTTCTATTCTCGACAAGACCTCTCGTCTGAAGGCTTGAAATTGAAGCGAGATGAAATCGGCCCCAAGAGTGACGAGCTTTCCTTCCGGGATCTTCTCCAGTTTCTGGATGAGAAGGTTCCGAATAGTGATTTCATCTCCAATCAGCAACTGAACCGCTGGGAGCTTCTGGCTAGATTTGTTCATCATAAGGTTCTTTTTTGGATGGAATCTACAAGGCTCAAGCCATCGAGCTTTGACATCGAAATGGCAGTCGACAGGGCGCTTCGGCTGCCCGAGGCAAGACCTCCTCGTGTTCGACAACGGATACGAGATAAGTCGAGCTGGTTGGATCGCGTTCTGCTTTCAATCTTGCGAGATATATCTCCAAATGAAATGGATGACCGAGCTGGGTGGCGACATATTCCGCTAGGATCCATTCTCTTTATTCGAAGGGATCTCATCAACCGGCAGATCTTTAGCCCCGCTTTGTCTCAAGGGGACAGCGTGCTCTTGGCCATTTTGGAAGACTTTGGAGCCTATCCAGAGATGCCGACGGTTGAGAGAATTCGAGATCTGAAAACAGATGCCGCGAGACAAAATCTCGCAGAAATGGCTCGACGGCAGCAAGTCCTCATACAGTTTCTTGAAAATCGCAATCCACGAGTACCCGATGACCTGGCGGCCCTTGAAGAGCTCGATGAATGGAGAAGTCGCGACAGCTTCGTCTCGGAAGATGAAAAAAAAGCGCATAAAGATTGGTTGAAAGAGAATGAGACCACCTTGAAGATTCTTGATCAGATCATTAAAGGTGCGCATGAAGCATGGTGGGAAGACCTGCAAAGAAAGCGAACAAAACTAAGAAATCGGATCTTTCTCGACCTGGAAAGAGCCTATCGCGACCTTCAAGTCGCCAAGCAACAACTGACGGAATCCAAGGACTATAGGCCAAGTTTTGGATCGGAAGAGACAGGCCCTCGCAGAAATCTGATTCGAGTGCGAAAGAAAGAGCTGGCTACGGCCAAAGAGAGTTTTGCTGAGGCCTTTCTTCGGGCTCAATTCATTGCAGGTCTGATCGAGTTTCGCTTGTCCCCTGAATTCGTTGAACAGTTCTATGGTGACGCCCAGGTTCAACTCGCTAGCAAAAGACTTCTACTGGAGGCTGAAAGAGAACTCTCACGAAACAAATCCAAACCAGAGGAGCGGAAGAAATACTTCGACAATCTCATCGCCCAGCTCGCCAGAGAGGGAGACCGAAGCCTTGCTCAAGGCTCCCCACAAACTCCAATTAGCCGGCAAGTCGAACAACAGATTCTTCGAGCAGGGCCCCTTCAAATGCTTGTTCGTCACCCTCGCTTTGCCACAGCCTCGGGCCTTTCGACCGTTGCGTTAGTCTTGGCGATTCAGTTTGGCCCCGCTCTTTGGCACGAAAACTTTGGATACCGTGAGCCAGGAGCTCTTATGAAGGTCTTTCAAGACCCGCGAAATCTTGATGACCCCAGCCGCTTTGACCGAGAGCTTGATAGCGCCATCCTCGTGTCACGACAAGTTGAGCTTGCCAGAGCCGATCGTCACTTTATTTTGGAAAGCCTACGGCACCCACGACGAGACCTCCTCTCAGAGCCCATAAGGCAAGAACTCGACAGAATTGCGAGAGAGGAAAAGATTTCCAGCTTTCTCGACCGACTGACTGGAAAGGGCCCACGATTTGAGCAGCCGACGGGACCAGAAGCAGAGTCGATGTGGAACCAGATTGGCATCATTATCGAAGCGAGACGAGTCATGGAAGTCGGTATCTTAGAAGAAATGCGCGACAACCGCAGGAGCCTTCGAAGTTTGCCAGACTCAGAGCCCTCCCCTTCTTCCGGTTCAGGTCGTCTGGAGTAGAAGCTTCGGTTTCAGTGTTTTAAGATTTCTAGAGAGCCACCACGCGACCAAAAGAACACTGCCTAGAATGATGAGAGGGACCAAGGCGAGCAATCGAGCCGTCCCCTGAGCCTCAAGGTTAAAAAATTCATCAAGAAACCAGCTGCTCGATAGAAGACCAAAGAGTAGGCCGATGATCGTCGGAAAGAACACCACTGATATCAGCTCAACCCCAAGACAGGCCCGCAACCATAGAGAGGTGGCGCCAACACAGCGAAGGCTTGCAAAATCCCTCCAACGAGAACTCATCTTCTCGTGTGTCAACACCGCCACCATCACGATGGCCAAAAAAAACAGAAAGCTTAAAATGAATCGAATCGCCATACTCAGCTCTCCCATGACTCTGACCAAATCCTCTTTAATCGAGCTCACATCCAAAAGCGAAATGGCGGGAAACTCTCGTCCAATGGCTCGGCGAAGCTCCAGTCGTTCTGCCGAAGGCTCGGTCAAAATCGTTCCCAAATAAGAAAACGGAAGCCCTTTAAAAAAATCTTTCTGGAATACGATTCGAAATCCCGGCTGAAAGTCTGTCCACTTTACAGTTCGCAAACTGGTCACTCTTCCCTCAAAGGGAATGCCGTATAACTCAAAACCCATTCGATCGCCAAGCTGCACTCCATAGCGCCGAAAGTATTCTCTCGTCAGAGAAAGTTCAGGAAGGCCCTGGCCGTCAAAAGGCGTCGTCCACAACTCCCCCTCGACAATTCGCTCCTGCGACCCCAGCTCCATGGCCTCGGTGACTAAAAAATCTGATCGAAAGAAAGACTCTGTCGGATTTAACTCCTCAACGGGTCGATCATTCACAGTCACCCACCTGAGTCCAACCCAAGGAGCCCATTGCAGACTTGCTCCGGAAAAATCGCTCACCAACGCATCCAATTTGAGCTTTTCTTCTTCTCCTAGGTCAAAGACCAAAAGCGACGCTTGCCTCACAGAGTCTTCGACCCGAAACTCCTCTCGAAAACTCAACTCCAATATGAGAGCCAGGCCCAATATAAAACTTAAGAGAAAAAATATGGTGGCCGACAAAAGACTTGTGGCCCTCTCCCTCAAAAGACTTCGAAGAGAATATCGCAAACTCAAGGGCCAAGAATTTCTAGGAATTTGTCCCAAAGTCCACAAGATTGCAAAGTTAACGAGAAGCCCCCCCAAGAAGACCACAGAGAGTCCCCCCAAAAACCGCGCAGAGATTCTAAAACTTCCCAAAAGATACAAACTAATGCCTGAAAAAATACAAAAGATAAGAATCAAAACAGCGACCTTTGAGAACCCAAATGTGGGAAGGGAGCTTTGATGGCGAAGAAGAAGCAGGGGTCGAAATTGTTTCAAATCGAGAAAGGGCCACAAAGAAAAGAGAATGGGCAGAAAAAAACCTACCAAGAAGCAGAAAACACTGACCTCCATCGAGAGTTCGGCAGACAAACTGAGTCCAATCATCTCAGAAAGAAGGGGAGCACCGAGCCCGACGAACACCGCCCCAAGTAGACAGCCCAAAAATGAGGCCGCCAAGGCGAAAATAGAAATGGCTCCAAAGAAAATAATCGCGACCTGACGACGGCCGGCCCCCAGGCTTCTTAAAACAGCGACAAGATATCGGCGATCAAACGACCAGTTTCGAAAAGCTCCCAGAAGCGCGAAGCCAGAAATCAACAGAGCCGCCAAAGAAATCAGTTGTGCAAACAAAGAGACTTGATCGAAAATCCTTCGGAAGGCTCGGTTTGATTCTCGAAACGAAAGAACGCGAAAGGAATCGGCATCGAGTCGATTCTCAAAGCCTGCCACGACTTGATCGGTGTTGCTTTCGGACGGCAATCGAATGTGGGCGGAATAAAAAACTCGCCCAGGCCTCGTTAGGAGCCCCGTCTCTTCGAGATGCCTTTGATGAATCCAAATTTTAGGGGCGAAGCTTAAAAAACCAGAAAAGCCCGAGTGTTGGGTCTCAACAATTCCCCCAAGCCGAAGATCTAGGACCCCGAGGCTTAGATTTTCACCGAGGCCGATGTCTAAAAGCTCCGCCAAACTGCGCGGAAGAATGACGAAGGCTTGATCTTGGTCGAGATCTGAAAAGCGGCTGAAGCCCTCCATCTGATAAGTCTGATAAAAGGGATAAAGGGAGCCAACCGCCGACAAATTGACGAACTGACTCTCCTCTCGCTCAGGAATCTGAAGCATGGTGGTGAAGCTAATCTCTTCAACCCATTCGGAGCCCGGGGGAAGCTCCGCTTCAAGCTGAGAAAAGACGCTGTCTGGCAAGGGCTGCAAAGACTGAATGCTGAAATCACCCCCCAGCTGCGCCCGGCCCTCGACTAAAAGCTTCTGTTGAACTTGAGTTTCAAAACTTCGAAACACAAAAAGACTTGAAATGGCCAGAACTAAGGCGAAGGCCGGCAGCCAAAGCCTGCGGCGGCCCGCCCAAAGCTCACGCAGGCTGACGCGCAACAGTTGATTCATCTACCATACTTCCGTCTAGAATTTCCAATCGTCGATCAGCTCGTTGAGCCAAGGCCTCATCATGAGTGACCAGAACCAAGGATCGATTTTGTCGCAAGTCGAGCAAAAGCTCCAACACCTTCTCCCCCTGCTCCGAGTCCAAGTTTCCTGTCGGCTCATCGGCAAAAATAATCTTGGGCTGATTGATGAGAGCCCGACAAATCGCCACTCTTTGCTGCTCTCCTCCAGACAATTGAC
Source organism: Bradymonadales bacterium (assembly GCA_007693605.1). Classification (GTDB taxonomy): domain Bacteria; phylum Bdellovibrionota; class UBA2394; order UBA2394; family UBA2394; genus REDG01. Next base: position 24,379 of record REDG01000061.1, read on the forward strand.
CGGGCCAAGAACCCACACGGTCCGACAAGTCGACTCGCCTCATCAACTCTAAAGCTTTCGCCTCTGCATCTTTTTGACCCGCAAGCTGAGCCGGAATCATCACATTTTCAAGAGCCGAAAGAGTGGGAATCAAATGAAAAGACTGAAAAACAAAGCCAATTTCTTTTGAGCGAAATGGGGCCAAAGCGTCTTCATCTAAATTGTCAATGCGATGACCCAAGAGATAAACTTCACCCGAACTGGGCTGATCTAAGCCCGCCAACAAACTTAAGAGCGTTGTCTTTCCACTCCCCGACTTCCCAACAATCGCTACAAACTCTCCAGATTCAATTCGCAACGAAAGCTCTCGAAGCACTTCTAACTCTCGGCCATCTTCTGTCCGATACCGCTTTGACAGATTTTTTGCTTCAATCACGAGACCACTCCTCTCCCCAATGTTCCTTCAAAAAATTCAAAACATCCTCGGCAATTCTCCTTTGACCTTTCACATTGGGATGAATGCCATCTCGCAGATTGAACTCCGGCTGGCCCACAACAGAAGAAATAAAGTTGGGCATGACAAAGACACCGGATATGTCGGAAAGCCTTCGAAAAATCCTCCGAAAGCCCTGGACAAAGTCTTCGCCCAAATTAGGGGCAGCCTCCACCCCCAACACGAAGACGGGAACGGCCTTCTCGTTGGCCAGTGAAATGATCGCTCGCAGGTTTGCTTCGGTGCTCTCGATCGGAAGGCCCCTGAGCATATCGTTTGCTCCAAGCGCCACGATCAAAGCATCCGGCCTAATCTGACTCAACATCCACGGTAGCCGACGAAGACCTCCGGCCGTTGTGTCGCCTGACACCCCACCATTCACTATCCGAACAGAGACTCCTGTCTCAGAGAGCATCGTTTGTAGCTGCTCTGGAAAGCCCTGCCCCGGCAGCAGACCGTAGCCGGCCGTGAGGCTGTCTCCCAAAAACATAAGCGTTTTCGGCTGTTCTGCGGTGGGATGCTGAGCCAAGAACAAACTCAAAAGCACCCATAACATTCAGCACTTAGCTTAAAGGCTTTTGAATGGAAGCTCAATCGAACTTGTCAAAAGGCCAATTTCTTGGCAGTTGGCCTAGACATGCTGAGCTCAGGGCATCCATCAACTCAGAGACTTTTGGCGAGCGGATTAAGGCTCCTGCTCTCCGTCTTCCTTCTTGGCCTGCTATCTCAGCAGACTCTAGCCCTGAGCTGCCGAGAAAGTATTGAGCGGATCCACAAGCAGTTTCAGGCTCAAAAGCAACTCTCTATTCAAGACTATCAAGGCTGGAGTACGGAATGGAAGAGTCTATACGACAGGAAACGGAAGGAGGGCCCAGAGACTGGCGAAACAGAGATGGACTTTCTGAGGGAGCTGACGCAGAGAGATCCCGGTTTTCATTTTTACTGGAGCAGGATAAAGAGGGTCTATGAAGGGCTGGGTCTGCAACATCGCCATTACCTCATTGACGAATACTTTGATTACCGAATTCGATTTCTAGCGCAAATCGAGGCTTTCTCTAAAACCTTCCCTCGCTTTGTTCAGATTTTGGCCGAAAGGCCTTATGACTTGGATGATTCGCAATTGCAGGCTTTTTTCGAGTTTATGCTATGGCTGAAGGCTAGTCCGCCTGCTGACCAAGCGGCTTTTCCCATTGTGCTCGATTCGTCTGCCATTGGACTGAGTCGGGAAGATCGGAGACCACGGAATGAAATCATTCGAGAAAGAAGAAGATTTTTGGCCGCTCAACTCCTGGGAACGGGAGCTTCCCCTGAATGGCCGGTCAGCATTTTGGCTGGTGCTGCGCTAGCCATTGGCAATCAGAGCATACGCCAACAGAGAGCTCTCAATCCCATTTCTGCACATCCTCTTTATGAGCAATCGATTTCCAATGAGGATCTTCGTTTCATCAGGCGACTGGCAAGTTTCTTTCAAGAGCAAGGGGTTGGCAATCAAAGCCGGCCTGAGAAATCTTGGAGGCTTGCTGAATACTTGGCCACCAACTCTGGCATCTTTGTGACTCAAGACGGCGACTTTTTTAATGCTTTGCTTCGGGCCACAGGAGGAAACTACGACACACTTATGGGTTTAGGCGAGCTTGGCGCCGTCTCCACAGAGCATGGTGTCGAGTTAAAACTGAGTGCTGGGGCTGAACTGGTTTATCTCTTGGATGGCAAAGAGCAAAGGCGAAGGATTTTGCAGGTCAGAGTAACAGACAGCTCCAATCCAGATCGCCGCTTTCAAGCTCACATCCTCCACCTTAATCTTAAGGGACAGCTCCACTCCCCCACTGAAACTCCCTCTTTAGACTTGGCAGTTGGCCCTTAAGGCTTTAGGCAGAGACTTGTGGCAAACGAGCAAACTCAAACGGCTAATCTTTTGCAGGTTCAGGCGGCCACAAAGGCTTTCGGGGGTCGACTCCTGTTTGACTCTGTGAACTTTTCGATCAATGAATCGGAACATGTGGGGGTGATTGGACCCAACGGAGCAGGCAAAACAAGCTTGTTTCGCATACTCGCCTCTGAGCTTGAGCTCGACTCGGGCGAGATTGTCACAGCCAATCACCTGCGACTTGGCTACCTCAAACAACATGATCTCTGGGATTTGCAGGAAAAGGCGGGCAGTTTTCTGGAGAAGAACAGCCCCATGCCGCTTTGGGAGTTGAAAAGACTGGGAGTCGGGCTTGATTTAAAGGACCATCACTTCGAATCTCGCATTCAAGAACTCAGCGGGGGCTACCGAATGCGCTTCAAGCTGTTGCAGTTGTTGGGACAGTCTCCGAATCTGATGCTGCTGGACGAGCCCACCAACTATCTCGATCTTGAAACTACTCTTGTCTTGGAAGAATTCCTGCAAACTTACCAGGGTTCATTTCTTCTGATCTCGCACGATCGAGAATTTCTTAGACGAACGACAGATCATATTCTGGAGATTGAGAATCAAGATGTCGTCAAGTTTAACGGAAACATCGACGACTACTTTGAGCAAAAGAGAGTCCTGCGAGAACAGCTTGAGAAGCAAGCGCTTCACCAACAAGCCAAGCGAAAGCATATTCTAGACTTTGCGGCTCGCTTTGGCGCCAAAGCTTCAAAGGCAAGACAAGTGCAAAGCAAACTAAAGTCTCTTCAGAAGATGGAAAGAGTAGAGCTGAAGTCTCTGCCGGTGGGAGCAAAGATTCAGATGCCGAACCCACCTCGATGCGGTCGACTGACGATTGAGATCAAAAAGGCCTCTTTAGGCTACGCCAACACCGCGGTACTGCAACAAGTGGACTTGAAAGTGGAGGCAGGCGATCGCATTGGGATTGTTGGTTTTAATGGGGCCGGCAAGTCCACTCTTCTCAAGGCAATTGCCAAACAGATTCCACCTCTGGAGGGTGAGATTCGCTGGGGCCATCAGGTTGAAGTGGCTTACTTTTCTCAAATGGTCGCCGAGGCCTTAGACCCCAACGAAACTGTCCGCGAAGCCTTAAGCTCGAAGGCTCACCCAAGCCTGAAAGACCAAGAGGTTTTGAATTTGGCTGGCAGCTTGCTCTTTTCTGGAGGGGACATTGAAAAACCGATCTCTGTCTTGTCCGGTGGCGAGCGCGCCCGGGTGGCGCTTGGGCAGGTCTTGTTAGGGCGCGCAGCCGTTTTGCTGCTCGATGAACCCACCAACCACCTCGACTTTTACACCGTCGAGGCTCTCACCCAAGCTCTGGCTTCCTACTCGGGTACCCTGTTGTGCGTCAGCCACGATCGAGGATTTATCGGTCGAGTGGCATCCAAAATATATGAGGTTCGAAATCGAAGAGTCGAGGTCTACCCCGGAAACTACGACGACTACCTTTGGAGCCTTCAGCGAAGAGAAGTCTGGGAAGAAGCTGTCACCCGCGAAGATTCTGGTGTGAAAACGATCACAGCCGAAGCGCCTAGCCCCTCAAACTCCGTTTCAGCCCCTTCAGAAAGGGAGCGCAAGAAGTCTCGATCCTTAAGCTTCAGACAGAGAGAAAGCTTGAAAGAACTCGAGCGAGCACGAAGGGATTTGAACAAGCTCACTAAAGAGATCGAGAGAAAGATAAAGTCTCTTGAGAGTCGACTCGCGGAATTGGCTGGAGAGTTTTCAGAGCGAAGCGGTCAGGCCGCTTCAAGTTTAAGTATTGAAATCTCTGCCAGCCAACGAAAATTGGAGGAACTGGAATCTGAATACTTAAAACACCTGAACGAACTTGAAGATGTGTCAAGTCAGATCAAAGCCCTGAAAGCCAAAGCCTCATGAGTGACGGCCTTCTCCTTTACGGACGAAATGTTTTGAAAGAGGCCATTTTGGCAAAGGCGCCCATTTCGAAGATCTTTGTCGAAACTCACACAAGCTTTGAGTTTGTTCGAGGCCTGCAAAACTTTGATGAGACTTCTGCCGAATTGCTGGAGGGAATTCCTAGAGAGTGTCAAAAGGAGAGCCATCAAGGCATTGCGTTTCTTTGTTCTCATCCGTTCTACACCCGCTATGACTTTAACCGACTGAAAAAGCATCGCTTAGTCCTCTTGTGTAACCACTTAGAAGATGTCCATAATTTGGGGTCCATTGCTCGCTCCGCAGCGGCCTTTGGAGCCAGCCTGATTGTTCACGAAGACCATGGCTCTGCTCAGCTCACACCGGCGGTCGTCAAAGCCTCTGCAGGTTGCGCCTTTCGAGTGAAGTTTATGAAACTTCCGGATCTGCATCGAGCCTTTCAGTCTCTTCGAAAGGCTGAGTTTAAAATCTTTGGCTTGGATGGATCTCGAAGCCGACCCAGTCTGCCACTCTCTGAATTTCAGAGCTCCTTTCCCTGTGCTTTGGTGCTTGGGTCTGAAGCGGAAGGAGTTGAGGGCAGTCTTCTAGAAAAGTGTGATGCTCTGATTCGCGTAGAGATGACGGAGACGGTCGACTCCCTCAATGTGAGTCACGCGGCCGCCATTGTTTTACATCAAATCTTTCAACAGAGCCAACTTTCGACTTGATCCCTAAACCCAATCCTTAAACTGGCCTCAGCACAACACGGAAACAATTTACCAGTTTGACCACTAGGACTTCGGCAACGGAATTCTTTCCTCTTCATCTCCGGGCACTTTGGGAAACTTGCCTGCCTCCCAATCCATCTTGGCCTTAGAAATTCTCTGGGCGTCGCTAGAAACAAAATTCCATGCGATATGACGGTCTCCATCTAAGGGCTCTCCACCAAAAACAATGGCTCGCGCTCTCTGAGACGCCCGCAGTTTGTAAGTCTTTGATTCGGGCAAAACGGCCAACTCGCCCGCAGAAATTTTTTCAGCTGAAGACCCTTCTTCGGTCGAAAGCTCCAAGTCGCCCTCAAGCAAATAGACGGCCCTCTCGCGATAGCCTTCAGGCAGTTCAAAAGACGCTTGGCCTTCAAAGTCCAAAGCTGCATAGAACAAGGGCGACTGAGTCTGAATAGGCGATTCTAAACCGGCAAGGCTGCCAGCAATCAGCTTTATGCGGCAACCTGAGTCCATTCGAGTTGGCAGTCTCTCAGAGGGAGTGTGATGAAAAGAAGCCGCCATTTCTTCTTTCTCTTTTGGAAGGGCCACCCAAAACTGCAAGCCGTAGAGTGAATGAGAGGATTGTCGAAGTTCTTTGGGGCTTCGCTCGGAGTGAACAATTCCAGATCCAGCGACCATCCAGTTGACATCGCCGGGCCGGATGACTTGAGAGTTTCCCAAACTATCGCGATGATGCAGCTCTCCCTCAAACAGATAAGTCACGGTGGCCAATCCGATGTGAGGGTGGGGTCGAACATCCACGCCTTTTCCCGCTTCAAACTTGGCGGGGCCGATATGATCGAGAAAAATAAAGGGACCGATCATCTTCTTTTGAAAAGAGGGCAAGAGGCGTCTTACACTGAAACCCCCTAAGTCGGTCTCTTTGGGATGAAGCTTTAACAAGTCTGACATGATTCAGTCTCCTTTAAAATTCAGATGAAAGCCTCACCTACAATGAAGCGAATGAAAAGGACTCTACTGGTTTGAAAAACAAGATCACTTGAAGCAATCCTCACCAAAATGAACGAGTTCAACAAAATCGGCTTCGGTAATGATTCCTAAGAGCGCACCTTGGATGTCCACCACGGGCAGTGCTCCAAATTCATTATCGAACATCAGATGAGCGGCCTCGATCAGACCGGCGTCAGGAGAGATGGTCACCACATCTTTTCTCATGGCTTCTACAACCGGAATTGAAAATCCTTGCTCGAAATGGGCTCTCTGGTTGGGGCGCAAGAGGGCCGAAGCTGTTTTGTTCATCAGGTCTCGGTGTGAGACCATCCCGACCAATTTGCCCGCTGAGTCGACAACAGGAATGTGTCGAAGTCGACGCCAGGCTTCATTCTCATCCCAAAGCCGAAGTTGGTCTGCCACCGAAAGGGTTACGAGCTTTTCGGTCATTAAGTCTCTTACACGAAATCTTGAAAGCAGCTCCCAGCCAGAGCCCTTCTTCTTTTTATCTTCCATGCCCTAGCTTTACTCAAAAAATCGACAGAGCCTAGGGCAAAAGTCGCTCTCTTTCGTCGGCCGTTGGAATTCGACAACTTTCTCGACGCCCGAAGAGGTGAAAGCGATTTTTGGCGACCAGTCGATAGAAGGGGTTTCTAAGAAAGCCGGGCAGCACGAAGGCGAGCGCGAAAATCCTCCAGAAACCGCCGAGATCCCGAAGGGCGTAGAGAATGGCGTCTGATTGGTTGTAAACTCTGCCCTCTCGAAGATAGAGAACGCTATCTGGATCGCGGCCCACAGCCCCAGCGAATTCGGGCAGATGTTTTTTGGCCGTCTCCCCCTGCAGACTGGCAAAATGAATCTGGGCTCGACGATCTCGGCGCATCAAAAAATCAACCCAAGTGTTACACAAATTACAGTAACCGTCGAAAAACAAAATCCTCTGCGGCATGACCCCTTCAGACTAGTGGGCTCTGCGATTGCCGACAAGACCTCATCTCACAAGGGGAGAGTCGCAAAACGCCCATCTCAGAAGGGGCTTGGGCTCTCGGAGCAGGGAAAAATCTCGGCCATCATACAGCGAAGGCTCCCCCCACCCAGTCGTTCGATCCAAGGAATGGAAACAAACTGAAGATCTGCTTCGCTTTCAAGTTTCTGAATTTGCGACTTACTAAAGGCCCGGTAGGCAGTCTCTGAGGCCATCCAAACCTTCTCGGCATCTCCATTCTCCAACAGAAGAACATTGCCGCAGAACGACTCCATTTGGTCCAATCCTATAAGAAGGGGGCTTTTGCCAATCTCTTCTAGTTTTTCTAGCAACCGTTTTCTTTGAGAGGGCTGCGAGATACTATCAAGACAGACCAGCGCATGAGTGTCCCCTACACTCATCATGACATTGGTATGATAGACAGGTCGTGCCTCTGCCGTTAAACTTTCAAAACAAAAGATCGAGTAGCCCGTCTCTTGTTCAAAGATTTTAACAAGCTCCTCACTGGAGCGAGCCGAGAGACTGCAAAATCCAGTTCTCGATCGACGATCTAAGACTAAGCTGCCCGTTCCTTCCAGAAACCAGGCTCGAGACTCATAAGCACTCAGGTCTAAAATCTGGTAGGGCCCGTGACGCCTTTGGAGAGCTTGAATGATATCCTCTCGCCTCTCTCGACGACGACTCGGCGCAAACATCGGATAGAGAATCAGGTGGCCGCTTGAATGCGTCGAAAACCAATTGTTTGGAAAGACCGCGTCGGGGGTCTCTGCCTCTTTCAGACTTTCGAAAAGCTCGACCCCGATCCCAAGCTGCTCCAATCTCTCGTGTAGCGAATCGAACTCGTAGTGAATCAGACTCAAGTCGACCCCAGAACTTTGCTCGCCTTGAAAGGAGTTTGAGCCAAGAGTCTCAGGATTCGAATAAAACGACTGCGGACGAATAAGGAGAACCCGATTCGCAAAGGCTCTTTCAGTCTCTGGCTTTAAGCTTCTCCCTTCCCGACCCAGATCTTTCTCTTCAGGCTTCATCCGTCTCTCGGCTTTAGCGTCTAGAGCCTCAGGGAATCAAGCCCAAAGGGAGTGGCGGCCACCTCTGAACCACCCCTGCCTTTCAAGGCCTACATCCTTCTCTCAACTCAAAGCTCCCTCTCCCACATTCGCCGCTGATTATTATGCTGCCGACAAAGCAGTCGAAGATTAGCCTCGCTCGACTCTCCCCCTCTCGAAAACTCTAGTTTGTGGTCCCACTCCAAGCCAAAACTCGACCCACAGGACCTCCCCGTCTTTGGCTCCACAAAAACACAGGCCCCGCCATCCCTCTCAAAAACCTCAGCACGAACAGATTTTGGAATATGCCGACTTCGCTTTCCTTTAGTCCCAACTTTCGCCCCTTCGCAGCCAGCAATGTTCATAGGCGCTTTGGTAAGGACTTTCGCTACGGTAGCGCTTCTTCGACGATTGCTTTCCCGACTTTCAAGCTCGATGCCCTGAGTTTTTCCAGTCTCCGAAATACTCGAGTTTACTTCCACTTTGGAATCCGCACCTGGGAAGCTCTCCGTTTCCCTCAAAACTCCCTCCCCAGCCCTTGCTTGGGACTCATCTCTCTTTTCACCTCTAAACCCAGCCCCCTGCTTCTTCCCTCTCACTCCAAACTTCCTCTTCTCTACTTCTTGAAGAGCCAACCTC
>REDG01000010.1 GCA_007693605.1 Bradymonadales bacterium
AGCTTAAATCAACTGGGTGCCCGCTTCGAATCCTAACGGATTCTGGGACATCACCCAGATTGGTCGATCCATCGCGAAGCTTACGAGCACTGCTGCCCGTCAGAATAAATCTCAGTTTCTTGTGCTTTTGTAGTAAGAGCTGAACCTCATTGAGAAGTTGAGGGAGGCGCTGAATCTCATCCACAAGGATCAGCTTGTCTTCGGGTTTAACTCTCTGTCGAAGTAGCTCGGGCCGGCCTTGGCCTCGAAGCCAAGTCGCGATAAGTCTCAGACTCGAGGAGGTTCACGATCGGAGTCTTCTTGAAGAGAATCTGAAGCAGGGTGGTCTTGCCCGTTTGCCTAGGACCTAAAATCAGGCATTAAGTGATCTTACTAAACTAAGCCCACCTCTTCACTAAATCGAGCAAACGGCATTAGAGAAATTCGGCCGGACACCTGAGCCTCTCGCGTTCCCTGATGAACTTGATAGAAATAAGAAATTTTAGTTCTTTCAGCGAAATACTTCAAATGGGGAGAGGGCTGGCGCTCGCCAGCTTTGCATTCGACAGCAAAGAGAGGTTTCCCGTCTTTGAGGACAACGAAATCGACTTCTCGGCGATAGGCATCTCTCAAAAACCGCAATTCCATCTTGTCACCCAAGACATCCTGCCTGTGGTGACAAAATTTCAAAAGGTGGGAGGCCACAAAATTTTCCCAGCGCTTTCCGCTGTCTTCATGTTCACTCCAGTCCCACAAGTAGAGTTTTTGTTCTTTCTTTACGGCTCGAATAGAAGGGGCCCCAAAGGGAGCTATTCTATAGCAGTAGTAGACTCGCTCTAAAATTTTCAACCATGTTTCTACGGTCTTTTGATCGACTTCGAGGTCTTCTCCCAAAGACTTTCTGGATAAAGGAGAGCCTACTCGCTCCGCCAAAGCGTCAACCAGGAGTTCTAACGAAGATATCTCTCGGATATTTTCTAGATCTCTCACATCTCCATAGATAATTCGGTCTTTCCTTTGCAAGTGCCACCGCTTTAGAGAGATCGTGTGGCCCTTTAAAAATGGCTCTGGAAATCCGCCGAAATGCAGCAAATGCTCTATATCAGACTCTTTCGTCTTCAGTTCTGCAAAGCTGAAGGGGTGGAGGCGATGGTAGTGAAATCGGCCCAGCAAGGAGTCTCCTCCTTTTTTAAAATAGTCGAGTTTTGCTGAGCCTGTGATTAGAAACTGATGCGAATGTTTCAATGTGTCGTAAAATCCCTTAACAAGATTTCGCCAGCTCTTAAACTTATGGACCTCATCCAGCACAATGAGCTTTTCATTCCGAGGCCATTCTTTGGCTAAAATTCTTTTGCGCTGTTCGATATCATCCCAATTTAGATAGGCTGGATGCCCGTCTCGATACTTTGGAATAAGGCTTTGAGCCAAAGTAGTTTTGCCAACCTGTCTTGGCCCACCTAAAAAAACCATCTTTTCTTGAAGGTCTTTGATAAGATCGGGTTTAATCGTTCTTTGTACTAAAACGGACATGACTCCATTTTAGTACATACTAAACTGGAGTCAACTCCGTTTTAGTATAGTTCTCTCTGAGGCCTGAAATCACTGAGAAATTTCGAGACCGGTGCCTTCAATTCCTTACCAGCCGAGCTGGTGCATTGTAATCGAGCCTGCTGGTATTGGCAGCCTTTCGTCAGAGCCGTCGAGGGCTTTTAAACCCCGATCGGTTGAGCGGGTCCAGTTCAAGAAATCGACTGTACACTCTTATCATGTCCCTTTGGCTTGGTGGGTTCATCATGTTTGATGCGGAACAAAGTTGGAGCCATTTACGGAGTTGCCATTGCTTCGCCCATTCGCTATCTGGGCCGTAAGAGATATGCCTCGATCTGCGAACAAGAAGAAGACTGTCGGTCGTCAATCGCGCCTGAGAATCGGAGATCAGTGGAGTGCGATTACGATCATCGCTCTTTCGCAGTCCAATCCACTCAAGGCGGTGGCCGAGTTTGTCGAGAACAGTATTGACGCCGGAGCAAAGCGCGTTACCATTGTGCGAGGCAAAGAGCGGGGCCAGTACTATCTTAAAATTATTGATGACGGGAAGGGGATTCCACGAGACGCCTCAGGGAAACCCGACTTTGATTATGTGGCAACGCATATCTGTGATTCTTTGAAGCGTCGGATGAAGCGAGAGGGCGCTAAAGGACTGCAAGGTGAATTTGGAATTGGCTTGCTCAGCTTTTGGACGGTCGGAGAAGAGCTTTTGATCACCTCGGCGGGGGCAGATGGGCGCGCTTACCAAATGCAGATGGCCAAGGGGAGCCCGCACTATGAGCTGCAAGCGCGTTCGTCCTTGCTTTCGTTTGAAGGGACGGAGCTAAAGATTAAACCATTGCTTTCGGGACTTCGGCAGTTGAGTGGACAAAAAATGGAAGCCTATTTGGCAGCCGAGCTACGAGATCGAATTCGAAAGTCGGGCGTAAAGATAAAAATCATTGATCGTCAAACCCGTCAGGAATTGGATGTAGAGCCTCGTCAGTTTTCGGGTGAGTTGATTCGAAATATCTCGGTAGCGCCCACCGAGTTTGGCGAGATTGAGATTGAACTCTATTTGCAGAGTTCCGACCAGCCTCATCCGGTATCTCTTTACAGGGCTGGAACAAGGGTTCTGACTCGTTTAGACGAGTTAGAGGATTTTCAGTGTTTTCCTTGGAATTCGCCGTATCTGCAGGGGGCAATCGATGCGCCATTTCTGGGGCTGACCCCGGGCACTCGGCAAGGCCTCGTTTATGACAACGCCTATTCGGCCTTTGTGTCTGCTCTGAAAGAAGTCGAAGGGGGCTTGGCCGAGCTGGTTGAACGATATCGGCAAATCGAAGCAGAGGGAGCCAGTCAGGAGACTTGGAAAAGTCTAGCCAAGGCTTTTCGAGAAGCTCTCATGGCCTTGCCTCCCGAAGACTATGATTGGTTTCAAGTGCCGACGCAGAAAGGCCGAGGGGGTGGCGGTGGCGCTATGTCCACTAGCTTTCAGTTGAAGTCTCAGACTGCAGAAACTGAAAATGCAGGCTTTCAGGAGGTGGCGGGCCCCTTGTGGCGAGCCAAAATTAGTCCATCGGCGGCAACTGTCCCGGTGAATGGGACTCGTGTATTGAGGGCATTGGCCAGAGACCGACAGAATCGGCCGGTGGACCATTCTCTTGAATACACATGGGAGGTGATCGAGGGAGTTGGTGAGCTTCGTGGTTTTCGCAGCAATCCAACTGAGTTTATAGCTGGATCAGAACCAGGGCTTGTGCGCGTGAAGTTAACAGTAAGACAGAAGGAGCATCTTTGCGAGGCCGAGGCCTTGCTGACCGTTACTGACGAGCTTTTGCCGCCTCGGCCAACAGGGCGCGAAGGGCGCGGCTTGCCCAGCTATACTTTAGAGCGAGCGGCTGGAGAGTTGTGGCGGTCGCGTTATGACATGGAGAGAAATCTCATCATCATCAATTCTGGTCATCGAGATTTCATCTTTGCCTCTGAGAAAAAAGCCCTAAAAATTCGCTACCTGTGCCGCCTCTTTGCCAAAGAGATGGTTCAGAAGAATTTTGAAGGCTATCCCACTGACCAACTCTTGGAACGGATGGTCGAGCTTTCTCTCTATGCCGAGGAACGGCTGCGGTAGGAGAGGGCGGAGCTTACTTCGAAATGGGTTGAGCCTCTCTGCCAAGCCTCCTGAATGTACTGGATTCGGCTGACCCTTCTCCTATCGCAGTTTTAAGTTCAACTTCGGGGCAATCTTTTTGAAAAACTTGTCTTCCGTTATCAGCTCAGCCTTCAAATCAAGAGCAGATTGTGCAATATGAGCGTCGGGCGTGCTCATAGAAAGGCCTTTGCGGGCTAAATCTGAGCGCAATTCACCCACTTTCATCCAATGATCAAATCCCCCTTCGTATAGGGGCAGTTCTTGTAAAAATTCCTGCAGTTTTACTCGCTGCTTTGCTGTCATCTTGGCACTTAGCAACTCTGCGCAGACTACCGGTGGTAAATAAACAAGCCCCACCTCCAGCGCCGCATCGATCTCCGGGTAGTCTTTGCCTTTAAAATAGGAAATCCAAGCGGAAGTATCAACGACGATTGCGCTCACGACTGAGCTCCAAATCGATGTCTAAATTGAGGCTGCCTTGAAGTTCTTTTGCTTTCTTGGCTGCACGGGAACGGCGTACGAGTTCCAACCCTAAAATCAATGTGTCTGTTATCCCCTTATTGGTCGCTTCTGTAGCTTGCTTCAATAAAGTCGCGGGGATATTCGCTGTAATTCTTTGTTTTTCCCTATCCTTCATAGAGTTTTCATATTGACATAGATATTGATGCGCGTCAATACCAAGTCTACAGGCCTCAGGGGTCGGCGAATGAATTGAATGAGCAGGGCTTGTGACCGGCCTTGGCCCCGAAGTTAGTTGAAGTCGGGTTCCACTCCATTGAGTGCGGCGGCAAGCCACCCCTGCTTTTGGCACAGCAGCATTGGAGGCTCGATGCTACAATCAGGCTATGACTAATCTTGCGGATGCCTTTGCATCGAAAGAAGGGGGTTTTCCTCGGCCTATCTGGGAAAAGGTGGAGCAGTGGGCGAATCGCCAAATAGAGATTTCAACGGACCCTCATGCAGTCTGGAATGAATTCGCACTTGAGTGGCTTGAAAAGCTATCGGATCATCTTGGCCCGAACTATGGCATTCATGAATCTCCAAACTTTTGGTTACTTGACGCCAATGATGAACAAGCTGCTTTGGCGCGGCTTCAATTCTTGGAATACGCTTTGTCCGAGATCTTTAAAATTATTGGAAATGTCGCCTCTGATGAGGGTTTTGGAAAGCATATTGTGCTCAGCTTTTTGGATGATCAGAAGTACTACGAGTACATATCCCACTTCTATCCAGAGGAGGGAGCCTTTGGTTTGAGCGGCGGTATTTTCGTCAACGAAGGCTACGGTCACATTGTGCTCCCTCCCGGCGATGTTGATCAGACTGAACGGGCAGTCGTTTACCAACTGACCCATGCAAGCCTAAGCCACCTTGAGTCGCCCTTATGGCTCCACCAAGCTCTGGCTTGTTTTACTGAAGGTAAGTTCTTCAATGCCAACCAAGGGCAGGCAGTGCTAGACATAATTCACGGTGGTCAGGGGGCTGTGGGTGGCCTTACTGCTGGAGAAGCAACTGATGACTTCAATCAGTTTTGGGCAGAGAATGGGCTCGATTCTTTTTGGGATGGGGAAAGTTTCCTCAGAGACGACGAGGGACAAGGGTTTAGTTTCAATCTTGCTTCGATGATCTTGAGCTATCTTCTCGAAGCATTTGAACCAGAAGCCGTTGTTAACTTTATCAAAAATGCGACTTACGATGATGGAGGCAAAAAGGCTGCCATCGAATACCTCGGGGTGGAATTGGAAGAAATCGGCGCCGACTTGATTGGAGCCGACCCTGACCTCGAAGTAAGCAAGAACTCAAGCTAAGTTTAAATATGTTTTTCTGTGCCTAGCCATATCGGCCTTGGCCCCGAAGGGACAACGGCTTATCACTGGATCTCTTGACGCGTCGGGTAACAATACAGAGCGCAAGCAGGAATGGGAAAGGTCAGTGGGGCTTAACAGTGAAAGCGCCGGAATCATTTACCCACCTGCCGGGGACCTTCAATGAAGGCCATCCTCAGAACCCAGCCCAAAAGACTTATCCACATCGCGTTGTAAAGATCTCGATAGACAGACCCACAGAGATCTCATTAGCCTTAGTGAGTGGAGGGTGATGAGCTTCTCGTCTTGATCGTTTCGGCGCTGGTCGCTTTGGGTGGAGTCTTTTCCACACAGACGCTCTCACTTCACCGTCTCTATGTTGAGCGGAATGCGGGAATCGGCCTCAGCCGCTTGTCCGTTTTGCTAAGCCTTCTTTGGGTGTTGTTTGTTATTTTCTTTTTTGCTGACGAGAGCGTAAGGGGTATCTATGTGCTCTTCTATATGGTGATGGCCTATGCCGTGATTAAGGTCCTTGGCCAAGTCTCAGTTAGGATTCTAACTTTTAGTCTGCGAGTGGATGTCTATGAGAGAAGAAATCTTGCCGCTGCTCTTGTGGTTTCGAGTTTCACTTTGGCGACCGGTATCATTTTCGGCTGTAGTCTATGGGGCGATGCTGATCCTCTCTCCGGAAGTGAAGGGGGCTGGTGGATTCCCTTAGGGTTTTTTGCCCTAGGTTGGTCGGTATTAGTTGGTCTCTGTTTTTTGTTCATCTGGCGAGATCCAAACCCAGTTCGAACTCGAATCCGGCAAGACAGAAGCCTCGGCGAGGGGTTTTCGCTCTCTGCCTTCATTTTGAGTAGCAGCATTGTTATTGGGGATGCTGTTTCGGGTCACTTTTTAGGTTGGAGTGAAAGTCTTCTCGGATTTGGAGCCATTGTAGGAATGTTGATCTTTCATGAGATTGTGAGTCCCCGCCCCAGTTTAAGGCGGCACGGGACCGCGCCGCTTCGTCTCTCGGAAGCACTGGGCTATCTCTTCTTGGCTGTTTTGTCTCTCATTGCTGGGTGGGTCATCAACAATTATGTATTGGGCATTTTCTCATGAAATTCTGTTCTCTCGGTATTTCAGATAGCGAGCTTCACGAAATGATTCGACAGCTTCAGTTTCGCTACGCGAAGTGGGACATTCATGTCGCCGGAAAGAAGAAGATTACCCACGATGCCCTGGCGATTAGCCCCGAAGAACATGAGCATCTCATTTTTCTCTCCAGAAAAATTTCAAGACTTCTTGAGAAGATTGAGCTCAATCTTAAGAAGTCGCCAGAGTTTTTGGAATCTTTGGGCATCCCTGCTGAAGTCTTTGAGATCATTGCTGTAGAACCGCCGAGTCCCTTTCAAATTGCGCGCTATGATTACTTCAAGACAACAGATGGGCGTTGGATTCTGTCGGAATTCAATGAGGATGTTCCTGGTGGGTTCAATGAAGCGGTGGGGGTGACTGAGTTTCTCTCTCAGTACTATCCAGATAGTCTTCCATCGAGTTTTGCGGATCACTTTATGAAGGGAATGAGCAGGTTTTCTTCTGTCGCCCTCAGCTATGCCACTGGCTACAGTGAGGACCTGCAGCATATGCTCATTTTGGAGAAGCTTTTGAATCGAGCGGGAATTTCGACCGTAAGATGCGCGCCTAGCCACATTCGCTGCGGCTGGAGACGGGTGAGTGCACTGGGTACAGATATCGACGCAGTTATTCGATTCTATCCATCTGAATGGTTTCCGCACCTGCCCAATCTGGCACATTGGAAGCGAGTACTAACGAGAATCAATATGATCAATCCTCTTTCAAGAATCATACGACAGAGTAAAAACCTGTTCTTTCTTTGGGAGAGCTTTGATTTCTTAAGCAGAGAGGAAAAGGATTTTATTCTGTCGCTTACCCCCAGAACGCATCCTGTCGGTATAGACATTGCGGATGAGGCACGACACAATCGAGAGGTTTGGGTTCTCAAGCATGCTTTCGGCAGAATGGGAGATTCTGTGGTGATTGGAAAACTTGTCACCCAAGAAGTCTGGGAGGGGGCTCTGAAAGAAGCCCTCACCAAGACGGGGGAGTTTAGCCTTCAGGAGTTCTTCGCAACTGAGGCCCTCGTTCACAATCAGACGCATATATACCCGACAGTTGGTGTCTATCTGGTTAACGGCGACTTCGGTGGATATTACAGTCGGTCAGCAATTAAACCCTTTTTTACACATGAGGCAAACTATGTCCCAACTTTGGTTACGACTGCTTGAGTGGCTCGGAAGTGTACGCATTCCCCTCGATTTTCTTTCCAAGTCGAAGCAGGTTCGAATTGGAAACCCGATGGGGACAGACTTTCTGAAGAACTTGGGCTGGAAGCGGTACTTGAATGCCGAGGATCTTTACTATGTCTGGAGTCCTCCGATTGATTCGCCTTGGGAGGCCTACCACTGTCTTCCTCTTTTCGCGGCGGTGGATGCCATCCCAAATTCTCAGATAGGGCCGATTGAAGCGGATCGGTTCAGGTGGCAGATGCCCACGAACCTTGAGAGCCCTGCTTGGGCCACTCCTGAGTGTCTTTACTTTGTGGATCTCCAGGGCCCAGAAAGCGTGGCTCTTGGTGCTTATCTGGTTGCAGCCCTGAAGGCTCAACCCATTTGCACCTTTGATAATTGGCCAGCGCCAAACGCTCTTCTGGCTATCGAGGACACTCTTGCGGCCCTTCTTTATTTTGCCGCCTTTGTGAGTAAATTTCGAAGTCAGATGAAGCACGATGCTCCTCCTGTCTGGATCTGCGAGGCAGGGCGATTGGGTACCCGCCCTGGAATGCCACGAGAGTTTGACAATCGTTATT
>REDG01000037.1 GCA_007693605.1 Bradymonadales bacterium
ACAGAAAGTTCCGAAAGACCTAGAGCTCAGTCTGGCCAGAGCGCCACGCGCTCACGGGAGTGTCGCTAAAGGCCCATCTGCTTCGGCGGCTGCGTCTCTGCGCTTCTCGAGTGGAATTCGAGCCACACTGCGATGCTCGCTCCTTGCCTTCTCGCATCTGGACCCTTATCGACACTCCCATAATCTAGCGCTCCTTCGGAGCGACAGAACTGCTCTGAAGGCAGTGAAAAAACTGAATCAAATCCCGATTTCAAGACCTGCGGGACGCAGGTAGTTGTTTCGATAGTACTCGATCGCGGCTCGTACCTCTGAGAGAATGATGGGCTGGTATTGGTGGGCCTCTTGCCCCTCAAATCGCTTGACCGCCTTGCCGTGCGGCTCGACAGTCACCTGCCCAAACTCGCCGTTCGGAAGATAAGCCACCCGAAGGGTCCCCACATCTCTTAAGCTAATGGAACTAGGTTTTCCTTTCCAGTACTCGAAGGCTAGAGCCTGGTTTCTGGTGTTGTCGATCATGAAGGATGGGCGACCCTTGTCATTGTTTCTAAGCTCAATCTCTCTTGTGACTTTGTCTCCCTCTTTCTCAACGACCCGAGTTAAGTTGCAGCGGGGATCAAATCGAAACTCAATCTCAATCGTTGGACGACCTTCTCTCTTTCGATCCATCCCAGTGGGAAACTGACATCGGTCTCCGTAACGAAACACCAGGGTCTCTCCCGATGGAAGCGCCTCTCTTTTGGTGACACGCCCAGTGGCATCATACTCAAAGGCAAAGCCGCGACCCTGCTGATCGGTCTCACTCGCAACAAAACCCGTGGTGGGAGAGAGCCTTCGAGTCGTTCGAGAAACCTGCTCATTCTGAGCATTGTAGCGGCTGACTTGCTCAAAGTCTTCGAGCTTAAACTCATGCGTCTCTCGCCGGTCACGGGTCTCTCCGTTAAAGTAAACTACCTCGGTGATTGAATGATTTCGATCCTCTCCCACAAAAGTTCGTGTAAAGCGAATCACTCGATTGCCAGGCCCGGTCTTTCTCTCAACTTCTTGAGCCTGGTTGTAGGCCAGTTCGAAATTGTGTTTAGCCTCGCTGGAATCTGTGAGCCTCGTCATATTGCTTTGGGCGTTGTAGCGAAAGCCTCGAGTTCGCCCATCAGGGCCGTTGACCGCAATCAAATGTCTCGCTTCGTCATATTCAAAGCTGACTTGTCGCTCGAGACTGTCGGTGAGACTTCGAATCAGGCCGGCTCTTGGCCCCTCAGGATAGTAATCCAAGCGAACCCAACCCCCACAGCTGTCATTAATTCGCACAAGCTGGTTGCCTTGATAGATAAAGTCTAAGCGATTTCGGTTTCGATCTTCGCTTCGAACCAATCTTCCTTGTCGATCGAAAAACTGCCGAGATCCATCCTGAAAATCTCTCTCAAAGCTTTCGTCCTCTTTTTTCACCAAGCTCGAACGGCCTCGCGCCAAGCTGTAGTAAGTTCCTGGGCCCAGAGGCCTGGCGGTGGTGATCAAGCGCTGTGCCTCTGCCTCTCGCATGGCTCGATCCGAAAGCAATCGAGTTCTCATCTCTTCGTAGACTCGGTTCTCTCGAAGTGAACCTCTTTGGGCGTCCTGCTTTCTGACCTCGACCAGAATCGTCTCAACTAGAGCGCGGTTGGCCTCTTCAAGATTCCTTTCTCGATTGTAGCGGTTTCGAAATCCGTCTCCCTCAATGATCTCAAAGAAACTGATGCCAGGTTCGACCTTCACATTGTAGTTAAAGGTCCATTTTCTTCCGAAAACACTTTCTGAGCCTGCGTAAGAATTATAGGCCCCGCGAATTTCAATCTGAGCATCACAAGGCAAACTCAAAAACTCAGCGGGCAAATAGAAGTTCAAAGTGCGCAGGTTGGGCAAGGGAGCATCCGCCCTCGAAAGTGAGGGCAAGACCAAGGCCACAAGAAGCACAAAAACCCAGGGCATAGGCCCATTTTAAGGCAATTTCGAGCATTTTACAGCCTCCCCCTAAGAAGCTTTTCGGAGCTTGAAGGCCGTGAATATTCCGACCACTCCCGTAAGGGGCCATAAGACCCAATTGAGGGGGTGCTGGGGCTGAAGAGCCAAAAGCAGCGCCGACGAAATCAGAAGGCCCGAAAGAATGACGCTTAAGGCTAGTGCACGGTTTCTTTTCTCTGAAGCCAGCAAGGCTTCTTCGATGCCTTTGAGTTGAGGAAACAAACTGTTTTCTTCGAGTTTCGTGAGAAGGTGTTTGAGTTGAAGGGGAAGATCTGAGCTTAGAGATCGCAGCCCATCAATCATTCTCAAAAAGTCTTTTGAGAGACTATCCAGCGAGAATCTCTTTCGAATCATGAGTCGAGAAAAGCTTCGGCCAAACTGACTAAAGGTAAAGTCGGGGTCGAGCCTTCTGCAACAATGCTCTAGGGTCACAATCGAGCGGTAGAACAGAATCAAGTCTTTCGGCAGTCGAATCTGATATTTGTGCGCAAGTTGAACACTATCCATCATGAGCTGCCCGACATCCACCTCTTTGAGGGGGCGGCCTAAATTGGGTTGAAGCAGTCTTTCCACATCGCGCTTGAAGGCCCTTAAATTGAACTGACCACCAAAATCTGCAATCTCAGAGTAAATGCGAACCAGTGACTGGTAGTCTTGAGTGACCAAAGACAAAAACAGGCGCCCGAGTTTTTCACGAAGCTCAGGGCTTAGTCGGCCCACCATGCCGAAATCAACGATGCCGACTCGGCCTTTGCCCTCTAGCGAGATCAAGAGATTGCCAGAGTGGGCGTCGCAGTGAAACAGGCCATTAAAAAAGATTCCTTCCAAGAAAAATCGAGCCACCGACTCAGACAAATAGGAGCGATCCACCGTCTCCGGAAAGACTTCAAGCCGAGACAAAGGGCTGCCCTTTAGCTCAGACATCGTTAAAACTCGCTTTGAGCTCAGGGGCCAGACGACCTTTGGGATTTCGACCCCCTCGATTTCTTTTGCGTGCTCCGAGAAGGCCTCGATGTTTTTGGCCTCTAAACTAAAGTCCAGCTCTTCGTAAATGCTTCGCTGAAACTCCTCAACCATGCCCGTGAGATTATATAGACGAAAGGCCTTTCGAAATCGCTCTAAAGCGCCGGCCACAAAGTAAAGGATTTGAATATCACTCTGAATGTCGCTCTCAATTCCGGGCCTTTGAACCTTCACGACCACTTCCTTAATTTCGCCTTCGGCAAGGCGTGCCCGATGAACCTGAGAGATGCTGGCAGCCGCAAGGGCTTCCTTTTCAAAACTTTCAAACACATCAGAGAGCGGGCGCCCCATTTCTGCTTCAAGAAGACTTCGAACTTCAGAAAATCCTATCGCAGGAATTTGGTCCGTAAGTTTTGAGAACTCCTTTATATAGTCGGCGGGCAAGAGGTCGGGTCTGGTGCTTAGAATCTGACCCAGTTTTATAAAAGTTGGCCCCAGTTCTTCAAAGGCTTGTCGAAGGTGAGTGGGCACCGCCTCTTCTGATGGGGGGTGAGCTGACTTCAAGCCTTTCGGGAGGGGAAGATCGGTTTCCTCTAACCAAGCCGAAAGCCCATGCTTTGCAAGAGTTCTCATGATCTCCTGAAATCGAGACCAGTTTGAGATTTGCTTTCGTAGAGGAATGGCCCAGGTCATCGGCGACGCCTTTTGCTTCGGTGGCTTCGTCGGTCTCGTCTCGCCGATTTCTGGCGTTCAGGCTGCTTCTGCCGAGCTCCGCCCAAATGCCCAAGATATCGAAAATCGATCTGCTGCTTCATTCGGTTGACATCATACAGTTGAACCTCGATTTCGTCGCCTATCTCAAAGCGCAATCCGGCGTTTTTGCCCTCCAGCCACATCTCATAAGTGTCGAGCTGCCAGCGATCTCTGGGTAAGCTCCTCATGGGCACCAAGCCCTCTACCCCAATATCGGGCAATTCGACGAAAAAGCCGAAATCCTTGATCGAGACAATGCAGGCCTTAAACTCTTCTCCAATTCGCTCTTCCATATATCGGGCGGCCTTAAGGGCAAGCATTCGCCTTTCGGCTGACACGGCGCGCTGTTCCTTTTCAGAGCAATCGAGCGCCAGATCCTCCAGTTTTCTTTCTACACCGGCTAATTTCTGGGGTTTCCTTAAAAACAGGCTGTCTCGAAGCATCCGATGCACGATCAGGTCGGGGTACCGACGAATCGGGCTTGTAAAATGAAGATAGGCCTTTGAGGCTAGACCAAAATGCTCCACCAAATGGGCCGAATAATGGGCCTGCTTCATCGATCGAAGAAGCAGGTACTGAAGCACCCGTTGGCGGGGGTGGTTTTCAAAAGCCTTCAAGCATTTCCTAAGAAAAGCTTGCGGATCTTTCAGTTCCCGTTTTTCGAAGTCAAAACCAAAGTGTTTGATGACTTGAAAGAAGTGTTCCAGTTTTAAGGGGTCTGGTGCCTCGTGGACCCGAAAGAGAGTGGAAAGTTGAGCTTTCTTAAAAGCCTCGGCGACGGCCTCATTGGCCGTGATCATAAAGTGCTCAATCAGACGATGAGCATCGTTTCTCTCGATGCTCTTAATCTCTAAAACCTTGCCGTCAGCATCTGTTTTAACCTTTCGTTCTGAAAGGTCCAGGTCGAGCGCGCCCACTCGCTGTCTTTTTTTGCGCAAGCGCAGAGCCAGTTCTTGAGCGAGTTTTAGCATTGATTGAATCTCAGGCTCTATTTTTCGAGCGCTTTCATCCTGATCGAGAACCGCCTGCACTTGAGTGTAGGTGAGGCGGGCCTGACTCTTAATGCTCGACGAGTAAACTTCAGTCTCAAGAATTTCTCCTTGGGGGCCAAGTAGCAGTTCGGCCGTGAGACAAAACTTCTTCTCATTAGGTCGAAGACTGCACAAGTCGTTTGAGATTTTCTCCGGCAACATCGGAATCACTTGGTCAGGAAAGTAAATGGATGTGCCGCGCAAGAGCGCCTCTTGATCAAGGGGATCTTTTTCGCGCACGAAGTAGCTGACATCCGCAATGCTCACCAACAGTCGAAAGTTAGTGTCTTCTTTCTTCACGAAAATGGCATCGTCAAAGTCTTTAGCATCTTCGCCGTCGATGGTTACAAAACTCAAGTTTTGTAAATCCTTGCGACCCTTAGAATCTTCAAGCTGAAGCCTCTTAGCGGCCGAAATTACTGATTCAGGAAACTCAGTGGGAAAGCCGTGACATTCTGCGACAAAGTCGAGTTCAAATTCCTTTGAGTCGGGTGACTCAAACTCTTCGATGATTCGAGCATCCCACCTCTTTCCTTTTTTTCGAAGCACTTCAATTCGCACAATTTTGTGCAAGTCTGAGCTTTGCTTTGCATAATTCTTCTGATCGATCAGAATGTTCTCAGTGACTTCCTTATTGAAAGGAATGAACTGGTAGTGAGAACGTCGTCGGGGATGGCGAGCAATCCAACCCAACAGAGTCACCAGATTTTTCTGGGTTTTTTTGCTCGACCTCGATGGAGTTTTTAATGTTGTATTGTTACTGGAGGTATTTAAATTTATGAAAACAGTTGTTCGCTTCTTCATATCAACTACTGCTGGTGTAGCAGCTTTCGCAAGCTTCGCACTAGCAAATATGCATCATCACGGTGAGTCCGCACATCACTTCTCAGGTGAAGTTCGTACTCGTCTTAATTTTACAAATAACGAGGCCTTGGTCAGTGAGGACCTACGGCATCAATTCGAAAACCGAGCAAGGGTCAACCTTGACTTTATGCCCATGGATAGCTTGAAGCTCCGTATTGCTCCTCAGGCGACTCATATTTGGGGAACTCAGGACGGAGCAGGGGCAGATGTGGCGGCTCCAAATGCCTATCTCAAAGAGGCTTGGATGTCCTGGATGCCTTCACATATGCTGACAGCCTTCATTGGCCGACAAGAAATCAGCTACGGTGCAGGCCGGGTCATTGGTCGAAAAGACTGGAGCCAAGATGGACAGCATTTTGACTCAGCTCGTTTCCGAATCAATTACGATATGGGCTATACCGACATCTTCTGGGCCAAGCTCTTCGAGGGACAGAATGCAGCAGTGAGAACAAAAGATGCAGATCTTTTTGCTCTTTACACATCTCTTAATCTTGAAGATCAGATTGAGTTCGTCCGAACTTTAGATTTTCATGCGGCTTACTGGTATCAAAACGGTGACGGGGCTGCTGAAAATAAGAAGTTCTTCGGAGGTGCGAGAGCTGCAGGCGATATCGCGATGCTTTTCTACGACCTCGAGCTAATGGCTCAGTTTGGAAAGCTTGGTGGGGAGTCTGATACTGGCTTCGCTGGAGAGCTGCTTGTCGGAATGAACTTCATGGATCGTCATATGGCGGCCTTGAACTTCGCTTACGCCAATCAGCACTATGTTAACCTCTTGGGTGACTATCATCAGTTTCTTGGTGATTCTGACATCCTTGGTCGACAGAATGTTATGGCGATTGGCTTGAACACCAGCTTCGGCCTAACTGACGAGTTCAACTTTGATCTCGACGGCTACTATTTCCTGAAAGCTAAGAAAGAGGCAGATGTTTTTAATGCAGTTACCGGAGCTGCTGGCGGTACTGTTGCTCAGTCGGCTTTGGGAATGGAGGCAAATGCTCGTTTGGGATATCAGCCAAACGATATGCTTCGATTTGAGTTTGGCTACGCCCTCTTTGCGCCTGGCAAGGCTTTCAAAGATGCTGGTGATGACAAAACTGCACATCGTGGCTATCTTCAAGGAACCATGCAGTTCTAAGCGATTTAGAGTTTGAGTTTCCGGTCATTCGAAGGAATGTTGGAAGCGAAAGCTGAAAAAGGCCCCCCAGAGATAAACTGGGGGGCCTTTTTCTTTGGGGGTGACTGCATTGGCAGGGCTTCAGGCCTTGATTTTCCGCTGTCTGAGGATTATTTCTGTTTCAGGCTTCGTTCTGGTGAGCGCGGATGGGGGAATTAGGCCGAGCCCCTTAGAGGGCGAGCCAAAGAGACCAGTGGCGTCTAGCAATTCCGCTGGAGAGGAGTTGCGGGATGGAGTTAGAGTTTACCGAGATTCTTGTTTAGAGGGTTTCGGTTGTGAGCGCGGATGGGGGAATTAGGCCGAGCCCCTTAGAGGGCGAGCCAAAGAGACCAGTGGCGTCTAGCAATTCCGCTGGAGAGGAGTTGCGGGATGGAGTTAGAGTTTACCGAGATTCTTGTTTAGAGGGTTTCGGTTGTGAGCGCGGATGGGGGAATTAGGCCGAGCCCCTTAGAGGGCGAGCCAAAGAGACCAGTGGCGTCTAGCAATTCCGCTGGAGAGGAGTTGCGGGACGGAGTTAGAGTTTACCGAGATTCTTGTTTAGAGTTTCGATTGCGAGCGCGGATGGCGGAATTGGTAGACGCACCAGCTTGAGGGGCTGGCGGGTAACACCATGAGAGTTCGAGTCTCTCTCCGCGCAGAGCTTCTGCTTTTTCCCTCATGCATCGTCAGACTTCGTTCACTCCTCAGTCGAGTATGAGGAATACACTCCTTCGTCGCTTACTCGTCTTCCTCGCCTGAGGAAAAAATCATCGCTCTGCTTCTGATTGAACTTCTTTTTCCCTTTACTGTGTACTTGCTGGGAGTGGCGATAGGGGGCTCTACACCATTAAAGCCACTTGGGGTCGGGAGACGAAAGTGCCAGACTAGATGCGGCGGCTCTACACCATTAAGTGGGGCAGCTTATGATCGCCCCTGGGAGGTGTCTTCGGCTTCTTGGGTCTTTTGCTTCTGCGACTTTTCTTCTTTCACTCGATCGGCAAAGAATCTGTCGATGTCTTGATGATGCCCAATCACCAGAAGATCATTGCTTAGTTCAAGTCGACTGTCGGGACCTTCGACCAGTTTAAAGCGCTCCTCCTGATAAAAGCCGAGAACGGTAAGTCCGTGCTGCTTTGGCAACCGAAGCTCACTTAGACTGCGCCCCACCCAGTTGGGGTGGGGATGAATTCTTACAATGCTATAGTTTCTTGAGACCTCAAAGTCTTCAAGCGCACCGGGTCGTGCAATCAAATTGGCCCAATGCTTTCCCATTTCCTTCTCAATAAACATGACCTCGTGAGCCCCAATTCGATTTAAAATCTGTGCTTCTGATTCTCCAGCGGCTCTTGCTAAAACCCTTGGAACCTTCATCTCTAAGAGCTTCAAGGTGACCATCACTGTTTCCTGAAAACTGTCGCCGATGCAAACCGCTGCCGCATCCACTCGGTGTATGCCGTTTTGCTCAAGCGCTTCGGTGTCCTTTGAATCGAGGCAGACCGCATGATCAACAAAATCAGAAATTTCGTCGACTAGCCTCAGACTCTTATCGATCGCTAAAACTTGAATTCCAGCGGCGGTCAGCTCCTTGGCTAGTGAGGCCCCAAAGGTGCCCAGTCCAATCACCGCAATTTTCTGATGGATTCTGCTTTTAACCGACATAGAACTCTCCTTGTGCGTATCGATAATTTCGCCGTTTTCGTCTTATGATAAAGAAATAAATCGTCGTGAGAACACCAATTCTTCCGATCATCATCAAGAGAATCACAATCAATTTACCCACCCGATCTAAATCACTGGTGATGCCCAAGCTCCACCCACAAACAGCCAAAGCAGAGAATGTCTCAAACAGCAGCTCCATCGCCCCCAACGACTGAGTCAGATAAAGCCCGAGAAAGCCAAGAAAGCCTAGCACGGCAAAAAAGAAAACAATGCTTACTGCTTTGGTGAACAAAACGGCGGGAATGCGGCGGCCCGCAAAGCTCGCTTCCTGCTGCCCCCTCAAAAACGCCCAAATCGACAAGATAATCACGGCCAGGGTGCCGGTTTTAAGCCCTCCGGCCGTTGAAATGGGTGCCCCCCCAATCAGCATCATGCTCATCAGGCTCACCTGGCCGGGTAAGCTATAGGCCTCAATCGGCATCGAATTGAAGCCAGTCGCACGCATGGCGCTTTGAATCAAGCTGTGGAGGCCAAGCGAGCCAAGGTTTTGGTGAAAGGGGTTTCCTAACTCCACCAAGAACAAAAGAAGACAGCCTCCCAGCAAAAGGCCGCCAGCGATACAAAGCTCAAGTTTCGCATAAGCCGAGAGCTTTCGAAGTTTTGAGCGGTAGTCAAAATACTTCACCAACTGAATGATGGTGGGCGCCCCTAAAGCCCCTAAACCGGCAATGAAGCCTAAAAGGATCAAGGGAAAAGGGGCGGCATTCAAGTAAAGCAGCCCCTGCGGAAGACTAGAGAGTCCGGCCGTGCAGATTGCCGAGACCACTTGAAACAAACTATGAAACAAAGCCACCAAAGGATCGTCAAACAAAACTCTCATGCTCGGGTAGATCAGAATCACGCCAATCACTTCGACGACAAGCATAAACAGAGCTGTAAAAGCCGCGAACCTCTTCAGACTTCCTAAAAAGTAAAGCTTTTCTGTGTCGTCCTGTAAGACCTTGTCGTGAACGCCCAACTCCCTTCCGATGAACAGCAAAAGAATTCCGCTAAAGGTGATGATGCCGATTCCCCCGGCTTGAATGAAGACTAGAATGACAAAGAGACCAAAGAAACTGAAGTGGTCGGGAAGACTGACCGTCAGCAGGCCCGCACCAGATATGGCCGACACGCTTGTGAAGAGCGAGTCAAAGAGGCCCAACTCGATTCCTGGCTGAAGGCTAACGGGTAAGACAAGAAGCAGCGCACACAAAACAGCGGCCCCGGTGTAGACGCTCACGATGAAGCGGGCGGGATGCGCCTGCAGGCGAGCGAGTAAGCGAACCCATTGGGCAGAACTTAGAGCCAAGACGGCGGCGTTTAGAATGACCCAAGCTTGTACCAAGCTCAACCACTGAGCTGTCGCCCGTTGGCTAAGAATCTCTGGTTCTTGAAAAGATAGTCGCAAAATCAAAAGAAGATAAATGAAGCCCAGAGAATAAAATCCCCAGCGAATCCACCGAAGGCTCGCATTCAAGGCCTTCCGAAGACAAACTCGTCCCAGCAAAAAGCTGAAGCCCGTCAGTGCCAACAAATGAACCGCGGCCTCTCCCCAGTAAGGAGGAAGTAAAAACTGAATCACCCAGAACAGGAAAAAGAGCGGCCCAAGAACCTGAATTTTTGTTAGATTCGGCACGACCTTGATTCTCTCTTAGCTCGAGCGGAGCATCCAGCAAAAACTAAGGGCATAATAGAGAATCAAGCTTGGCAGAAGAAGGGGGCTTAAGCTCAATACAATCATCAACACACAGCTCAGAGCCATAAATTGCATGAGCAGTCGTTGGTCTCTTGCCCAAACCTCAGCTTGCCTGAAAAGCCAGCTCAAACTTGAAAGGTGATTTCCAAAGATTTGCACGGGGGCGTTCGTCTGCTGAATTCGATCCTTTTGATCGGTAAACTCAATGTCAAAACTCGTTTCTGGTTCCTTGTGGTCCCAATCGCCTCGTAGTTCTAAGAAGTGATCTGATCGTTCCTTCCAATGGGCCCAGGTGAGCCGCCTCTCAATCGGTAACAGAGAGTTTTGGCAATCTTGAAACAAAGCAGGAGAAATCTTTTGAGAGTGTTTCGAGGTTGAGCTAATTACGCACAGCTTCTTCTGAAGCCCCTTCATGTCCTGTAGAAACTCATCAAAAGAGTCTCGAATCTTTGTCTCGAATGAAAAGGCGGCGACAATTCGTTGGTTGATGGAAAGAAAGCAGCAGAGCCTTTTTTCCGAAGCCCAGTCTTTCCATTTTCTTTGTCCCTCTGGGCTCCAGTCGTAGGCCTTCATGACTTTATAGTCGATATTGCCAAGTTCGATTAACATGTTTCGACCAGAGTCATCTCTCGACTGGAGTCGAAGTCCAATGTGATCGGCCCTTTCGATTTGAGCGAGGTCGACCGGCATTTTTCCCCTCTCAAACAAGCTCTCTCGAAGGGATCGGCAAATGGGATGAAAAGAACTGGCTGAGAGCTCGTAGATTAAACTCTCCAGGTCTTCCTCTTGCCAGCCCGAAGAGGGATCGTACCAACTCTCTTTAAACTGAAGCTGAGAATCAAGAAAGACCCCAAGCTGATGGCAGGCAAGATGTCGAACCTCTTTTAACTTCTGAAGAATGGCCAGATCCTTGAGATAAAGGCCGAGGCGCCCGCACTGATGCCAAAAGCGCGAGAGTCTCCAATGATAGGCGGGCAGACTGAGCGGAATGATCATGCCAAGAAAGAAAAATGGGCTCTCTTGCGCCAAACCCGCAATCCAAAAACCCGCTCCCAGAACAAAGCAGAGCGCGAGAGGCAACAGCCGAATTCGAATCTCATGCCATTCAAAATCTTCCGTTCGAATGGGGGACTTCAGCCAATCTGGGCGGGGGCTGGCGCCAAAGGTGTTAGAGGCCCACCAAGCCTCTAAGATCTTGAGACAGATCCAAGCGGCGGCAAACAAACTCAAATTACTTAGAAACTCTAGATGTTGCAGCAGGTTAAAGCCTTCAGCTTCAAGTAAAAGAAAGCGAACCAAAAGGCAGGCGAGTAGCCCAATGGCAAACAAACTGTCCGTTTGAAGAACTCTTGCAAAAAGAGAACTGCGATAAAGCCAAGCCGCTCGAAAATGAAGCGGCAAGACCAGCAACAACAGATAGACCACCAAAAAGTAAGCTGCCGCCTGAAGACTTCTCTCAGGAAGCCATGAAAATTTTAAGCCAAGCCCAATGGCGACAGGTGCCAAGATCAAAAACACCAAAAGAAAGGCCACTTGAAGAGTTTTTCGTTTCCAGACTCTCAGAAGGCGGTAGAGGCTCTCTCCAAAAAATGCCGATTGAGAATCAAAGCGAGTCAAAAGTAGTTGTGTTTTGGAGGCTAAAGCTCTTTTCACTCCTCACGATACTCCTCAGATTCAAGCTCAATCTGGCTTTCATCAATTTGCCTCTCAAAAATCTCTCGCAGCAGGCGCAGACTTCGATTGATCTCGCCCCGCACAAACGAATCTTCCTCTCTCTCCAGTTGTTTTGACAGAGCTTGAAAGCTTCTCTCGTGGGGAATGCGTCCTAATGTCCACGCGATCTGATATCGAAGACGGGGGCTTGAAGACTCAAACTGTCTGGCGATGGCGGGTATCGCCTCTGGAGGCTTGATGTCGCTGAGTCGTCTGAGCGCATTCAACTTTAACTCTTCTTGAGGAGCATCCAGAGCCCTCGTCCAAAAAACTGCATTGTGATTTTTCAGGGGCTCCAGAGGGCTTTGTACGCCAAAGATTCCAATAAGAAAAAAAACTAGCTGCATTTACTTTAACTCCTTTTGAATGGACAAAGACCGACCGGCTTCAAGGCAGCTCGAGAGCCCTTCCCACAAAACAGCCTTCCAGTCTTCAGCCGTTCGATTCTGAGCCTGAAGTTGAGATCGGCGAACAAGAGCTTTCGCGTAAACGGTCTTTTCGAATGTTTTTTCAAGCTGACCCCGACCGTCTACTGAGCGGGTCTTGGGGTCGAGTTCAAAAAGTTCCAAATAGACCGTCTGAATTTCAGGAAATTTCTGAAAGATTCCGGGCGCCCCTTCGCCAAGCCTTTGACCTCGGCCTCCCAAAAGCCAACGGTAGGTCAAACACTCCATTTGGTCGGGATTCGGGTTGGGGGGACGATCGTACCAAGCCCGAATCTCCAGCCGGTTGCCCCTAATTTCGATCTTCTCTTCTTCATGTCTCAAATCGGGCCGAACCAAAAAAATCTTGCTGATCTCTTCGATTTTCGCGGCATCGGCAAGGGCTGTAGAATTAAAGAACCAAAAGCCAAGAAAATTGGCTCCAAAGACGAAAAAAATGAGATAGGCTTTTAACATCATGACTCAGTCTACTCAGGGCTTCTTAGAATACCGTAATCCTCTCACCACCCGATATGCAAGCACTGCCATGAGCCGGATTTTTTCGGAGCATCATCGGGCGAGCCTTTGGCGAAGGCTTTGGATTGTCTTGGCCGAGGAGCAAAAGAAGCTTGGGCTAAAGATCCGTCCGGATCAGATCGCCGAAATGAAGAAGCAAGAGAGCAAGATCGACTTCGATCGGGTAAGAGCCTGGGAGCTGAAATTAAAGCATGACGTCATGAGTCATGTGAAAGCCTTTGGCGAGGCCACCCCAAAGGCAGAGGCCATCATTCACCTGGGGGCCACCTCGGCCTTTGTCACAGACAACGCTGATGTTTTGATCATTCGAGAGGCTTCTGAGCTGGTTCATCAAAAACTCTGTGTGGCCCTCGCAGAGCTTAGAACTCTGATTGAGAAGTGGAAGTCGGTGACGGCCTCTGGCTTCACTCATTTTCAGCCGGCGCAACCGGTGACGATGGGAAAGCGGCTCTCAGTTTGGGCTCAAGATTTGTGTTGGGATATCGAAGAGATTGAGTTTTGTTTAAGTCGCCTGAGGCCTCTCGGCTGTAAGGGGGCCACCGGCACTCAAGCCTCTTTTCTGACTCTTTTTGAGGGCGATTCCAAAAAGGTGGAAGCTCTTGATTTGGCCATTGCCAAGAGATTGGGTTTTGAGTCGGCCGTGGCTGTCAGTGGACAAACTTTGTCGAGAAAAGTGGACTCATGGTTTTTGGATGCCTTGTCCCACATGGCTTCGACCGCTTCTAAGTTGAGTTATGATTTTCGTCTTCTTCAACACACCGGAGAGCTCAAGGAGCCTTTCGGAAAGGCGCAGGTCGGCAGTTCAGCGATGGCCTACAAGCGAAATCCCATTTTGGCCGAACGACTGAGTTCGCTCGCTCGTTTCTTGATGACTCTTTCGACCAATGGCGTTTGGACTCACGGAGTACAATGGTTGGAGCGGTCTTTAGATGACTCTGCTAACCGGCGCATTGTTTTGGCGGAAGCCTTTTTGGCGGCAGACGCGATGGCGGAGCTTTTGATTCGACTCTTCAAAAAGCCAGAAATCGATCGAAAGAGAATCCAAGAAAATCTTAAAAAATACGAGGCTGATTTTGCGTCTGAAGCTTGGATGATGGAGCAGAGTTTGAAGGGGGAGTCTCGACAGAAAGCTCACGAGAAAGTTCGAGCCGCAAAGTTTTCTGGGAAGCTTACTTCAAGCAAGCGATCAAAGGCTTTTGGCTCTGGTCTTGCCGCCAGACAGGTGGACTTGTTTTTGAAGCAAGAGCTCAATCCCTTTTTGAAACAACGACAAAAGCAGTTGAAAAAGAAAATGCCCTCTTCTGCCGCCGCCCTTTGAGAAAAGCAGCGACGAAGCCGCCACTGCAACGCGGGCAAGGAGCGTTGCAGCCATCCGCAAACCAAGTCGACCGAAGGTCGAGCTAAAACGAAGGGCAGGTGGGCCTCTAGCGCTTGATGGGCCCTTAGCGCCAGCTCCCAATAGTTGAGGGGTCGGATTGAGAGTGGTGTATACAACCAGACCAGGAATCTCCCTTAGGTCTTCTTTTGGTCTTATTCACTCTCTCTCCGACCCCTCCTTACCCCCTAGGAAAACTTTATCGGTTAAGGAGCCGGTGGCCATTGCCCAAATAGAAAGCTCAAAATGTCATTGGGCTGGGGGAGTAAAACTCGCTGATACTGAACTTGTCGACCAATACTCTGTTGAGAATTGATTCCCCGAAGTTGTGGGCTATCAGAAACTCGTACCACCAGGTATTGGGGGATCAGAGAGGCGGTTAAGCCTTTGTTCGGTTCAAACTCAAGTATTCTGAGCTGTCCGTTGATCCGCTTCGCACAGACTTCTCCATCGAGAGCCACGAAGCGCGTGTCTCCCTGGTTATTCAAGGGTTGCAGAATTCCCACCTGAAAAGCACTCGCAAAATAAGTGTAGGAGCAAAAGGCTTGATTGGGGTTCATACTCGGCGGGGCTGCGATGCTTTCGTTGAATTCCACTGCGATTCTATCGCCGGGTCGTATCTGAGAGCCCGTCGGAAGCTGCCGAACAATACGAAAAGCCCCTGAGTTGGCCTGGCTGCCTTCGGTTTGAAACTGCCAAGAGACGGCAGGGATAAACTGGTTCTCGGTATCTCTTAAAAATCGAGCATTCACCCGATAGGTGCTTGCAGCCCTCAAGACGGCATTTTCGCCTCCGATTTTGGGCTGAAAACGAAGGGCGCTTCCCCCATTGTGAGAGCTGATCTCACCGGTGACGACCTGATTGAACTCATCGAGCACTCGAAAATTTGTAAAATTCACACTGCTCCAGGCAACAGGCCGACTGAAGCGAAGCTCGATCGCAGCATTGGTGGGAACATTCCTGGCTAGTCGTTCCGGATAGTGAGAAAGCGCAAAAGTGCTTTCGCTCGTCGGCTCGCTCCGATTTAGGGCTGTATAATGGGTGTTTGGAGAAGAGGGCTGGCCGCATCCAATCAAGGAAATGGAGACACCAAGACTCGCTAGAATGAGAGTGAACTTCATTGCCCTTCCTCCGACGCGCCACCCAACAGATCTTCAATGAAGTCGTTCAAAAAATTCACACGAGTAGAAAGCCCAGAGCTATGAATGAAGCCCCCAATATAGACAGGCTCTGCCAGATCTTCTTTGGTGGTCAAAGCCCTTAAATTTCCGATCATATAGATAATCATCTTCCCAAGACCTTCGGGGTAGTCTTGAGAAGGCTGAAAGACCAGAGTTCTGCGATTGCTCTCGGAAGAGACTTTGCCCTGAATTCGATTATTATAGATTAAATGAGCATTCTGCAGATTGAGTTGACCTGAAGAGTCGGTCGAGGTTTGAGCGTCAGAAAACAGAGCAGACAAATTGGTGTTTTGATCAAGAACGCCCACGACCATTCCAGGAAATTGGCTTAGACTTTTATTTTTAAAGTCTGGAAGGTTTTCGTCGGATACATCAAAAGCAGTGGGGTCAATTCCCTGAATGCGATCGATTCGATCACTAAAGTCACAGCGAATGGGGGCCCGTTTGTTGATCACTAGAGAGCTTCGTGAAGAGAAAGGGCTGAGGTTATTTGCCAGGTTGCCGAAAAAGTCCGAATTGTTTTTAAAATCTAAGACTTGGCCCGGGCTGCAGCCTAAAACTCGAAAACCTCCAGTCTTCGGAAACAGAAATTCATCTCCCACCCGAAACCGAATCGAACCTGCTCTGACAGGAATTTCTCTAACGGTTTGTAGGCCTAACAATTCTCTATTGATGTCTGGGTTGGTGTTTTGAAAAGAAGAGCCATGGCCGGCCCAAGTCAAGGTATAAGTGAGGCCCGGCATGAGTAGACGGTCCGGAAACTCGATGGTCACTTCAGTCACTTTTCGGCTGGGATCTTCAGGGTGATCAATCAGTCTTGAGGAGACAATTTTCTCGCCTCCAATATGCTCGCCGCTTGATGTGAGAAGTTGATATTGAAACTCGAAACCAGAGGCAAGATCTAAGGGATCGCTGAAAACCAGACGAATTCTAGGATCCCTTGGCACGATAGCAAGGTCTTGGAGCGGGTCGTAAGCCGGATCGCTTTGTAACAAGCGCCCAAAGTGGTTTTGACTTTGATTTGAAGACGGAGGTCTAAAGCTGTCAGGAGTTTGATTGCCGCAGCCGATAGAAAAGATCATCAGAGACAAGATGGAGAAAAAAGCGAAGTTTTTTGAGAGCTGCATTTGTCTTCATCCTCTTAAGTGTCCGAGTCCTCCTGAAGAGAGCCCTCCCTGCCACGAGAGCTCTCTTCAAGCCAGGATCTCGTAAGAGATCCTGGGCTCGATTGAAGTTTTAGCAAGGGTCGTTGAACCTAACCCAGTCGACAAAAAAGCCTGAATTCAGACGCAGGCCAGACTCTGATTCGAAACTGGGCAAGATATTGATCAATCCTGTGTTTATGCCACAGACCGCCAGACTCGACCATCCCCCGCCTTGAACGGTCAAGCCCCCGTTTATGTTTGTTCGCACATGAGTTGTATTGGGCGGAAAGATATAGAGTGTTCTACCTTGATCTCTTAGAATCATGCAAACATCGGCACCTGCGATCGATTGACCTTCCAAAACTGAGTTGTCATCAAAATCGCAGCTCTCATAGTAGTCGACCTGATTGACATGGGTGGCGCTCAAGGGATTGACGAGACCGCCAACCGGAAACAGTGCCCTCATGTTCAGAACTCCCATGCTATTTCTTAGGCTGCTCTCTTTCACCGGTCGGTTGAAACGGAGCACGATATAGTCTTGGTTGTTTGTCCCCTGAAACCAACTTGAGCTCATATTGCTCAGGAGCTGGTTAACTATACCAAAGGCCGTTTGACTTGTGGGGAAGCTCCAATCGCCGGTGTTTGGATCGACGCCTACTCCGTTGAAAAGGCTCGTAGCTTGGGGCTCCTGTTTAGATTCCGAACTTACAATTCTGAAGCTAGAACCGCAGTAGTTCGCCTCTGCGCCGCTGTAGACTTTAAATTCGCCCACTGGCCCGGCCTTCGCGACCAGGTTGTTACCGTCGCCATCTGAGACGACCATTTCTTCCATTCTAACAGTGTAAGTTTCACCGACAGTTAAGCCTGTTGCCATAAACTGAACGATACAGGCGTCCCCGTCCTGATATGAATGAAAGCTGCTTGCTAGAATTCCGCCACTAGCGCCGGATTCAGTAGTAAGACTAAACCTGGCCCTTAGGGCCTCATTTCCAATGCAGAAGTTTCGGTCGCCCTTCGCGACAACTGGGACTTCTGCACAAGCCTTGTCATTTGCGTTCGGCCGAACAACTTCAATGCCCTGCCCAATAATATTCTGGTTGGGTGGAGGATTGAATCCTAGATCTTCGCTACCGCAGGCCGCCATCAGAACGCCAGTGACGAACGCGAGACCCAGCTGTTTTAGTCGTAATGAATTGTTCATAACTAAACCCCTTTTTCTATTTTCCTATTCGGAGATCATTCTCCTCAGGCCTAGTGATCGCAATTGCCGTGCCAACACCGTCCCTTGGGGAGGGGTCTCTAAGGCTTTGAAATCATGGTGTTTTTACTTTGGCCTCAAAGGATCACTCGTCCGATGGGACTTGCTTGCCCCAGGGGATGGGGCTCAGCCTCCCCTTGGGGGAGTGTCGCTAAAGGCCCATCTGCTTCGGCGGCTGTGTCGCTGCGCTTCTCGAGTGGCATCTAAACCACACTGCGATGCTCGCTCCTTGCCTTCTCGCATCTTGACCCTTATCGCCACTCCCCATCCATCGCTAAAGGCCCACCAACTCTGTCAATCTCTACAGTCTTGGGCGCCTCTTGGCAGCCTGGGCCACAAAGAGTTGTCAAAATCAAAGGAGATCTGAGCTTCTGGGTAGAATCGATTCTGATCGCGAGCTTCTCGACAAAACTCTCGGCCCCCTGACTGGAGGTCCGATTGATGGAGCTTCAACTGCCACTGCCTTGCAAGCCTTAGACCTCGAAAGCTCTCTTGATAGAACTGAAGCAAAAACAGAAAGAGAAAGCTCAAAAGAAAAATGGGCAAGAGCATCTCAAAGCTGAGGATCGCACGAGAGGATTTCAAGTCATTCGCTCCACTTCAAAGTTTTCGTTGATCCAAAGCACTCGACAGGCCGAACTGAGGCTTGCGCCAAAGAAGCTTCGATGCTGATCGGCCCGATATCTCTGTGGCCTTCGCTTTGCCGAGAGTTGATAGACTTGAGATTCTTTGGTTTGCAGAGCATAGGGCCATCGAATATGAAAACCAAAAAGAGCCTGCACTTTTCTTTGAAGACTCTTGTCTCTCTCTGACAGAAAGCGATCGAAGGCCTCAGGAATCATTTGTTTCGTGTGAGAGTCCCATTTTGCATTCAGTTTGTGTCGAACGGATAGACTGAGAAGCTGTACTTCAATCTGATTTTCAATTCGAAGCTGCTCTCGTAGGTTGAAGTGATTGGCGGGCCAAAGCACCAAGATTGAATGGTTTTGAAATTGCTCCAGCAGCTTGCCTGCTTCACTGAGGGCGCTGAAGCTCGCCAGGCATTTGGCGAAGAACTTCTTGCCTAAAACGGGCAGCCTTGAAAGCCCAATACAAGGGGGCGTGAGTATATTCATGCTTGTTTGTAGGCCCTGAATGCCTCGATTTCCCCAGAAGTAAGACTGAGAGACGGCCTTGGTGGTTTGATGGCAAAGGCTCCAGCTCAAACTGTCGAGCTGAGTCTGTTCAATGGTCGAGCGACGACTGTGTGCCAGCTCGTGTAAACTCCACCACAAGAGACTGATCGCCAGCGTCCCAATGACGACGGCTAGGGCAAGACTTTTAAACATGACAAAGAGGCAAGCCTTGCAATGAATGGGCTGAGGCTAGAGTGCTTGAGGATGGGGCATAGGCTGGTCTTTGAGGCCGGAAAGCGAAAGAAATTCCGGCCCCCCCAAGCATTGACAGATTGCTGAATTCTGGTCACTTAGAGCTACAGAAAAGGAGAAGGTCCGTGATTATTGGAGTTCCAAAAGAGATTAAAGACAACGAACATCGAGTGGGCTTGACCCCCGCCGGGGCAACTCTGTTGACTCAGGATGGTCACGAAGTGATTGTTCAAAAGGCCGCTGGGTTGGGCAGTGGATTGAGTGACGAGCAATACCTTCAAGCAGGTGCGAAGATTGTGGATTCCGCTGCGGATGTTTTCGAACGGGCTGAACTGGTCGTTAAAGTCAAAGAGCCTCAGATGAATGAGGTCTCTATGATGAGAGAAGGGCAAATCTTATTCACTTACCTACATTTGGCTCCTGTACCGGAGCTGACGAAGGCCCTTCTGGGGCAGAAGATTTCGGCTGTCGCCTATGAAACCATCGAGCTGCCCGACGGGTCGCTTCCCTTGCTTCGCCCCATGTCAGAAGTGGCGGGTCGATTGTCTGTGCAGATTGGGGCCCAATACCTTCAGAGAGACAAAGGCGGCAGCGGCGTTCTGCTTGGGGGTGTGCCTGGCGTTAAACAGGGTCGAGTAACGGTGATCGGAGCGGGCATTGTGGGAATGAACGCGATCAAGATGGCGGTCGGCTTGGGTGCCGATGTCTCGGTTTTTGATTTGAGTCCGTTGAGACTGGCTTATTTGGATGATATCTACGGTGGACGAATCACGACCATTGTATCCAATCCAGAGGCGGTGGCCGAAGAAGTGGCTCTCTCTGATTTGTTGATTGGAGCTGTTTTGGTGACGGGGGCTCGGTCTCCAAGAGTGGTCACTCGCCAAATGCTTTCGGAAATGCGACCGAACTCGGTGGCAGTCGATGTGTCAGTCGACCAAGGGGGTTGTTTTGAAAGTACGAAGCCCACGACCCATACCAACCCCACCTATTTCGACAGCGGAGTTTTGCACTATTGTGTTTCGAATATTCCAGGAGCCGTCTCTCGCACGAGTACTTTTGCTCTCACCAATGTGACTTTGCCCTACTTGAGAAAACTGGCGGGCTTAGGCCTGAGAAAAGCCTTGAAGGATGATCCCGCTCTCGCAAAGGGCCTAAATGTCCACGCCGGTGAGATTACTCAAAAAGCCGTGGCCGAAGCCTACGAAAACTTCCAAGATTAAGGGTCGGGGGTCGAAAGTGACCCACAAGACAAGGTTATTATTGCACATTAATCTCCCGACCCCTCATGCTGCGCTGCAGAGGGGCATTTGGCCACAATTCTCAAAGCTGATTATAATAAGAGTGGGTGATGCTAGGTGGATTCTTCACGAATACTCTTTTGTGATTATGACGGTGAGTTTGAATTCGCCGATAAGCTGACGAGAGTGGGTTATCTGGTCGATCAGATTCGGCCAGAGGCTTTGCGATCGGTAACAGTGGGCGAGCACGCCGTCTTCATTTTGTCTTTTGTTGAAGAAGAGAGTTGTAAAAAAGCACTAAGGGTCTGCGAAAAGCTTAAAGAGGCCGAGCTGAACACCCCTCTCGTATTGGTTTATCGTTCTGGCCAAGACCCCAGTTTTTTGAATCATCAATCAGAGAAAAAGGCGGCCGACGCTTATCTCTTAAATCCGGTGTCAGAGGCCCCCTTGCTGGATTCTTTAGCAGAAAGAATTGGGCTGCCACCCGCAAGGTTTTTAGCCAAAGAAAAAAAGATTCTGATCGAGCGAGACGAAGAATCTGAAGAGAAAATCAAGGCGCTTGAAGAGGAGCTTCATCGACTTCGAGGCGAGGCCACTTCACTAGATAAAGCTCTCGAAGCTCAAAGAAACTTCTATAAGCCGAGATTAAAGGCCTTGCTAGAGGGTCAAAAGGCCGAGAAGCAAACCGAGGCAGAGAAAATGCAGGTTCGGCTCTCTGAACTGGAGGCGAAGTTGATGGATCGAGAGGCCAGGCTCAAGGAGCTTGAGCAAAGTCGAAAGTCGAGCCAGATGAAAATCGAAAAGCTCATGGCCGCCCATCAGCAAGCGCAAGCAAGCCTGCGACAGTTCTATCAGAACAAGATCAAACTTCTTTCGAAAAACTAATTGTGAAGAACCAAAACTTGTCTTAGAGCCAGCAAGAAGTGTGGACGGCTTTGAAAGATTTTGTTCTCCCCCTGTGTGGAAACTGTGAGTCTGCGTCGGCTTCTTATTTTTGCCAGCCCTGTCGAGACAGGCTGGCCTTCAAAAATGTCTGTCCTCTTTGTGGCCAAGAGGGTTTGGCCCATTGTCAGAGCACTTGTCTTTCGTGCCAGAATGAGACGACTCCTTGGGACAAATTGAAGATTTCCTTTGTTTATCGTGACGGCGTGATTCAATGGATTCGAAAGATCAAAGATCAGTCTCGGCCTGAGCTTTGGCGGGTTGTGTCGAAAGAGGATGTGATGGAGTTTCAAGATCGAATCGATGCGGTGCTGCCCCTGCCGAGCGATCCCTTGAAGCGACGAAAACGGGGTTATGGGTCTTCTGAGCTTTTGGCTCGTCGTATTGCGAAGCTCTTGAACAGCGATTTCATTGAACTTTTTGATCGCAAACCGAGCTTTAAGAGTCAACGAGATCGAAGCCTCTACGAGAGATATGCCGAGCTTCGTTCAGAAATCTCCCTGAAGCCTCATCAGAAGATCCCCCCTGGCAAGCTCCTTTTGGTAGACGATGTGATGACCACGGGGGCGAGTCTTTGGATTTGTGCCGAGATTTTACAAGCCAAGGCCGTAGAGCTTGAGGCCTTTGTGGTTGCCCGCGTTCCTAAGGCAAAGCCTTGTCATTTTTCTTAAGATGGAAGAAAAAGGAGGGATGTCAGCTGAAAGAAAATGCCGAGCCATTGTGATGGCTGCTGGGGCGAGCACTCGAATGAAGTCTGAGCGCTCTAAACTTTTGCAGCCGGTGCTGGGTAGGTCGATGATTCGGCGTGCCTATGATTTAGCGGCCAGCATCAGTACAGAGAAGCCTTTGTTTGTTTTGGGTCATCAGATTGAGCCGGTAAAGAGAGACTTAGAAGAGTATTCTGCTGATTTCGAGTTTTGTGAGCAAAGGGAAGCTCGGGGCACTGGAGACGCCGTTCGCGTGGCAATGAAGTGGCTTGAGAAGAACTCAAGTCAAGACGAGCAGCTTTTCATCTTTGGTGGAGATACGATTACGATTAAGCCAGAGCGGCTTGCTGAACTTCAACAGCTTCACGACAAGTCAAAGTCTGTCTTGTCTTTTATCACGGCGGAACTTTCTGACCCCAGGCATTATGGTCGAGTCTTGAGATCAGAGGCTGGTGTGCCTGTCAAAATTGTTGAATACAAAGACGCCTCGCCCGAAGAGAAGAGAATCCCTGAAATCAATGTTGGATTTTATCTGGTTGCGAAGTCCAATCTGATTCGCTTTCTGGACAATCTCAAGGCGAGCGAAAAGACAGAAGAGTTTTATCTCACAGATATGCTCGAATTTTTTAGTTCGAAGGCTCAGTTGATTCAGGCGCATTGTTTGGCAGATGTCACTGAGGCTCTGGGCATCAACTCTTTTTGGGAGTTGGCTCAAGTAGAAGAGGTGCTTTTGAGCCGATGGTTGAAGACGCTCTCAGAGTCGGGCGTTCGTTTTTTGAAGCCCGACTCTCAGTATATTGAGGACTCTGTTAGGATTGAGGCCGGCGTAGAGATTGGGCCGAGCTGTTTGCTGCGGGGGGATACCAAGATCGCGTCCGGAGCGAGAATCGGTTCAAATTGTGTGATTGATAGCTCGAGTATTGCCAAAGGGGCTCAGGTCCTAGACTTCTCCCATTTGGAGAAGGCTCGCTTAGGTCCAGACTCTCGGGTGGGGCCCTATGCGCGACTTCGGCCAGATTCCGTTCTTGAAGGCTCGGCTCGGGTCGGAAATTTTGTGGAGCTAAAAAACACCAGGCTAGAGGCAGGAGCGAAAGTAAATCACTTGAGCTACGTCGGAGATGCAGAAATCGGAGAGAACACGAATGTTGGGGCCGGCACGATTACTTGTAACTATGACGGTTTCAAAAAATCAAAAACCCTTCTGGGTAAAAATGTTTTTGTGGGGTCGAATAGTTCTCTAGTGGCTCCGCTAAAGGTTGGCGATTCAGCGATCATTGGCGCGGGCTCTGTGATTTCAAAAGATGTCGAGTCTGGCGCGCTGGCGGTCGAGCGCTCAGAGCAAGTGAACCGACTAGGCGGGGCCGACTCGTTTCGAAATCGAAGAAAGGAAGTTTAGAGCATGTGTGGAATTGTAGCCTATGTGGGAGAGAGGGAGGCCAGCCCAATTGTTCTGTCTGCTTTGCGGCGACTAGAGTATCGAGGCTATGACTCTGCTGGAATTGCCGGCCTTGTGACTCAAGGGGGCCTGCCCTTTGAGGTGCGCCGCTGTGAAGGAAGTATCGACCGACTAGAAGCACTCATTTCGAGGCAACCGATTTTAGGGACGGCTGCGATCGGTCATACCCGCTGGGCGACCCATGGGCGACCCTCCGAGCGAAACGCACATCCTCATCGATATCAAGAAGTGGTGGTGGTTCATAATGGCATTATTGAAAACTACCGAAAAATCAAAGAGTCCTTGAAGGGGCATCGCTTTGAATCGGAGACAGATTCTGAGGTGATTGCCCACTTGTTTCAAAAGGAGCTAGATCGCTCGGGCAGTTTTGAAGAGAGCTGCTTTCGGGTGGTGAAGAAGCTCGAGGGGGCCTTTGCTTTGGCGGTGATGTGGACAAAGGCGCCCGGAAAATTGTTTGTCGCCAAGAATCATTGCCCTCTTTTGTTGGGCCTCGGAAAGGGTGAGAGCTTTGTGGCCTCTGATATCCCCGCCCTCTTGGAGTACACCAGAGACTTTGTGATTTTAGAAGACGGCGAACTAGCCTTTGTCGAAAAATCGGGGGCGAAAGTTTATGATTTTGAGGGGAAACTTCTTACCAAGAAGACTCGCAGAATTGAGTGGTCCTTAAAGGCAGCTGAGAAAGACGGCTATGAGCACTTTATGCTCAAAGAGATTCATGAGCAGCCCCGAGTTTTTCAAGACTCGCTGCGATCGCGAATTGCCAAAGACTTAGAGTCCGTCGTTTTTGATGAATTGTCTTGGAAAGATAAAGATTGGAAGTCATTCAAGCGGGTGAGTTTGGTGGGGTGTGGCTCTGCTTGGCATGCCGGCTTGGTGGGCCGCTATTGGATCGAGCAGATTGCGAAGATTCCGGCCGAGGTCGACTTGGGCTCCGAATTTCGATATCGACAGCCCGTACTGCCTGAAAAAACTTTAAGTGTTGCGATATCGCAATCAGGAGAGACCGCCGACACCCTCGCGGCCTTGCAAGAGGCTAAAAGAAGATCGGCCAGTTTGCTGGCGATCACTAATACAGTCGAGAGCTCACTGTCTCGTCTTGCAAAAAATGTTTTGTACACTTACGCCGGACCAGAGATTTCGGTGGCTTCGACAAAGTGCTTCACGGCACAACTTTCTGTGCTTTTGCTGGTCGCTCTGAAGCTGGCAAGCGTTCACAAAACTCGTTCAGCGAGCTGGATGAAAAAAGCCTTGAAGGCCGTGCATGCATTTCCTCGAAGCATTGAA
The DNA here is from genome assembly GCA_007693605.1 of Bradymonadales bacterium. Lineage (GTDB taxonomy): Bacteria > Bdellovibrionota > UBA2394 > UBA2394 > UBA2394 > REDG01. The sequence goes on from REDG01000037.1 coordinate 24,782, forward strand.
GAGCTTTTGAAGTCTGAGCTAGAGATTAAAGCGGCAGCTGAACACTTCAAGTCGGGTTCGGAGTATTTTTATCTGGGCCGAGGCCTTCATTACCCGATCGCTCTGGAGGGGGCCTTGAAGTTAAAGGAAATTGCCTATATCAATACTCAAGCTTACCCGGCAGGAGAGATGAAGCACGGGCCGATTGCTCTGATCTCTAGTGCTTGGCCGGTGGTCTGTGTTGCTCCCAACTCTGAAGTCTTGCCGAAATTCATTTCGAATATTGAAGAAGTGAGGGCGCGAGGCGGAAGAATTCTTTGTTTCGGAACGGCAGGAAATCGAGAACTGGAGTCCCTATCAGAGGTCTTCATTCCGATACCGGAAGTGAGAGAGGAGTTGAGCCCGATTCTCGTCAATATCGCGTTGCAGCTCTTCGCTTATCATATGAGCGTTCTAAGGGGCTGCAATGTCGACAAGCCAAGAAATCTCGCCAAGTCCGTAACGGTGGAGTAGATTCTTTGCTTGTCCTTTAGAAGCGTTTGACTAGAGCAGTTTCTTTGGCTGAGAAGAGCCGAAAAACTCCTCAATGATTTTCTTAGAAACACTAATGATTTGCTTGTTTCTAAGGTAAACGACATAGGCGTCGAGAATTTTTTTGGTGCCATCATTGAGGTCTTCAAATTGCACGCCAAACCCGAGTTGGTCTCGATTCTTTCGGCGACTAACCGCCCAATTGACTCGAACGACCTTGGCCTTCAGCGATAAATCTCCCAAATCCCCTGGCAGCTTAATCTGTACGCGGAGATCGGTTTTCGGGGCTAAAACTTGTTCGGTCTTCAAAAACATTCCTTCAGCGGTGATATCCCCAACGCTGGCTTCTCTCATCTCTGAGTCCACAAAATAGTGCAATTTCTCTGATAACAGAGGAATTCGAATTCCAGCTCGTTTCTCTTTTTTTCCCATGCTTTTCATCTTATTCAACCCCCGATTCTTCGAGTCATAACCTGAATTTGCTCTTGTGTTAATTCGTTTCTCTTCTACTAGCTTATTGCAAAGCCCGTACCAGGCCCAAAAGGCCAATAGTCCCCGAAATTCGCAACTTGAGACATCTTTGCTGCGACATGGCAGGGCGTTTTTTGCGACAAACTTGCTACACTTTTGCATAGAGGAAGGCAGGGGGCTCAAGCTAAAGTGGGGGAATGATGAATGCGATGCGCGTCCTTTTGGCAGATGAGTCGATCACCACCCAGAAGTTGGTCAATGTGACTTTGGCGGGCAAGGTGCAAGAAGTGATCTTTGCCAACGACTCTCAGGACTCTCTTCTAAAGGCCAGAAGACTGAGACCGGAGCTTGTTCTGGTGGACTCGCAACTCCCGCCTGAAAGGGGTCTGAGCCTTTGTGAAAAGCTGAGGTCTGAGGGTCTGAAGGCCAAGTTTATTCTGATTACAAGAGAGGAAGAGGAGGGGCAGTTTCGAGGCCATCCTTTATTGGATTCAGTTCTGCCGAAACCCTTCAATTCAGATCAGTTGATGCATTCCATCGCAGAAGCCTTGGGTCAGGAGCTGCCGCAAGATGAGGCTGAAGAAGTCACTCATGTGGCCGCAGCGTCTGCGCCTGAGACGGTAGCGCCTTCGGGGACTTCCGATTCCTCTCAAGGCTTGAGGCCAACGCCTGGTCCTTTTAGCTCGTTTCGCCAAGCAGAAGAGGGGGGGCGAGGGTCGACCCTGGCAGTAGAGCCTGAAATTGCCGGAGGCCTTTCAGATAAGTTGGCAGCCATTGCTTCAGAGGTCTTTCCGACAGCCTCTACAGAGAGTGAAGAGCGAGAGGATTTTGTTTCGAAAAACCCTTTCGAAGATCTCGAGCGTGAGTCTCCGAAACCTCCTGCATCGGTCGAGCCGAGTTCAGAGGCCGCTCCTATCGATGAGGCACCGGCTCTTCCCAGCTTTTCAAAGGAAGAGTTGGTAGATCTAGCCACCAAAGAGATTCAATCCTGGATTGAGAGAGAGCTGCCTCGACTCGCAGAGAAACAATTGAAGGCGGTGATTGCCGATAAAGTTCAATCCCGATGAGACGAAAGATTCCTAGCTTTTATTTGCAGTCGGTTGATTCGACACAGACGGAAGTGGAGAGGCTTCTCGGTAGCGGGCTTCGACCCCCTTTTTTTGTGTATGCCGATCATCAGACTCAAGGTCGAGGAAGGCTGAATCGAGACTGGATCTCTTCGCCAGGAGCATCCTTACTCATGAGCTTTGCTCTGCTTGTGGACAGTGAAGGGCTGCGAGGACTCAGTCTTCTTGTCGGCTATTCGGTTGTGAAGATTCTAGGAAGCGACCAACTTCTCTTGAAGTGGCCCAATGACATTATGTATGAAGATTCCAAGGTGGGCGGAATACTGATTCAGTCTCGAAGTCGAGAGTTGCAGGCAGAGGTGATTGTGGGGCTCGGCTTAAACCTGCGAGATATTGAGGGCAGTCCCTATCGGGCTCTGCCGGATTCGGTGGCCGCTCTTGAGCCAGAAGATTTTGCATCTCGACTGATTGGCCAGATCGAAACAAATTTGGAGCAAGGCTTCTCGGCTTTAAAGCCTTCCATTGAGGAGCTTCTTTGGAGGCGTGGCAAGTGGATTCAGCTTGCGCTTTCGGATGGTCAGATTGAAGGGGAGTTGAATGGGCTCGATCAGCATGGCCGAATCGTTTTATCTCGTGGGCAGATTGTTCATGTGAGTGCTGACGGGGAGATTCAACTTGTCTCGTAACGGGGACAGATTTTTCTTGAAGATCGGGAATTCTCGCATGGTCCTTTGGGATGGAGACGCGAGATGGCATAGCCTTCCTTCAACCGCGAGTTCGCTGTCAAGGCTGATGTCGAAAATGCCAGTGAATACTCGTCTGGTTTATATGAGTGTTCAGCCAGCAAGGGCTCGTGAGCTTCAGTCTGTGGCAAAGAAGAGGAAGATTTGCCTTTCGAGACCTTCGAGTTTAAGGCGGGGCCTGCGCTTTGCTTATCCAAGTCTTGGCGAGGATCGTCGCTGGAACTTGATTGCCGGTCGATTCAAAACCAAGCGAGCTTTTGCTGTGATGGACTGTGGCTCTGCTGTTACAGTGGACTTTGTGAATTCTTCGGGAAAGCATTTGGGAGGTTGGATCTGGCCGGGCACAACAATGATGCGTGACTTGCTTCATCTCAAGACGGCTCAGCTTCCGCTACTTTCAAAAGAGCCTTTGAAGAAGGGCTTGGGTCGATCTACGAGGGATTCGATCTTGGTTGCGCCGATCCATGCACTTGAAGCCTTTCACGCTTATGTCAGAAAGTATTTGCAAAGAAGTCTGGGTTCGGGGGCGCGCTTGTTTTTGACGGGGGGAGATTCTCGACTTCTTCTACCTTCAAGTCGCTTTGACCCTTATATGGGCTTGAAGGCCTTGAAACGAGTCGATCAAGAGAGGTTGCAGAAGAGGGGAGGTAGACTGTGAGTCGTCCTCGATATGAAGATTTAGCTCCGAAACTTCAGATGATGGTGGGAGATCAGAATCCGAAACAGAAGTTGATGGTTTCGAAGGGGGTCGCGCCAGCTCCGCCGGAACTTTTGATGTCTGCTTGGGTTTACTTGGCGGAAGATTCCGATCCGATGATCTCTGCAGCCGCAAAGAAGAGTCTTCTTGAATACCCAGAGGCTGCGGTCTTGGGGGTTCTACAAAAGGACTTGGCCGACTGGGTTTTGGAGGGAGTTGGAAGTCAGCGCCAAGAGGAGAGCATTTTAGAGGCCTTGATTTTGAATCCTCGGACGCCTGCAAGCTTTCTTTTGACTCTTGCGCCCCAGTGTTCTGAGAGGCTGACTCAGTTGATTGTCGAAAACCAAGAGAGAGTGATTGAAACCCCCGAGTTGGTTCGAGCTCTTGAGGCCAACCCAAAGAACTTGAAGAGCAATACCGACCGACTGCGTCAGTTCTTAAAGTTGGCAGGCATTTATATTCCAGGAGATCCTACGACTTCTTCTGCTGCGGAAAAAGACGCGAAGGCCGATGCGGCCGAGGCAGAGACCGAGAGCCGCTCTGATTCTGCCAGCGCGGAGACGACAGAAGAAGAAAGTCTGGGAGAAGAGCAAAGAATGACGCTTCAAAAGCTCATTTTTTCTTTAAACACCGGGGGAAAAATTAAGTTGGCGCTGAAGGGAAACAAAGAGGCGAGGGGGATTTTGATTCGGGATACGAATAAACTGGTTGCCACCTCCGTTTTAAAGTCGCCTCGAATCACAGAGAATGAAGTGGTTCATTATTCGGGTCTGAAGAATCTGAGTGAAGATGTCGTGCGAGATATCTCAAAGCATCCGGGTTGGACAAAGAACTATACGGTGAAGGTCAATCTCGTACAGCACCCCAAGACCCCGCTCACGGCTTCGATGCAGTTTTTGAAGTTTCTGAATCTACGAGATCTGGCGCAAGTTTCGAAAGCTAGAACTGTGCCCGCTCCCGTGAGAAAAGCCGCAAAGCAACTTTTGAACACCAAGAGACGATAAAGTCTGTATTCCCGAATAGACAAGTTTCTCATCCGCCCTTATAGTTTAAGAGTTGTTAAACTCTGTTGCGCTTAGGTTCTTTTAAGACAGGAAAGGTGGTGTTCTATGAAAGCGAGTCGTCGCACTTTTTTGACTTGGCTTGGATTGCTTCCGGCGGGTTTTCTCCTTTTTTCGAGAAAGTATCCAGTAGAGGCTGCTGGTCCCCTCAAGCTGGATGATCCAACGGCGCAAGCCTTATGCTATCGCTTGAAGACTTCACAGGTCGACAAGTCTGACCCTCGGTGTTCTCGTTTTGAGCCGAGCCAGAACTGCGCAAACTGTAAGCTGTATTTGGCGGCACCCACGGCGCCTCAAGGCCCATGCCAGATCTTTCAGAACAAGATCGTTCCTGCAGAGGCTTGGTGCAATGCTTGGGTGCCTAGGGACTAGGGGCTGCGTTTTGGTTTCTTCGAGCCTGAGAGTGCTTGATTAGTCTTTGAATGGCATCCGCGCGAGAGCTTAGTTTGCCAGACCGCTCTGTCAGGTCAGAAAAGAATTCATACCAGCTGTACAAGACGGCAGCCTGGTGATGGTTAGAATTCGTCAAGCGAATATTATAGAAGCCGTTGATGGGGCGCCCACTTAAAAAGTCTCTTCGTTGGTAGAAGTGGTAAGTGACTCTCGGCGTCTCATTGACATCAAAAAATTGAGTCATCGGAATCACAAAGGGTTGCTGAATGGCATCTCCCAAAATGATCCAATCCAGATCGCGTCCCGTTTCTTCAATCAGTCTTCGCCGAAAGTTTCGGAGCTGGTGGGCGCCGTGACTGCCGCCCATCCCGACCAACATGGTCCTATGAAAGTTGGCTCCCTCAAAGCCACCAAAGAGGCTTGAAATGTCATCGAGAGCAGCTTGGGGAGAGACCGAGTGTCGAAAGCTCAATTTGCCAAGAAGAGGGTCATTTTCGTAGATCTCAAAATTTCTTCTTCCTGTGGTGAGTGTGGGTGCAGTTGTTGATGTGGAAGAGTGTCGAGTGAAACTAAAAGCTGAACCGTCCTCTAGTTTCCACTGGCTCAGGGCTGCTCGTTTGTCGCCGATTGGAATGTCTCCAAGGTGCAGAGTATTTGAGACTCTCAATTGATTAAAGTCATTTGGCATAAACTCAATAATGAAGATTCGTTCGTAGTTTCCGGCCTTCATGCTTCGGTCTACTCGTTCAATCAATTGCGGCCTGTGATTTTGAATATAAGATCGAATATCGGTGGATTGCTTGTAGTTTGAAGTTCCCAGGTCTGGCCTGAAACCCAAAGAGCTGCAGCCGTTCATGGCACAACTAGCGGCCAGGAGGCTAAGACTGCAGAGTGTCTTGGGAAGTGAGGCCCGGGCCTCAAGTTCGCTCTCAGGTAGAATCACAAGAAACAGGATGCAGAGGGGAATGTGGCGGAGTAGTCGCCAAGCTCGGTCGAGTGTCCCTCCAAAACGACTAGAGACCGCCTGCGCAGAGAAGGACCTAGATCCTATCCAAAACGCTGACATACCAAAACCCCCACAACTCGGATTTAGGCGATCTTTTTTGCAGAGACAAGACTTGAGTGAAGAGGCCTATGCCCATGGACCCAAAAATGTCGGATCGCCTATGCAGGGAAAGGCAGAGGCTCTAGAAAAGTGGAGGAGTTTCCGTGGCTTATCGCTGGCACTCTTCTTGCGGTCCTTTAAGCGCATGAAACAGATTCGTTCAAGACTTCAAGCCTTCACCCTCTTCGCTCTCCTTCTCGTGGGGGTAATCGGTTGTGGGAGTGCTGAAAATTTTGGCCTTGTTGGTGACCCGACTGGGGCTCCTCAAGGGAGTCTTGTTGACATTTCACCTGTGATCCCTCCCGGAGAGGAAGAGTCGGAGTCTGGTGGAGAAGAAGGTTCTCTGCCTAAGCCGGTTCCGATGCCAGAAGTGGGAGACGGATATCTGATTACCTGCCCAAGTCCCAAGGGAGAGGGCTCAGCCTTTCAAGAGATTCTTCAGATTTCTGACGGGAAAGTCGCCGTGCTGGATGCAAAGTTTGTTGAAGCTCCTCAGAATGCAATGGGTTCTGGAGCCATCGGGCAAAGTAATGTGGGGCCCAGCGCAGTCATCAGTTACGACGACGCCGTCATCGGAGGCCAGGACTTTCAGACTCTTGCCAACAGCTTTCTCTGTCGAACAACTTACTATTAAAGTTCAGTCTTATCTGGTGTAGAGCCGCCAGCCCCCACTTAATGGTGTAGTGCCTGTAGAGCCCATTTGGCGGAGGAGGTGAGATTCAATGTCAACCGGAGGTTGAAGGGGATAAGGACACGAGTTCGTGAGTTCGTTCGAGACGACGACGCCATTTGGCGGAGGAGGTGAGATTCGAACTCACGAAGGGGTTCCCCCCTTGCCGGTTTTCAAGACCGGTGCCTTCAACCACTCGGCCACTCCTCCTGATATTGGTGCCAGCTGAGCTGGCACATTGCAATCGAGCCTACCGGTATCGGCGACCTTATCCAAGGCGAGGCCGCCTCCAACCGTTCACAACAAAGGCATTTCTATCGAATTTCAAGAATTTTGCACCCCTAAATTTTAGAAAAGGAGGGAGGTATCATGATCTGATTGCATGCCTTGTCCCGAGCACCGAGCACAAATTCTTCTTCTGTAGCGATGCGAGGTCATTTGGCCGGGTTCTAACGAGCTAAAGACTGCACTAACGAGGTAAATCGAAACGCCCCGTTTGGCGATTAAACCGAGGGTCAATCATGAAGTCTCTTATTTCGGTCGGAAGGGGAAGCACTGCTCCTTCACCATCGAAAAGTTCGGGATACAAGCCGACTACTTTGGAGTGCGGTCGAAAAATTGGAGTTGAAGTCACTTAGTTTTATTGATCTCGGAT
>REDG01000009.1 GCA_007693605.1 Bradymonadales bacterium
CGCCACTCCCCATGAACCGCTAAAGGCCCATCTGCTTCGGCGGCTGCGTCGCTGCGCTTCTCGAGTGGCATTTGAACCACACTGCGATGCTCGCTTCTTGCCTTCTCGCATCTGGACCCTTAGCGCCACTCCCCATGAACCGCTAAAGGCCCATCTGCTTCGGCGGCTATGAATTACTCAAGGCCCATCGGGCTTGCTTGGGTTGGCTAGTCTGGCTCGTTCGTCTCCCGACCCCTTCCCTAGTTTTTGAGGGAGTAGCGCTGTCGAAACTCTGTTAAGTTTTTGGGGAGATCGGCAGGGGGTTCGGCTTGCGGGTTCTTTCCGTTCTCAGTCCAAAGAATCTTTCCATCCGAGTTTAACCGAAGGCTTTGCCAGGAACTCAAGGAATAAACAGACTTTTCATCGGTGGCGCTCAAGTACAGGAGCAGTCGGGCATCTTTCTCAAGTTTGGGGGCGCCATGAACGAGGGTCGTTAGCCGTTGAGTGCCGTGAGGACTTTTCAAGTCATAGGTCCCGCCAACTCCCAAAACAAAAAAGCGACCTTCGATTTTGCCCTTGAGGCAGTCTTCAATCAATGTCACTTCAGCGAGGGTTTCGACTTGGTCTCCGCGAAGTCGTGTCTCTGTCTCTTGAATCAAAATGGGGCATATGAATTCTGCGGATGCAATCTGTCTCTCAATCGGTTCGGCCATGAAGCTGGAGGCCTTGAGGTCATATGCGATCAGACTGAAAAAACACACTAGAACCCAGATTTTAATACAGCGCATTTTGTCCCTCCATTTTCTGAGTTTACCAGAATGAACTTTTCTTTCGAAGGGAATGCAGGCAAATTGGAGAGAATGAAAACCATCCTGGGCAGTATCTTGCTCGCTTTCATCGTTTTAGCCGATAAGGCCCTAGAAGCCTCCGATCTCTTGGCGCAAAGCGAAATTACTGGCGAGGAGTCTGGCTTGCAAGAGAGTCTTGCGAGAGAGAGGGCAAGGATTTTGGAGTATATTCGGGCTGAGTTGCAGCCCGGTCTGATTGATCGAGATGTGCAGAGGCTCAGGCGAAATGTCATGCGGCTTGGGAGCTTTCGGGCGGAGTGGTCAAGAGATGCCAGAGAGTTTTTGCTGGCGAACTCAAGTTTGGCCGAATGGTATCTTTACGATTATGCGAGAATCCAAAACCCGAGCCTGAATCGACGGATTATTGAGACATTTTTAGAATTCCCAAGTTTTCAAGAACCCTTGGCAGTTCTGGCTTTTGCCAGAGATTTGGAGCTGAACGACGGGGGTCATTCCCTGTTGCTCCAGCTCTTTGAACATGTGGTTCGGCTTCATCCAGAGACGGCGGGCTGGTACCAGGCTTTTGTTCGCTCCCATTGGGCAGATCGGGTCTCTGAGATCGAGCGCATGCAGTTTGAGCTTCAGCTTTGTCCGCTTCCCGCCGCCTTGCCACCTCTTTTGGCGGATCCTCGGGCTCGTGAAGGAATTTGGACTAGAATTTTTCGATCGGCTCTGGAGAACTGCCGTCGATTTCTGTAATTCATGAAACCAATGCAAGAGCGCAAGCCAGGCAACGGAAAACCTGAAGTGAGAGTGGTGGTGAGCGACTTTCATTTGGGGGAGGGTCGAAGAAACTGGGATGGAACTCTTAATATCCTAGAAGACTTCTCGGCCGATGCCCGCTTCGTTGAATTTTTAGATTATCTCAATCAGGCCTATGAATCTGTCGAGCTTGTTTTGGCTGGCAACTTTTTTGAGATGCTTCGCTGTCGTATGGGTCAAGATTTTCCCGATATCATGTACGAGACCTATGCGCTTGAGTTGGTTCGAGTTCAAATGGAGGGGCATTCAGAGGTCATGGATGCCCTCAAGAGATTTCTCAGTAAAGACGCCAACCGTCTTGTCTATTTGGTGGGCGAGGCAGACCTTGGAGTCCTATGGCCGAGGGTTCAGGACGAGTTGAAAGCTAGAATTTCGAAGAAGATCGAGTTTGTCGGATCGAAGTATTTCAAGGATGGTATTTGGATCGAGCACGGAGATCAGTACGAATCGATGTACAATTTTGACTGGAAAGATCCGTTTCGTTTGGTAGAAGATCTTCCCATTTTGAAGCTCCCTTGGGGGGCGTTTTTCTTTGCCCACTTTGTGCAGCCGCTGCGAAGAATTCGGCCTCAATTCTATCGTGTCAGACCAATGAAAGCCTATTTGACTTGGACCTTCTTGTTTGAAACCCGGTTTCTGTTGAAAATCATTGCCCAATTCGGGAGGCTTTTGTGGAGATCGTTTTCAAGAAAGCAGTATCCGGGTTCGGCCTGGTGGGATGTGATGAAAGTTTTTCATCGCTCGGTTGACTCAGACAGTCTTGAGAGAAGGGCAGAGGCCATTTTGCAGGACGATTCCGTCAACAAGGTGATTTTCGGTTACACGCATCTTTCAAACTATAGACAGTTTCGCAATGGAAAGGAGTATTTCAATGCTGGGACTTGGACATCGCATCTGAGTCTAGAGATGCGGCACCTCGGCAACACTCAGAAGCTTAACTTTGTCCTGATTGAGTTGAGAGACGAGCCGCGGGCGAAGCTGATGGAATGGCAGGGAAAATACGAACCCGTCGCAGACTTTACCTAGTGGTCCAGCCGGTAAACTTTTTCATGGTTGACCACAAGTCTAGTAATTTCACTGGCCTTCCGTTCTATTGATTGAGACGATAAAGACGGGAAAAAGGAGAAGGCTATGGATTTTCGTCCACGAGAGTTTTCATCAAAGTCAGTCGTTGTGGTCGCCGGAGTGCGGACTCCATTTGCGAAGTCTGGCACTAAGCTTGCCGGCATGGGAGCGGTGGAGCTGGGAGTTCGAGCGCTTCAGGAAGCTCTGGCGCAAGCCGAACTTCGTGGAGATGAAGTCGATCATGTTGTGATTGGAAATGTGGCTCAGCCCGCGGATGCCGCGAATGCGGCTAGAGTGATTGCCCTGTTTGCGGGAGTGCCGGATTCTGTTCCCGCCGTGACCGTTCATCGAAACTGTGCCAGCGGAATGGAGTCGATCAGCGAGGGGGCGCTTCAAATTGCTACGGGTCAGGCCCAGGTCGTCGCGGTGGGGGGTACGGAGAGCATGAGTCAGATTCCCCTCATGTTTAGTGAGGATTTTAAAAATAGGTTCTTTGAGTTTGCCTTTGCGAAAAGTCTTGGCAAGCGTTTAAAAGCCATTCGACAGCTTCGTTTGAAGTCATTGAAGCCGATTGTCGGAATTGAGTGCGGATTAAGAGATCCGGTTTCGGGAATGAATATGGGACAAACGGCAGAACGCCTGGCTCTAGACTTTGGCATCAGCCGAAAGGAGCAAGACGAGTTTGCACTGCGCTCGCATCAGCTGGCGGTTGCCGCAAAGGCGAGACTCAGAGAAGAGTCTTTGAGTCTTCCCATTGGCCCCGGCTTTAAAGAAAGTCTTTCGGAAGACATTGGGCCGAGAGAGGGTCAGACTCTTGAGCAGTTGGCAAAGCTCAAACCCTATTTTGATCGTAAGCACGGAACGGTGACGGTGGGAAATGCCTGCCCCATTACCGATGGTGCCGCCATGTTGATCTTGATGGAAGAAGAGAGGGCTCGAGCCGAAGGCAGAAAGATACTCGGTCGAATTCATTCGGTTTGCTTTGCGGGCTGTCAGCCAGAGAGAATGGGCTTAGGCCCTGTCTTTTCGAGCCCCCGGGCCCTAAAGGCCGCCGGCAAGAGTCTGAGTGAGATGTCTTTGGTAGAAATTAACGAAGCCTTTGCCGCCCAAGTTCTTGCATGCCTTCGGGCTTTCGAGTCGAAAGATTTTGCTCAACAGTTTTTGGGTCAGTCGGAAGCTCTTGGAAAGATAGAGATGGAGCGATTGAATGTAAACGGGGGGGCGATTGCCCTGGGGCATCCTGTTGGAACTTCTGGAACTCGACTGGTCTTGACGGTTTTGAAAGAGCTTGAGAGACGCAAGCAAGCCTTCGGTCTGGCCACTCTTTGCATCGGAGGAGGGCAAGGCGGCGCCTGCGTGGTGGAGAGCCTGGCCGCTTGAGAGAAGAAAAATTTAGATTAAGGGAGATTTTGTATGGAAGCAGGAGCGCAAGAATTAGGTCAATTGGATAGTCCGCGACATACGGAACTAATTGTTCATGAGTCTGAGCGAGCGGAGATTGTCGTTTCAACTCCTGAGAAGTCGGTGAATATTCTCACACGGGAGTGTTTTCAGGAGTTCAGGGAGCATTTCGCAATTCTCAAGGCGAAGCCGGGGATTAAGACCTTAGTGATTTACTCGAAGAAGCCTGGAGTTTTCTTTGCTGGGGCCGACCTCAACGAGATTTATGCTATGAAGTCGAAAGACGAGGCCTTTTCTTTGGTGCAAGAAGTGCAGGACCTTTTCAATGAATTGGAATCCTTGCCTCAGGTGACGGTGGCTGCCATCGATGGAATTTGCATGGGGGGCGGCTTGGAGCTGGCTTTGGCCTGCAACTATCGAGTTTGTAGCAATTCGCCCAAGACGAAGCTCGCGCTGCCCGAGGTGATGTTGGGAGTGCTTCCCGGGGCAGGGGGAACGCAACGCTTGCCGAAAGTGCTGCCTCTTTTAGAGGCCATCAAAATGATCACTTCGGGAGCCGCAGTCGATTCCAGAAAGGCTTTGAAGATCGGCTTGGTGTCTGATGTGATGCCTTCTGAGAGAATGCTTGAGATCGTTCGAGAGAAACTCAAAGACGGTTCATACAAGAGGTGGGATAGGAAACAAAAGTTTTCAGAGTCTTTACTTCGAATGAAACCTGTTCGATCTTTTATTTTTTCCCAAGCCAAGAAGCAGATACTCGCCAAAACCAAGGGTTTTTATCCGGCGCCACTGAAGGCCCTTTCGGTGGTTGAGCGAACGGCCTCGACGGATCTAAAGACGGGTCTATCTATTGAGGCCGCCGGCTTTGTTGAGCTGGCGACGGGCCCCGTGGCCAAAAACTTGATGGGAATTTTCTTTGCTGATGAAGAGCTTAAAAAAACAAGGGGCGTGGGTGCTCATGAGGCCCCCGACTTCAAACCCAAGAAGATTGATCGCGTTGGGGTCTTGGGTGCCGGAATTATGGGCGGCGGCATCTCTGCCGTAGCGGCAAAGCGAGGGATTCAAGTTCGAGTGAAAGACATCTCAGAGGAGTCTTTAGGGACCGCCTTAAAAACGGCGAATGATCTTTTTAAGAGGGACTTTCAGAGAAGGAAGATCGATTTGGCGGAGTTTCAAAAACGGAAGTTTCGCATTTCGACGAGTCTCGAGTGGCAGGGTTTTCGGCAAATGCCACTGGTCATCGAGGCCGTCGTTGAAAAAATGGAAGTAAAGGTGCAGGTTCTCAAAGAGCTTGAGGCATTGCTTAGCCCCGATGCAGTGATCGCTTCTAACACCAGTTCTTTAAGCATCTCTCAGATGGCCGCTCAGTTAAAAAATCCGCAGCGCATGGTGGGTCTACATTTTTTCAATCCCGTGCCGATCATGCCCCTCGTTGAGGTGGTTCGGGCAGAACAGAGCTCACCTGAGGCGGTGATGCAAACCCTGGCCTTTGCTCGCGCTCTCGGAAAGAAGGCGATTGTGGTGAAAGATCGTCCGGGCTTTTTGATCAACCGAATTTTGATGCCCTATTTGATTGAAGCATCCCATCTGCGACAAGATGGCTACAGCGTTTTACAGGTAGACAAAGCGGCGACTCGATTCGGAATGCCGATGGGGCCGTTTCGGCTTCTGGATGAAATCGGATTGGATACCGCCGCCAAAGTGGCCGACACGATTGCAAGCGCCTTCCCTCATATGAAGGTTCTTCCTTTGATTCATGAGCTGGCTAAGAAGGGCTATTTGGGAAAAAAGAATGGCAAAGGCTTTTATGAGTATGATGCGAAGGGGAAGTCAAAGGGGGTTCGTTCTGACTTTAGTACGGCCCCGCAAGATCCAAGTGCAGCGACAGACTCTCTCATTCAAGATCGCCTGATTCTTCCCATGTTGACGGAAGCCAGTATGGCCTTAGAGGAGGGAGTGGTGGAGACTATTCAAGAAGTTGATTTTGGCTTGATCTACGGGATTGGCTTTCCTCCCTTTCACGGCGGATTGTTAAAATGGGTGAGCAGTGAAGGCGAGCGAAACATTCTAGATCGCTTTAATGTGATTCACAATGCCACCAAAGGTCGGTTGATGGTCGCAAAAGATCTGGTCCAGCGGGTGAAGTCGGAGCAAGCCTACTACCCAAGCGCCTAATGGGAATTTCAGTATGCATGATTGTGAGGGATGAGGCGCTGTGGATAGAGGCGTGTTTAGCCTCCATCGAGACTTTGGTGGAAGAGATCATCCTAGTCGATACAGGTTCAAGGGATGAGACGAAGGCGATCGCATCCAGATTCAAGGCCAAGATTTTTGATTTCGAGTGGACCGGAGACTTTTCAGAAGCTCGCAATTTCAGTCTAAAGCAGGCGAATGAAGATTGGATTCTCATCTTGGATGCCGATGAGAGGATGGCGCCCAAGGATTTGCTTGAGATTCAGAAGCTTGTTCAAGAGACTTCAGAAGTCGCCTTTAGTTTGCCCACCCGAAACTATACAGAAATGAATTTGGCCAGCGGCTTTAAGCCAAACTCCTCTGAATATCCTGATTTTGAGAAGAACTTTCCGGGTTATTTTGAGAGCCGAAAGGTCAGGCTGTTTAGAAACAGATTGGGGGTTCAGTTTAAGGGCTCCGTTCATGAGTTGGTGGAGAAGAGCCTTACAAGGCGACCTAAAGATCTTTCTTTTCCGATTCATCACTATGGGGCGACCGAAGCGGAGGTCGAGAGAAAGAAGAAGAGAGACTTCTATCAGAAGCAAGTCCAGCAGAAGGTGAAAGAACAGCCTACAGATTGGAAGGCTCATTTTGAGTTGGGAATCGAATGTCTTACCGCCGGTCGAATTGCCGAGGCGGTAAAGGCTCTGAGAGAGGCCGAAAAGCTAAACTCTCAGGAGACCATGGTTTTAAACAATCTAGGTTACGCCTATATGGAGCTTGGTCAGCATGAGGAGGCAGAGAGAGTCTTACGGGCCAGCCTGCAGTTGGATGCCCACAACCATGATGCTCTTTTGAATTTAGGGGTGAATTTTATGAGGCAGAAGGCCTTTTCTGAGGCCTTGGGGCTCTTCGATCGTCTGATTGAGGCGCACCCCCATTCCTTTACAGGCTTTCGGAATGCCGGAAATTGCTACGCTCAGTTGAGAGACTTGCAAAAGGCGGCCAATTGCTTTCAGCATGCCCTTCAACTTTTTCCAGACTTTCATGAGGCCCGTGTCGATCTCGCTTTGGTCTGTCTGGCTGGTGGCCGAGCCGATCTCGCCAAGCCCGAGATCGAAAGAGTCCTAAGGGAACAGCCCAAGAATACTCGGGCTCAGCTTGCCCTTCAGGAGTTAGAACGATTGCGGGAGTGTCGCTAAAGGCCCATCTGCTTCGTCGGCTGCGTCGCTGCGCTTCTCGAGTGGCATTTTAACCACACTGCGATGCTCGCTCCAGGTGGTCCAACCGGTAAATTTTTTCATGTTGTGAATCAAGCTTTTGCTTCGAATCAAGGCGCGAGGGTGGGATCAGGTTGGGTACCTATGCCATCCCGAGCAACGCTGAGTCGGGGCAAAAGCTTGATTCCCTTCGGGCTGGGCCCTTTTGAGCCGCTGCGGCGTTGTCGCTCGTTGCATATGTCCAATATGCGCCTCGCTGCCGCCTTGCATCGCCTCAAACTGGCCTCAGCACAACACGGAAACAATTTACCGGTTGGACCAC
>REDG01000045.1 GCA_007693605.1 Bradymonadales bacterium
CGCCCTGCTCGCCTTCTCGTTCGCTCGGGTACTCGCTCACCGCAAATCTGGGTTCAAATCCTGGTGGGCACGCATTACTCCTCACTCCAAACCAAAAGCTGATCGTAATTGTTCCTTCTTCTAGGAAACTTCCATTTTCGGGACCAACTCCATGCCTAATTCGGGGCCAAGGCTGATTCGAGACCGCTAGCAGTAAGAACTTGTCTAAATATCTGATATTTTTAGTTTTACATGGGGTTGATATAAAACTACTTTGTAGTTACAATGAAGTTTGACTGGGACCCTGAAACAGCAAAAGCGAATTTATCAAAACACAAGATCTCATTCGCTCTTGCAACAACAGTGTTCGATGATCCAGTTCACCTCTCTATTCCAGACCCAGATTGGAAGGGTGAGGAAAGATGGGTCTCCATCGGAATGGCTTCGAACACACAAACTCTGGTTGTTGTTCATACGGATCGACGGAGAATCGCAGAGGAAGAAGTCATTCGGATAATTTCAGCTAGAAAAGCCACGCGCAAGGAAAGAAAAGAATATGAGGAAGGAATATAATTTCAAGAACGCCAAAAGGGGAAAGTTTTTCAAGCCTAAGAAGGTTCAAAAGACCTTGCGACTTGATCAGGAGATCATCGATTTCTATAAACGCTTGAGTGAAAAGGAGGGTATTCCCTATCAATCACTTATAAACATGACTTTAAGGAAAGTCGCGGTCGAGGGCGGCGAATTGAAGATCTCGTTGAAGTAGGCCACTTCGACTTTGGATGACTTAAAAATCAAGGAGCAGCCACCAAATATTAGGCTGCATAAATTGAAGGGTGATCGAAAGGAATATTGGAGCGTGACCATCAAGTTACCTTGGTGCATCACATTTAAGTTTAAAAACGGCGAGTTTTCAGAGGTGAGAATCGAAAACTACCATAAAGGATAGTCGCACAAAAGCTGCGCTGGAGGACCAGATGATTAAAAATCCAAAACCACTACATCCAGGAACCGTCCTTGAAGAAATCTATATGCGTGAAATGGCTCTCAATCAAACACAGCTCGCAGATTTATGCGGCTGTTCTCCTCGAAAAATCAATGAGATCGTAAATGGCAAGAGAGCAATTTCACCAGAATTTGCATTAGTTTTAGAAGATGCGCTTGGAACAACTGCCGAGATGTGGGTGAGGATGCAGGCTGAATACGATCTATGGAAAGCTCGGAAAGCGGCCTAGAGTTCCAGAAATGTCTAGTCAGCCCTCAATCCCAGAAGCCGAATCTCAATGATTCAAGCAGCAAGCTTCAAACGAGCGGCTCCAAACTCGGCTCTTATGGGGTGAGTCAATGCGTTAAATCATAAATTCTCTGGATGACCCATTAAGCCTGTACAATTGGGTCATAATATGACCCAATAAAGATGGGTAATCGGGTCAAAATTAGACCTGAATAGGTTGTTGAATGGGTCAAAAACAGTACATCTGGCAAAAGGGCGAATGGCCTCACTTCAAGTGGGACAGCGAAAACCTCATTCACGAACTCGGCTTGGCTCGAAAAGCTCAGGGGCAAATCATTGCGCAGGCAGATTTCATTGGCCTAGAGGCACAGGCCGACCTCATCGTTGAAGAGGCCTTAACAACATCGACTATTGAGGGCGAGAAACTAAACAAAGAAAATGTACGATCCTCGGTGGCGAAAAGACTGGGGCTCCCCGCTGCAGGACTGCCGGAATCTCAGAGACATATCGACGGCCTTGTGCAAATGCTTATGGACGCAACTCAAAATGCAAATGAAGCTCTCACTCAGAAGCGACTCTTTGGTTGGCATGCAGGACTCTTTCCGACCGGCTATTCAGGTATACATTCCATAGGTGTCGCTAAGTGGCGAACCGCCTCGGAAGCAATGCGGGTAATTTCTCAAAGTGGAAACAGAGAAATTATTCATTACGAAGCTCCGCCGAGCAAAAAAATTCCTGCTGAAATGAAAAAATTTCTAGAATGGTGGAAGAAGTCACTGGGGGAAGTCGATGGCTTGATTCGAGCTGGTCTAGCTCACTTTTGGTTTGTTTCAATTCACCCTTTTGATGATGGCAATGGACGGATCGCTCGAGCGATTACAGATATGGCACTCACTCAAGACGAGCAGACCCAAAGAAGGCTATACAGTCTCTCCGCACAGATTTTAAAAGAAAGAAATTCGTACTATGAAGTTTTAGAAGAGTCTCAAAAAGGGAATGTCGACATCACAAGGTGGCTAAACTGGTTTTTAAAAACCTATCGCAATGCCATTGCGAACTCTCAGGAAGTCATTGATAAGGCGCTTAAGATTTCTCAGTTTTGGCAAGAACATAAGAAAATCGAGATGAACGAGAGGCAACTTAAGGTTGTGAACAAAATTTTAGAAAAAGGCGCTGACCAGTTTGAAGGCGGTATGACAAATAAAAAATATGTAAGCATAACAAAAACCAGCCCTGCCACAGCAAAGCGAGACCTCGCAGACCTAGAAAGAAAAGGCATTCTCAAAAAAAATTCTTCCAAAGGTCGGAGTGTAAGTTATAGCCTGGTTGAGTAATTGGCTTTCCCTCGTGGATCCCTCTTACTGACTTGCCCGTTGTGCTCGGGCCCCTGCAAAATCATCTCGGCCATCCAAGACAAAAAAGCCCTCATCAAAATCTTATGCCGCCGACTCGAACGACTTTCATATTGAGATAAGAAAGTTTTCGACCTTGGCCCCGAAGTTTGTAAGGGTTTGAGCTGAGTCAAAAAATAGCGTTTAAATGCCTTCTCCCTATTACAATACCGGCGATGATTTCGTTGCCATTCTCTGCCTCCCTCTCTTAGCCAGGAAACTCCGGTGACTTTGAGTCCGAACGAACTAACAGCCTGGCCACAGTTCGTAGCCAAACTTCGATCAGCAGCCCCGACAGACGCCATAGGAAGAAAGAGCGCGAAGGCGACTCCGAAAAGCTTCACTCGGTTAAATCGAAAGGCTAAGGCCATCATGAGTGGAACAGCTTTAGACCCGGTCGGTGTAATCGTCAAGACGCCCCAAAATGGCAGTAGAAGGCCTCAGCTAAGGCTTGTGGGGCGATAGAATCTGATCTCTGGTTTCAAGGACCGAAATTGGAGAATCTGTTCATAGAAAAATTTTGGGAATGCTCTTCTAAGACCGCTCTATGCCCGAAAATTTGAGGGCATTTAAACTGGCCGCTTGGGCTCATAGGCGTTAGCTTAGGAGGCTTGCAGCGGTAGTGAAAAGACTCGTTTCACCGCTGAGGTTCTTGGTCGGGCCTCGATATTTTACAGAAAATTCTGAATTCCGAGGAGGATGAATGACGACAAGCGTTTCAAAGAAAATGCGGCTATTTGGCCTTCAACACCTGGACCGAATTCCCCAGATTCGGCAGCTCTCTGAAGAGCAGATTTTTGCCACCCGAGTGGTGGCCAGCGTTCTCCCCTTTCGTGTGAACAACTATGTCTTAGATGAGCTGATTGATTGGTCAAACATTCCGCGAGATCCAATTTTTCAGCTGACATTCATGCAAAAGGATATGTTAGAGCCGAAGCACTTTTCAAGGATGGCAGATCTGATAAAAGCAAAGGCTCCAAAGCACGAAATCAATCAGGCTGCCAATGAGATTCGACTGGAACTGAATCCGCATCCTGCCGGACAGTTGAGCGCAAATGTTCCGGAAATGAACAACCAAAGCGTGCCCGGCGTTCAGCACAAGTACAGAGAAACTTGTTTGGTTTTTCCATCTTCAGGCCAAACCTGCTTCTCTTACTGCACCTTTTGCTTTCGGTGGCCTCAGTTCGTGGGTCTACAGGATTTCAAGTTTACCACCGACGAAGCCAACCAATTCTTGAACTATATTGAGCAGAAAAAAGAAATCACGGATATTCTCGTCACAGGGGGTGATCCCTTAATCATGTCAGCTAGCCGTCTGAGCGCCTACCTTGAACCACTCCTGCGACCAGAGTTTGATCATGTCCGAAGCATTCGACTCGGAACCAAAGTTTTGGGCTACTGGCCTTATCGATTTATAACCGACCGAGATGCCGACGAACTCCTAAGACTTTTTCAGAAACTGGCCGATAGCGGAAAGCATTTGGCCTTTATGGCCCACTTTAACCACCCACGAGAATTGGAAACGGATGCGGTTCAGCAAGCGGTCTCTCGATTGAGAAACACCGGACTTCAGATTCGCACGCAGTCCCCCATTCTAAAACATATCAACGACGACCCAGAAGTTTGGTCCTCGATGTGGCAAAAGCAAGTTGAAATGGGAATGATTCCCTACTATATGTTTGTGGAAAGAGACACCGGCCCTAGGCAGTATTTTGAGATTCCATTGGTAAGAACTTGGAGGCTCTATCAACGGGCGATTCAAAAGGTGTCTGGTTTAGCCCGAACGGTGAGAGGCCCTTCGATGAGTTGCCTTCCTGGTAAGGTCTGTGTTGAGGGAATCGCCGAGATTAACTCTCAAAAGCTTTTCGTCCTGAGTATGCTTCAGGGCAGAAATCCTGACTGGGTGAAAAGACCCTTTTTCGCGGCCTACGATGAGTCTGCTGTTTGGCTTGATGATCTTCGTC
The DNA here is from genome assembly GCA_007693605.1 of Bradymonadales bacterium. Classification (GTDB taxonomy): domain Bacteria; phylum Bdellovibrionota; class UBA2394; order UBA2394; family UBA2394; genus REDG01. The sequence goes on from REDG01000045.1 coordinate 4,569, forward strand.
CTGCATTTGGTGAAAAAGAATTCTTTTTTGAGGCCGAACTTCAAAAACTTCTTCGCAAAGATGCCGGTCAGTCGACACCAAAGGCTCCAGCCCTAGAAAACAGACGGTTGTCTTCCTAAGCATTCTCGGGAATGCTATAAAGGATGTGGTTGAGAAAATTTCTGAGCTTCCACTGGCGATTTCCACTCGTCGGAATTGTGGCAAGCCTCGTTTTTTCTTTTGCTGGCATCTGGCTTTCGCTAGATCTCGGCCTCGATACCGACATCAAGAGCCTTTTACCTCAACAGAGCGAGAGCGTTCAAAATCTCAACGCCTTGGAGCCCAAGGCTGGCAGCAGCAACTATTTTCTAGTGACTCTCTGGGGCGGGCCGCTTGAAGACCGTGTAAAGGCCGCAAGAGCCCTTAGTAGAGATCTGCTAGAGGCACCCGACTTGGCGCGCTCTGTGCGATATCAAACCCCTAAGGCCTTTTTTGAAGATAAAAAGTTTGTTCTCATCCCCACCCCCACTCTTGAACGAATTCTAAACCGCCTGCAGCGAGAGCGCCGAGAGCACTCCGAATTCACCGATCCCTTTGGACTCGAAAGAAGAGATTCTGGGAGTCAAGCCGAAGCCCCTCCCGTCAGCCCCGAGGAAGAAGAGGCCGAATCGGAAGACTTGGATCGAGCCAAGTCTTTGATGCGGTCACTAGATGAAATGCGCCCGTATTATTCAAGTAAAGATGGAAAGTTCTTAAGCCTTGTCGTTATTCCCAATGCCGACAGTTTCAGCATCTCAAAAAACCGAGAGCTGATTGCTCAAGTTGATGAGCTTTTGGAAAACTTTGAATTCTCTTCTTTTCACCCCGAGATACAAGCTGCTGCTCACGGAAGTCTGCATCGGCAGATCGACAAGTTTGAGTCCATTCAACGGGACCTTTCCTCTGGCACTTGGGTTTTCTTCGCAATCATTCTAATCATCAGTCTTTACTTTAGAAGTCTGTGGGCGAATTTAATGATCTTGCCCCCATTGATTGTAGGCATGGCCAGCGGCTATGGCCTGGTGAGCCAGCTAGAGGGCAGTTTGAATACCATCGCCGTTTTTCTTGTTCTTATTGTCTTCGGAGTCGGCATCGACTTTGGCGCACACCTTCTCGCAAGGTATCTTCAAGAGAGAAAGAAATTCAATCCTCAAGAAAGCATTCTTACGACTTGGCAAACTACCGGGCGGGCTACTGTCACTTCTGCGGTTGCTCTTGTAGCTGGTTTTGGAATTTTAGCGGTGAGCTCATTCGAGGGCTTCTCTCAGTTTGGACGAGTGGCCGTTGTCTTGTTGAGCCTGACAGCGATAAGCTTCCTATTGCTGATGCCTTCTTGGATCTTTCTGTGCGAGAAGCTCAGAAGAGAAAGCGCTTGGCCAAATAGTCTTTCGGACATTTTTTGGAATCGAGGCCAGAGCTGGTTTCGTCCTCAGATCGCCAGGTATGCTCGCAGGCTTCGACAGGCCACTCTTGTTTTAGCACCCATTTGCCTGCTTGCCGGAGCTGCATTTGTACGATTCGACTACGCCTTTGAGGAGGGCTCCTCTAGCGTTCAGAGACTTCCAAAAGAGTATCAAGGGGATAGCTTCTCAGAGAGATTAAAACCCTCAGCAATTGCCGTCTTTAAAGGTGAAGAAACGGCTGCCCATTTCGTTGAAAAGTTTCAAATTGAAGCGAGCAACTACCCTGACATCGCTCTTGTGAACGGGCTCGCCTCTGTTTTTCCCCCCGACCAAGAAACTCGAATCGATTTGCTCCAGCAAATTGCTGATGAGATTGAGCCCTCTTTGATTCAAAGATTTGAAGACGAAGAGGTCCAAGAAGTCTTACTTGAGATTGAGGAGAAGGCTTACGACCTTTTTCCTTATTCTTTGGATGAAGTGCCCCCAGATTTACAAGAACCATTTTTTGCTTCTGGCTCTTCGGGTGAACAGCTCGTTTATATATTCGATGTCGGCGGCCCAACAGACGGTCGAAAGGCAATCCGCTTCAGTGAGGCGGTGGAACAGTTTTTGGAGGACTTCCAGTTTGACCCTCTTTACGCTGGCCATGAGATTCTCTTTGCCGACATTGTCACTCGAGTCACTACCGAGGGTCCCCTACTGGTTCTTGGAATGCTTCTGCTTGTTTTTCTAGTTTGCTTTTCTGATTTCCGCTCTTTAAAGCCCGCATTGATTGTCATGTCTCCGGTGGTTCTGGGCTTTTTGTTTACCGGCCTTTTGCTGAGCATTTTTGATATTCAACTTAACTTTTTTAATATGGCCGCGCTGGCCTCCTTGGGAAGCCTGGTGGTGGACAACAGCATCCATCTCTACCATCGCTATCTTGGGCTGGTGAATGTCGGTCATCCCCGTGCGGCATGGGGGGCCACCCTGGCCATTGGACCGACCGTCACGGCTTGTACCCTCACCTCAACCTCTGCTTATTGGGCCCTACTGATGGCGGATCACAACGGAATTTCTTCACTTGGGGCCGTCGCCGTGATTGGATTGCTTTGCTGCCTAGTCAGTGCGGTCATCTTTTTTCCTGCTTGGCTTATGGCGAGAGATGAGCTGCGTGAGCTTGATCAACAAAAAGTTGGATGATGCGAACAAAGTTTAGGAAGTTTTTTTCTCAAGCTTCTTGTTCTGCCAATCTTCCCAACTCTTTCCCTTTGCTTCGTCCTTGCCGCTAAACTCAATTGATTCCACATCTTTTGAAGGAATCTTTCGAACGGCCGAGGAGCCGTTTTCAAACAGTTCGAGGCTGCCCGCACGGTAGTTGAATAAGAAAGCCTCCACCTTCTCGCCGCCCACCAAACACAGGCTGATATCCCCTCGATAGTCGACCGCCGATTGAAGCACCCGATCAAAATCGGGCTCAGTCCGGCGAGCAAAGAAGCCCTGCTCTCCAAATTTGACATCACTAGGCATTGGCAACCTTTCTGTCTTCCTGGCTTTCGCTCAAGTCCTCTTCTTGAATGTCTGCTAACTCGGGTTTCGGAACGCGAAGGCCAAACAGGGTCGCCCGAACGGTGGCCAGAAATCCACCCAGAGAGCTGAATGTATGATCGACCGCCGTGGGTTCGTGACCGCAATGGACCATACAGTTCTGACAGGAGGGGTTTTTGCTCTTAAAGCCGTAAGCCTCCCACTGAGTTTCTTCCATCAACTCCTTGAAACTCTCGGCGTATCCCTCCTGAAGGAGATAGCAAGGTTTTTGCCAACCAAAAATATTATAGGTCGGATTCCCCCAGGGCGTGCACTCAAAATGTCTCGCACCCGCCAAGTATTCCAAAAAGAGTGGGGACTGATTGAATCGCCATTGCTTTTTCAATCCTGAAAAAATTCTTCTGAAAAGTTGGTGCGTCTTCTCCCTTTCAAGAAAGCTCTCTTGATCTGGGGCCTTAGGATAACTGTAGCCTGGCGAAACCATCATCCCCTCAACTCCAACCTCCATCATGCGATCGAAAAACGCTTGAACTCGCTCCGCCTTTGCTCCTTCAAACAGAGTTGTGTTTGTAGTCACCCTGAAGCCTCGCTGAATCGCAAGCTCAATTCCTTCTAAAGCCTTTTGATAAACTCCATCACGACATACGGCCTCATCATGTTCTTTCTCTAAGCCGTCCATATGTACAGAAAAGCTCAAGTACTTACTGGGCTTGAAAAGATCCAATTTCGATTTCAACAAAATTGCATTGGTGCAAAGGTAGATATACTTCTTTCGAGCCACCAAGCCTTCTACAATTTCTTTGATCTCCGGATGAAGCAGAGGCTCTCCCCCTGGGATGCTCACCATCGGAGCACCACATTCGTCAACAGCTCGAAAACAATCTTCTGCGCTGAGGCGTCGGTCCAAAATATGTTTCGGGTACTGAATCTTCCCGCAACCCGCGCAGCTTAAATTACAGCGAAATAGAGGCTCAAGCATCAGAACAAGGGGGTAGCGCCGCCTTCCCCGAATTCTTTGTGATAGTACATAAGAGGCCACCGTCCAAGCCTGTGAAATTGGAACTCCCATAAAGCTGAGTCTAAACCCCGAGGGTCAGGAGTGTAAACAAACTTGGCGGCATTTCGATTGACCACCCCACTGTAATCAGTAGATTGCGCAGGCGAGGAGATAGTTAGAATGCCATTGAAACAGAGCCCTCTTCACGAGGAGCACCTTCGGCTCTCGGCCCGAATGCAAGACTTCGCAGGTTTCGAGATGCCCATTTCCTATGATGCCCAGACGGGTGGAACCATCAAGGAGCACCTTCAGGTTCGATCGGGGGTCGGAATTTTTGATGTGTCGCATATGGGTCAACTATTTGTTGAGGGGGCCGTCGCAACAGAATTTCTCTCTTATGCTTGTACGCGGGATTTTCATCAAGCAAAGGATGGTCGCGCCACCTACTGCCTTCTACTGAATGAGAATGCGGGGGTGATTGACGACATCATTGTCTATCGACGGTCGAAAGATCGCTATCTCTTGATTGTCAATGCGGCAAATATTCAAAAGGATTTTGAGCATTTAAAGAGACTGGCCCTGGACTTTAAGGTGGAAGTTCGAAATGAAAGCGAGGCTTGGGCCCTGATTGCAGTTCAAGGCCCCCAGGCCACAAAGGCCTTGGAGGCCAGCCTCAATAGCCTAAATTTGAAGCATCCCCCCTTAGATGACCTGAAATACTATAGTTTTGTTGAGACTGAAAATTTTTGGATCGCCAGAACGGGCTATACCGGCGAAGAAGGTTTCGAGTGGATGCTCAAGCCAGAGGCCGCTCCCCACGCCTGGGGAGCGCTCATCAGAGAGGCGGCGATGCCGATTGGCTTGGCGGCTCGAGACACCCTTAGAATGGAGGTGGGCTTTCCTCTCTACGGCCAGGAGCTTTCGGAAACCGAGAATGCTTCTGAGAGCCTGTCTCAATTCGCAATTCGTAACCCCTCAGAATTCTTTGGTAAATCTAAGTTAAGGCTTCCCCCAGGTCGGCAGTTCTTTGGCTTTCTCGCAGAGAATTCCAAGCCCATGAGGGCTTTGGAGAACCTCTGGCTTGGCGAGAAGCGGGTCGGACAGCTGACGAGTGGAAGCTATTCCCCCTGCTTGGGCAAGGGAATGGGCCTAGGGTGGCTAGACCTCAATCAGATTGAGAAGCCCGCTCAAGAAGGCGCCGTTTTTATGCTTGAGTCTCGCGGAAAACGGAGAGAGGCTAAGGCGATAAACCTGCCGTTTCTAGAAACCGCACGGGTTAAGAGAAAGCCAAACTAAATTTTAAGACTGCGAAGGGAGAGTAGAGCTCAAAATGGCAGAGTCAGCCGAATCTGGATTTAAAGTTCCTCAAGATTTATTTTATACAAAGAATCACGAATGGGCCCGGATAGAAGACGGAATAGCCGTGGTCGGCATTACCGATTACGCTCAGAGCCAACTCGGCGACATCACCTATGTCGAACTTCCTGAAGAGGGGGATGATTTCAAAAAGGACGCCGTTTTTGGAACGGTCGACTCTCTAAAGACCGTGGCTGAACTTTACGCTCCTTTGTCAGGAAGTGTTGTTGAGATCAACTCAGAGCTTCCGAACAATGCGGAACGAGTGAATGAAGATCCTTATCAGGAGGGCTGGATTATCAAATTAGAAATAGGCAACGAATCGGAGCTTGAAGAGCTCATGCCCGCTGATCAATATTTGAAGTTGATTTCCAAGCTAAGCAAGAAAAAGGCTTAAATCTCTATGAAGTACATCCCTCAGTCGGAGCAAGATCGCTCTGACATGCTCGAAACAATTGGAGTTGATTCCATTGAAGACCTGTTTTCGGCTATTCCGAAGAACTACCGCTGCCCCGAACAGATTGACTATCCTCAAGCACAATCTGAGTCTGAGTTGAGGGATCAGTTCAAAGGACTTTCAGATTTGTCAGAAAGCCCCCAGCTGAGCTTTGCTGGTTGTGGAATTTATCAGCACGAAATTCCTTCCATTGTTCCTTTTCTCACACAACGCAGTGAATTTGCCACCTCCTACACCCCCTACCAACCAGAAGTTTCTCAGGGGAGCTTGCAGTGCATTTTTGAGTTTCAAACACTGGCCTGCCAACTCACTGAAATGGAGCTCTCAAATGCCTCCCTTTATGATGGCGCAACAGCCCTTGGCGAAGCCGCCTTAATGGCACTGAGAATAAAAAAAAAGAGCAAGGCTAAAATTCTTGTAAGCTCGGCTCTTCATCCATTTTATCGCGAGGTGCTGGAAACTTATTGTGAGGCGTTTCTAGATCGATTTGAGTGGCTTCCTCTCGACGGAAACAGTCTCGATTTAGCCGCTCTTGAAAAGAAGATTGAGTCGGCAGATCTATTGATTACTCAAAGTCCTAATGTTTTCGGTTCGATCGAGAATGAAGCAAGAATTGGTGAGATTAAGAAGACCTCTGATGCGCTTTGGATCACATCGTGCATGGAGCCCTTTTTCTGGGGAGCTTTTCGAGGCCCAGGAGCCTTTGGTGCCGACATTGTCACCGCAGAGGGTCAAAGTTTCGGGAACAAAGCTTTTTTGGGAGGCTCTAGTTTTGGGATCTTCTGCTGTAAGAACGAATTCCTTCGCAACTTGCCTGGTCGTCTTGTTGGAGAGACGCTCGACCAGAATGGAGACCGAGCTTTCACCCTGACATTCGCTACGCGAGAGCAATTCATTCGTAGGGGAAGAGCGACTTCGAACATTTGCACCAACAACAACTTGAATATGCTGGCTGGGCTCATTCATATGCTCTGCTTGGGTCGGCAGGGCTTAAGGGAAGTGGCGCTTCAGAGTATTTCGAAAACTCAGTACTTGAGGCGCTCGTTGTCGAAGATCTCAGGCCTAAAGCTAACAAAAGATCCCGTATTCAATGAGTTTTGCATCGAGAGCCCTCTGACCGGAGACGAGCTGGTTGAAAGACTATCGCAAGAAGGAGTGATTCCGGGAGTTTCACTAGGGAGATTTAAAGAAGAATGGAAACACAAACTTTTGATTCATGTGAGCGAAAGACATCGTCTCGAACATCTGGATCGCCTATGCACACTCATACAAAAGAGCCTATGAAGAGATTCGGTCCGACCGTTAAGCCGATTCTCAGTCACGAAGAGGCTTTGATTTTTGAGAAGTCAAAGCCCGGCCGACTTGGATATTCCCTTCCCCCGCTGGATGTGCCAGAGGTTCAACCTCAAGATTTAGGCGTAGCAAGCGAACAGGTCCGAACAGACGGAGCCCTGTTTCCAGAAGCTTCAGAAAATGAACTGGTGCGACACTTCACTCGGTTGTCTCAGAAAAACTGTGCCATTGATTTAGAACTCTATCCCTTGGGATCTTGCACGATGAAGTATAATCCCAAAATTAACGAAGAATTGGCGTCTTCGTTTGGCTTTGGAGATCTGCACCCCTTTTGGCCCTTGAACCGACTGCAGCCGGCTTTGGCGATTCAGTATCAAATTCAGGAGCTCCTCAAAATCTTGACCGGCCTCGGCGCCGTCAGTCTTCAGCCGAGTGCAGGGGCTCATGGCGAGTATGTCGGCATTAAGGTGATGCGGGCCTATCATCGAAGCAAGGGGCAGGATGAAAAGAAAACCAAAGTCTTGATTCCCGAGTCTGCTCACGGCACCAATCCCGCCACCTGTAGCATGGTCGGATACGAGATTGTTTCTATTCCGACCAACGAAAAGGGGATTGTCGAGCTACAAGATGTTTTTGATTTGATAGACGATTCGACCGCCGGAATCATGATGACGAACCCCAACACTTTGGGCTTGTTTGAAACACAGCTGCCACAAATCGCCAAGAGACTGCACGAGGTAGATGGTCTCTTTTATATGGACGGAGCTAATTTTAATGCGCTTTTGGGAATTAGTTTTCCGGGAGATCTGGGAGTGGATCTCATGCACATAAACCTCCATAAGACTTTCTCTACCCCTCATGGCGGCGGAGGTCCTGGGGCTGGGGCGGTCGCCGTCCGACAAGATCTAGAGAAGTTTCTGCCAAGCCCCTTGGTTGGAAAGACGGACAGTGAGTATTTTTGGAAGGAAAATGAAGCCTCAATCGGAAGAGTGGGTGGCTATTTCGGAAACTTTTCGATTCAAGTTCGGGCTCTTGCCTACCTATTGTCGATTGGCAATGATCCGAAAACGAAATCTCCTATCTTCAGAAGAATCTCAGAGGCGGCCGTACTGAATGCGAACTACATCCGTGCCAGGCTAAAGGACTACTACCGAATTCCGTTTGACACGATCTGTATGCACGAAGTGCTTCTTTCAGATGAGCTTCAAAAGTCTCAAAAACTGAGCACCCAAGATATTGCAAAGAGGCTGATGGATTATGGCTATCACCCCATGACCGTCTATTTTCCTCTAGTTGTTTCTGGCGCCATGTTGATTGAGCCCACAGAGAGCGAATCGAAAGAAAGCATAGACCGATTTTGCGAGGCGATGATTTCTATAGCGAGAGAGTGCCAAGAGAATCCAAAGCTCGTCTCAACCGCCCCTCACTCGTGCTTTCGAACTCGACCGGATGAGCTGCTCGCTCAAAAAAAGCCAAAACTTCGATGGCTGAGCGAAGAATCACTCCACTGAATATCCCCAGCCGGTCAAAAAGAAGATGAAACTCCAAGTGAGATAGATTAAGCCATCATCCTGAATCAAAGACTTCGGAGGGTTCGGAAAAGGACTTGAGTTCAAGAGCGTGTCGACAGCGTGTTGGTCATAGTGCGGAAAAAGGGTAGGACTCAAAATCTCCCAGCGCTGAATCTCTCCATTTTGATCGAGCACCAAGGCCACCGTTGTTGAAATCCGATCGTATCGTCGCATATCAGCTTGAAAGTAGTTCATTGGGTTCCACCGACTGCTAAGCCTGTCGCGCATTCGATTGATATAACCGGCATAGTCGAGACCAAAGGCGTTCAATTTCAACTCTTCGCCCTTCTCTAGCCTCTCCACAAAATCCCTCGAAAAGCGTCTCTGCCGAGGGAGCTCTCGGTCTTGCTGCCGAAGGGGCTCTCGAAGTTGATCCATCTCGATTGAACTCAACGAAAAACTCTCTAAAAGCTCTCTCGACTCCTGTTGAGGCGTCGACTCCGCCGACTCGCTTGGGCCCAGCTCTGAAATGTCAGGACTCGTTTCTTGTTCTGCCCGCAGGTCTCTTTCGCTCACAAAATCTGCCCGATCTGGCGCCTCGCTTGCAGCCTCCTGATCACTTGCCACGACTTGTCTTGAGGGCACTAAGTCAACCTGAATCAGGCGATCCTCTCGAACGGGTCGAAGGTCCATACTCGGCAAGAACTGAGAAAGGAAGACCAGACTCAAATGCGCCGCAATCGAAAATAACAAGCAAATTGTTAAAAGTTGGGTGCCAGAAATTCGAATTTGCTCTCTTTGCGTGCTCACAATATCCCTACAAACATCATACAGTTGCGCAATCGAAAAGTCAGTGGAGTCTGCAAAATTTGCAGTGCAGCGCCTAAAAGTGTCAATTTTTACCTGCCCAGAGCCCTTCAAGTCGGCATTGCTTTTGCTTCCTCAAAGAGCATGAAAAGATTAGTGCCCTATACTGTAGCCCTGTGTTCGATCCTATTCCTCTCTGCTTGTGGCGATGAAATTTGCACTCATCAAAGAGGTTCTAGTGGTCATAGTTCCATTCAAGGTGAAATCCCCTTATCGACTCGCTGTAATAGTCAATTTATTGGAGAAGGCTCAGACTATCTGAACAGCCTTCACCCGGGCAGTGATTCGGATCGCAATCCTACGGATAACTTTTTCGAATAACTCTCTGACCAAAACATGGGACAGGTAAAAGAAAGAGATCGATAGAAGGCCCCAATGAACTCAGGAATACAGCTACAGATTCAAGAACTCACCGAGAAGCGTCGTTACCGAAATCGAGTGGTTCGGGTAAATTCAGAGAGCATCACGATCGGCTCAGATGGTAGCCAAGACATTGACCTCACGGCCTTCGATCAGAACTTTGAAGTCGAAATCAAGTTTGACGGTAAAGACTGGTGGATTCTCAACCTTCATCGATCTCCTCAGCTCAGAATCAATGGAAGACTGATTGAAAAGGAAGCAAAGATTTCGGACTCTGATCGAATTCTGATCCACGAACACCAAATTCTTGTCCGATTCGAAGAACAGGGCAGTGAGAAGGCATCAACATACTCTTTTCATCACCGATTCGCGTCAGATCAAGAATTATGGCGCCACCTTCTAGAAGAGAAGGAGTTCGACGAGGTCTTAATCAATGGCCCCTCGAAGATTTTCGTCGACTATCAGGGGCAGCTTCTTTTAAGCCCCTGGAAGTTCAAGTCAAAGGACTTCATCCCCTCAATCATTCGAGCTCAGGGGAAGACAGAGGGTTGGGTGTCTTGGCAGATCAATCGAAGCCTAAGACTGCAGGCCGCACTCCCTCCGATTGTCGACGAGGCCCATCTCAGCATTCGAAAGGCGAGACAAAGTGTATTTAGTTTGACCGAACTTGAAGATCGGGACTTCATGAGCCCAGAACTCGCAAGAAGTCTTCGAGAGGCCGTGAAGAGAAGAGAGAGCATCCTCATTTCAGGGGGAACCTCGACCGGCAAGACCGTGCTTCTTAGAAGTTTGGTCCAAGAAGTGCCAGAAGACCAGAGGGTCATCATTGTTGAAGAAGAGGCAGAAACAAACTGGCCTCATCCCCATGCCGTCTCGATCGAATCTGGTCGTGGCAATGTGGAGACCTCAGTGAAGGAATGTCTCCGATTTCGACCAGACCGACTGATCATCAGTGAGATTCGAGGGGGGGAGGCTTTTGATTTTCTTCAGGCCATCAACACCGGGCATGCGGGCAGTATGACGACGATTCACGCCAACTCCCCAAGAGAGGCCCTTCAACGAATCGAGACTTTAATCCTTGCACGAGGATTGGCCGTCTCTCCAGAAGCGGTTCGTCAGCAACTTTCTCAGGCCATTCGCTTGGTGGTGCAACTTGAGCGAGACGATAGTGGTCATCGAAGAATCTCTCAAATTATGAGAGTCACAGGAATCCAGAACTCGGTCATCTTGATGGGAGATGTTTCGAAGCTTGAAGGATTCGGAATCCAAACAGAGCTAAAACAAATAAAATAAACAGAAAGGCCCAAGAAATTGGCCTGGTGTGAGGAGAGAGCATACAACCTCCCGCGCGCCATTCTTGGTCGAACGCGAACTCTTCTTGTAGCAAGGGAAGAATGTCTTTCATCACATAGTCGGACAATGTCTCATGAGTGGCACCCTGAGCACTGATGGGATCACTGTTGGCGAGGCTTTCATTTGTAATCAACTCCACTCCTCGATTTGGAACACCATGAAGAACATGAAGCGTAGCGGCCAAGATTGCCAGTCTCGGAGAGTAGAAACTGGTCTCTCGATTGGACTCCCTAGCCTTTCCGTCGTAGAAGTTCGGAGAGAAATAGGTCGGAAGGCCCGTAGAAACAGCCCAGTCTCCGAAGAGAAAAGGTCGACTCATGAGGTCACTTGAAACTTGAGAGAGTAGAATATAATCGCCAGGGGGAATTTCCCGAAAAGAAAAGCTTCCGTCCTCTCTTGTCCAAGACACGGCATCCACTAGATCCCAATTGTTGTCAGACTTCGAGTACTCTTCTAGCTTTAAAGAGGGGATGAGCAGAACACTAGCACCCGCGATCGGCTCTCCGTCGAGACCGCTCATAATCTTCCCTTCAAGCTTGGTGCCTTGCAGATTGTTCCCATAAAGATAGCGAAGCCAAGCGACTTCTTGCACCCGTCCCAAATGCGTTCTCTGCCTGTTTGGTTCAAAAATAGGATTCATCACCGAACGAGCATGTGTCGAAGCTTCAAGCCCTAAGGCCCGCCCTATTTCAAAGACTAAGACCGACCGAACTGAATAAAATGATTGAAACTGCTGACTCAAGCATTGACTCGAACAGCTTTTCCAGGGGGAGTATCGTGGATTTAAAAATATCCCAGTCCAATCGGCGGTGGCGAGAGAACGAAAATCGTCCACACTAAAAATCTGCTTAAGATCACTTCTGGCCCCTACTTGAAAGCTAGGAATTTCTGAGTCTGAAAAAGAAAAGAGCCAATGCTTCTCTACGATGGCTTGGCCCTCTGAATCAAGAATCAGCTCATCAGCTTCGTCCTTTAGATAAGGAATTCTGGCCTCGTCCACAAAGCCAAGAAAACTTGCTTCTAGTTCGATCTCCCCAAGTTGTTCATTCCAAAAGGACAGCGCTGACTTGACGGTATCCCTGATTGCTTTGGCTGCAACACTCTCATGGGTCATCCCTTCAGGAATATGAAGCTTCCAAGAAATGCAGATTTTCTCAAGCTCGGCCGGACAGTCGGAGTGAACGATGTTTGGTATCCATCGAGCTTCAAAATCCCCCTCACTTAACTCCTGGAGGGATCTCTTGTTTCCTTCTGTATCGAAGAGATGAAGTCGCAGCCCATCCGCTTGAAGCTCAAGACTCCAGCCTAAGATGACGGCACCCAAAATCAACGAAATTGCCTGTTTGAAGCAGAACATGAACTCTTATTTCCCCTAGACTAGAGCCATGCAAGCCCTATGCTCAAACCATCATAGTAATTTCAACAGTTTAGAGGCCATTCGAAAGCGAACTGCCCCATTCCTGTCGCAAAGAAGGCCCGGTAGACTTGAGTTATGGGGAAGATCCTAGGCTCAGGGATTGATCAACGGCTGCAGGCTCTCGACCGAGGCTTAGAGAATCTTAAAAGTCTTTATGAACAGTACTTCTGTGGCTTGATTCGAAGGGAGCCCATTGACGAGCATAGAAATTGGAAGAGAGAGCTTAACTCAATCAGCTCAACCGATCTCTCTTCGGCCCCCTACAAGTTTCGATACAAAAACTTGAAGGCCAGACATCTAAGCTATTCTCGTCTTTGGGAGAGAACGGTTTTGGCCATTGAAGAGGGCCGATTTGTTCGAGAGCATCACCGAATAAAGAATCGGCCAAAAAGCACTGATCAGAAGCCGTCTTCAGAAGATAGTCAGGCTCTGGCCGTTGATCGAGACAAGCTTGAGAAGCTCTATCTCAACCTAAAATCAAAGTTGGGGAATGATCAGAAGATCCCCCAGAAAGAAAGGTTTTTTGATCAGGTACAACTTCAGATCGCCCGATTCAAAGAAAAGAACCCCAATCAAAAATTTCAGATTAAAGTGGCTAAAGATCCGGCCGGAAAGTTCCAGCTGAAGATTCAAAAGAAATCTTAATCCTAAACTGGGGATCTTTTTTCCTTCTTTAGATCCGCCTGGCCTTTGAGTCTCTTGTAGAGACCAGAGCCAATAAAAATCGGGGCTGCAATCGCACATGCAGGACACAGGCTTCCCAGGGTCGCCATCGTCAAACCACCATAAGTCGTAAAGCCTAGTCCCACAAGAAAATCAAAACTTCCTCGGTCGGGACTCAGCCGTTTGTAGCGGCTCAAGCGACCTGTTGTCTTCTCGGCTTTCTTTTGGTCTTCATTCCCCATGAGAGCACCTCACCCACTTGTTCGTTCCCAAAGCAGAAAAGGTTACAGACATTTACTAAAGCATGGAATTCAGGCGGCTTTTGCCTCGGAACACAGAACCATCACCACAGAGCCTTCAACCTTTAGCACGCCTTCACTTAAACTAAACTCTGCCACGCTTTGCTTGTTCCTTCTGAGAAGAAGCGGACCCGGTCGAATGAAGCTGACAAAGTTCGTATGCCTTTCAAGGATATTCAACTGACCAGCCTCTCCCTCAATCACGAGATCGTCGACTGAATCATCAAAAATCACCCGTTCTGGGGTGGCCACTTTAACCTGAAACATTCTTAAGCAGCCCCCGCCATTTTTTGAGCCTTCTCTACGGCCTCATCAATCCCGCCCACTAGATAGAAGGCTTGCTCAGGAAGCTCGTCATGTTGACCTTCCAAAATCTCCTCAAAGCCACGAATCGTGTCTTTAAGCTCAACATACTTTCCGGGAGTTCCAGTGAACTGCTCGGCCACGAAAAAGGGCTGGCTGAGGAATCTTTGAATCTTCCTCGCTCTAGATACCGTAATCTTGTCTTCATCTGAAAGTTCATCCATTCCCAAAATTGCGATGATATCCTGCAAGTCTTTGTATCGCTGAAGGGTGGACTGTATTTTTCGAGCCACATCGTAATGATGCTCCCCCACAATTTGAGGGTCCAAAATTCTAGAAGTTGAATCTAAGGGATCCACGGCAGGATAAATTCCAAGCTCAGCAATGGATCGACTTAAAACCGTCGTTGCATCCAAATGAGAGAAGGTTGTCGCTGGAGCTGGATCCGTTAAGTCATCGGCTGGCACATAAATCGCCTGAACCGAGGTGATCGACCCTTTCTTGGTCGTCGTGATTCTCTCCTGTAACTCTCCCATCTCAGTGGCCAGTGTCGGCTGATAACCGACCGCCGATGGAATTCGACCCAACAAGGCTGAAACTTCGGAGCCCGCCTGCGTGAATCGGAAAATGTTGTCGACAAACAACAAGACATCTTGGTTCTCTTGGTCTCGAAAATACTCCGCTACCGTTAGGGCTGTCAGAGCCACTCGCGCTCTCGCTCCGGGAGGCTCATTCATCTGACCATAGACCAGGCAAGTCTTATCCAAAACTCCGGACTCTTTCATTTCCATCCACAAGTCATTTCCCTCACGAGACCTCTCGCCTACTCCACCGAAAACGGAATAGCCCCCGTGCTTCATCGCAACATTGTTGATCAGCTCCATGATCAAAACGGTTTTTCCAACACCCGCTCCACCAAAGAGTCCGATCTTTCCTCCCCGAGAATAAGGCGCCAACATATCAATCACCTTGATGCCTGTCTCAAACATTTGAGTTTCTGTGACTTGGTCTTCGAACCGAGGAGCCTGTCTGTGAATTTCCCACCGGAGATCGGATTTCACGGGGCCCATTTCGTCTACCGGTTCGCCCACAACATTCAGAATCCTTCCCAATGCTCCCTTGCCTACTGGAACCGTAATTTGCTCCCCCTTGTAAAGGGCTGGAATGCCGCGGCTCAGTCCGGCGGTTTCATCCATGGCCACACATCTTACCACTCGCTCCCCCAAATGCTGAGCCACTTCAAGTGTCAGATTCTCCTCTTCACTACTAATCGTAGAGTTCGAAACTTTAAGCGCCGCATAAATAGGCGGAAGATTTCCCTTTTCAAACCGCACATCCACAACCGGTCCGATCACTCTTTCGATTATTCCTTCATTCGACTCTTTGGCTTGGCTCGACATTGTTCGTCCTTTCTTTCCTCTTTCCTAAAAATCTTCTCTATAAAACTTCTATTTAAGCAATCGCCTCGGCTCCGCCAATGATCTCCATCAGCTCCTTGGTAATTGCCGCCTGACGGGCTCTGTTTTTCTTCAAGGTGAGTCTTCCGATCATATCCCTCGCATTATTACTGGCAGAGTCCATGGCCGCCATTCTTGCCGCATGCTCAGACGCAAAGGACTCCAAAAACGCTCGATAGATCTGAAAGTCAATCAACATCGGAAGCAAGTCTCTTACCAAGACCTTCGCCTCTGGCTCATACTTAAAGCTCTTCAAGCTAGACTCAAGCCCCTCTTCTCCGTCTTCGAGTTGACTCTCAATCGATAGGGGAAGAAGCCTCTCTACCCGAGGCTTCTGAACGACCGGAGAGAAAAACTCATTGTAGACCACATCGATCCGATCAACGGCCTCAGAGCTAAACTTAGATTGAAGCTCACTCGAAATCTCTTTCACGAAACTGAAGTCCACTCGCTTCATCAAGTCGACTTCTTTTTTAAAGATCGGCACGGATCGCTTCTGAAAGTAATTCACGGCCTTCTTTCCAAAAGCAAAGACCTCAGTCGAAATTCCTGAACTTTCAATCTCTTTGTGAGCGCGCTTTAAAAGATTAGAAGTCAAACTGCCGCACAAGCCCCGATCTGCACCAATCACCACCACTAAAGCCTTCTCTACTTTTCTTTCGTGGCAGAGTGGCGAGTCCAATTCATGCTCTGCCAGAATGTTGCGCACGATTTTTTGCAGCTCCTCGGCGTAGGGTCGAGAGGCTTGAGCTCTCTCTTGCGCTCGGCGCAGCTTCGCGGCGGAAACCATCTTCATGGCTTTCGTAATCTTCTGAGTGTTCTTTACACTCGAGATTCGCTTTCGAATTTCCTTCAAGCCCGACAAATCTACTTCTCCGACTTCATCTGAAACTGAAAATGATCTTCTTTAAATCTTTTAATAGCCGCTTCCAATGTCGGCCTCATGGCGTCATCCAAGACTTTCTTGTTTCGAATGTCGTCTAGAAGGCCCTGATGATGGCTTTCGAGGAAGGGCAGAAACTCATCTTCAAAAGCCTTCACTCGATTCGCCGGAATCTCGTCAAGAAAGCCATTCACTCCAGCAAAAATCATCACCACCTGCTTCTCAACCGGATAGGGGCTGTATTGACCCTGTTTCAAAATTTCAACAAGCCGAGCTCCTCGATTGAGCTGTTTCTGAGTGGCGGCGTCCAAATCACTTCCGAACTGTGCAAAAGACTCGAGCTCTCGATACTGGGCCAGATTTAACCTCAAACTGCCTGCCACAGATTTCATCGCCTTAATCTGGGCGCTCCCTCCAACCCGCGAGACCGAGTTTCCAACATTGATCGCTGGACGAACCCCAGAGTAAAACAAATCGGTCTCCAAAAATATCTGACCATCGGTAATAGAAATCACATTGGTTGGGATATAGGCAGAAACATCTCCCGCTTGAGTCTCAATAATCGGAAGCGCGGTCAGCGAACCCGAACCCCTTTCGTTTGAAAGCTTGCACGCCCTCTCTAGCAGCCGTGAATGGATGTAAAAGACATCCCCCGGATAAGCCTCTCGACCAGGAGGCCTTCGAAGCAAAAGAGAAAGCTGCCGATAGGCGACCGCTTGCTTCGACAAGTCATCGTAAATGATCAGAGCATGTTTTCCCTTGTCTCGAAAATACTCTGCCATGGCGCATCCGGAGTACGGGGCCAAAAACTGAAGTGTGGCCGAATCGGTGGCTGAAGCTGAAATGACAGTCGTGTACTCCATGGCCCCAAACTTCTCTAGTTTTGCTACCACTTGAGCAACGGATGATTGCTTTTGCCCAATCGCGACATAAAAGCAAAGAACCCCCTGGCCCTTCTGGTTAATGATAGTGTCAATTGCAATCGCCGTCTTTCCAGTCTGACGATCCCCAATAATCAATTCGCGCTGTCCACGACCAATCGGAATCATTGCATCGATCGCCTTGATGCCGGTCTGCATCGGCTCCTTTACGCTCTGCCGAGGAACAATGCCGGGAGCCTTTTCTTCAATCGGTCGGCGGTCTTTTGAATTGATGGGCCCTTTTCCGTCGATGGCATTTCCAAGCCCATCGACGACTCGACCCAAAAGAGCTTCGCCTACTGGCACCGACGCAATCTCGCCAGTTCTCTTAACGCTGTCGCCCTCTTTGATCTTCTCGTACTCCCCGAGCACAGCAATTCCCACATCCGAACTCTCGAGGTTCAGAACCAGCCCTTTTACATTGTTTGAAAACTCTACCAACTCTCCGTAGATAGCGGACTCCAAACCGTAAACACGAGCGATCCCGTCACTGGCCGAGATCACGGTTCCGGTGTCTTTCGCCTCTAAAACTCTCTCAAATTTCCTGATTTTTGATTTGAGAATATCCCTGACTTCTTCTGCACGAATTGCCATTTTTTTCCTCTCTACGCTTCTTTAAACCGCAGGCTTTGCGATACTTTGCTTTAATCGATTCAATTGTGTCTGAACACTTCCATCAAAACTTCGGCCTCGAGCCACCGCCACAAAACCGCCAACAAGACTCGGCACTTCCTTGATCTGAATTCTCAAGGATCTTTTCCACTGCTTTTCTAAAAAGTCCCGAATTCGGTTCTTCGTGGGCTCTTCTATCGATCGGGCCAATCTCAACTCGACGCTCAGCTCTCCAGCCTCTTCTTCCACTAGCTGTTGAAATATATCAACAATATCATCTAGGACGGAAAAGCGATCCGCCTGAACAAGAAGACAGAAAAACCGATACGACTTCTCAACAACAGCCTCTAAAGATTTCAGGGCTTCAAGCTTGTCTTCTTTGCTCACAATCGGGCTTAAAAAAAACTTTCTAATCTGAGGGTCTGAGCGAAAGCAGCTTTGAAACAGCTTTAACTCTTCAAGAACCGATGCGGCATCCGACCCCTCGGCGTCCGAACTCGACTGACAGAGCTCAAAAAGGGCCTTCGCATATCGGCTTGCGGCCTCTCTTTCACGACGCATAATTCTTCCTCTCTGAGTCGCTAGAGCTTGCCGAAAGCATTTCAGAAATCCATAGCTCTTCAGACTTTTTCATATAACTTCTCATCTCTGCCTCAGCCTCTTCAAAGGCCGCCTGAACAAGTCGCTCTTTAAAATCTTCTTTCGCTCTCTCAAGGCTTTGCTGATTCTTCAAATCCGCATCCGAAAGCATTCGACGAATCACTAAGTCCGTCTCTTTTTTATGCCTTAAACACTCAGTTTCTATAGCCGCAGAAGCGGTCTTTTTAATGTTTAAAATCTCAGTGTCGAGTCCATCAATCCTCGCGAGCATCTCATCATACTTCGTCTTGATCTCAATAAAATCTTTTTCAGCCTCATCGATTGCAGTCGACAGTTCGGCCCGTTGATCCTGAAAATACTTTCTAAGCTTGTTGCGGCTGAGAAAATAAATCAGTCCGACAAGAATCAGCAAGTTGATCGTATGAAAAATCATGAGCTTCTCACCACTCTCGTCTCGATCAAAGCCCTCTTAATCTCTTGTGAAATACTCGAAGCCAAATCAGGAATCTTCTCGCTCACCGCCTCAAGCTCCCTTGCAAGCTCTCTGTCATGCTCTTTGATTTTCTGACCCAGCTCCCTCTCGGTTTGCTTCAGTCTGGCCTCTGACTCTTTTCGAACTCTCTCAAGCTGTTCAGAACGAACGGCCTCTAAATCCCTTTTTGTCTTGGTGATCGCAGAATGGTACTTTTCGGAGATTTCTTCTAACTTTTGCTCCAATTCATTGGCGCTCTTTTTTTGACCTACCGTCAACTGATCTCGCTTCTTCAAAAGAGCTAAAACAGGGTCGATATATAAAAACTTCAGAACGACCACAAGGCCTGCAAAAAACAGGAAGGACAGTGCCATTAAAATCGGGTTAAATTCCATACATTCTGTTCCTGAAAACGATGACCCGTCTTAACGAATTCACCCTATGGAGTCAAAGAAATCCATCTCAGGAATGATGCAGAAAAAGCCTCTGAAAAGAGGCTCAGAATCTCATGTCGAGCGCCTTAAGGAACTGTCGCCAAACTCTCGATTCGGGAGTGGCGATAAGGGTCCAGATGCGCGAAGGTTAGTGGTCCAAATGCCACTCGAGAAGCGCAGCGACGCAGCCGCCAAAGTAGATGGGCCATTAGCGACACTCCCCTTAAAGATTGGCCAAACTTGGCAGGGGCTCTGTGCTGACCAGCTTCGAATCTCTGAAGTTTCCCATCTCTAAATTGCCGTCGATGAGCGCCCCCAGTTGAACTTCGAGATCTTTGGTTTTAACTTCAGCCTCGACCTGGCCCGTCGAATGAATAATGAGCCGATCTCTCGCGATGAGTTGGCCTTTGAATCGCCCACCCACTTCAAGGGTGCCCACCTGAATGCTTGCCTCCACCAGTGCGCCTTCCCCAATAATCAAATGATCTTGAGAAAAAATTTCTCCACGAAAAACGCCGTCAATTCGAACCACGCCTTCGAACGAAAGCTTGCCCTGAAACTCGCAACCCTTATCTAAAAGAGTGATGGTTTCAGGAATCTGAAGTTTCTTAGCGGATATGGCCATTCCTTATCTTATCTACAATTCGATTAAAGTCATCCCGCGTCAAATACTGAATTTGAATTTGCCCTCGGCCTGAGTCGTGGGCCTTAATTTCAACACGAGTCTCAAGAATTCTTCGAAGCTCATCCTGTACCGCCTCAAACTCAGAGGCCGTCTTCTCGTTCAATCGCTTCTCGCTCGGCCCGTCTGTTGGTAAGTCCCCAGTACTCTTAACTTTTTTGACCAAGGCCTCCACCTGCCGTACCGAAAAAGCCTTCTCCAGAATCTCCTTCATGATCTTGTTTTGAATGGACTTGTCCTCAACAACAATCAATGCCCGAGCATGCCCCACGCTAAGTTCGCCGGTCATCAACTTCTCTCGAACCTCTTTTGAGAGCTTTAAGAGCCTGAGAGCATTGGCAATGGTCGATCGGTCCTTTCCGACCCTCTGAGAGACTTCTTCTTGAGTGAGTCCCAAATCAATAATCAATCTCTGGTAAGACTCCGCCTCTTCAATCGGGTTCAAGTCTTCTCGCTGAATATTTTCGATCAAAGCGAGTTCGAGAATTTCGTGATCTGAAAGCTCCTTGACGATGACGGGAACTTCTGTCTTTCCGGCCAACTGAGAGGCTCTCCACCGTCTCTCCCCAGCGATAATCACATAGCCCTTGTCGGTTTTCTTCGCCAAAATGGGCTGAAGCACTCCCTTTTCTCGGATGCTCTGGGCCAGCTCCTCTAATTTTTCTTGGTCAAAGTGCTTTCGAGGCTGAGCGTGGTTCGGATAAAGCTCCCCAATGGGACAAAGTATATATCCTCGCTTGTTGTTGGACTCCGGAAGCAAACTTCCAATGCCCCGCCCCAATACACTTCTTGTTCCGGATTGCTGTGTGGTTTCCATATTCCTCTCGCCCTCTCCTGCTTAAGCGTCTGCGCTTGACCCGTCCCCAATGTCTTCAGAAATTCTCTCCAAAGCATAGGGCGACTTCCATTCCCCAGATTCTGTTTCAGATGCTGAGACAGCCACTTCGCGATCTGCTGAAGTTTCGCTGCTCTCGAAACTCAATTCGACTCCTGATTTGACGCGGCCAGGGGATTCTGCGGCCTCCTCAAGCTCTGCCATCTGAGACTCGGTCTCCGCCGCCAATTCCTCTGCCCCAGGAGATTCTTGAATTGAATCCTCTGGAAACAATGCAGCAAGCTTTTCTCTCCAATCAGGAAGTGGCAGAGAATTCCGCTTCAGAAACTCCTCGACCAAACTCATATAGGCCGTTGCACCCTTTGACTCATGATCATACAAAATGACAGGCTTTCCAAAACTCGGAGCTTCTGAGAGCTTGATGTTTCTGGGCACAGCTGTCTCATACAGCTCATCTTTAAAGTGCGACTTCATTTCCCTAACGACTTCATGCGTCAATTTGGTGCGGGGATCAAACATCGTAAGAACAATGCCTTCGATCTTTAAATCCTCGTTCAGATCCTCTTTCACAATCTGAAAGGTGTTCAAAAGCTGGCCCAGCCCTTCCATCGCATAGTACTCGCACTGAATGGGAATCAGCAGGCTGTCGCTTGCGGTAAAGGCATTAATGGTCAGAAGTCCCAAAGAGGGTGGGCAGTCAAAGATGACGAACTCAATATCCTCTGGCAAGTTCTTCAAGGCGGTCTTCAGTTTTCTCTCGCGAGAAATGGCATTGATCAGTTCTACCTCTGCTCCAATCAAGTTCTGATTCGCAGGAATCACAAATAGATTCTCAAGGGCCGTTGACTGAATACTCTCTTCTAAATTCAGCCGACCAATCAGCACATCATAAATTGTCTTGGCTGAATAACGGTCGAGCCCTAAGCCACTGCTGGCATTGCCTTGAGGGTCAAGGTCGATCAGCAAACTCTTATGGCCAGCGGCCGCGAGCGACGCAGCAAAATTGACAGAAGTAGTGGTCTTGCCAACACCACCCTTCTGATTGGCAACAGAAATTCTTTTTCGCAATTTACTTTGAGTCATGGCCCCCCCAAAGACCTAATAAAAATAATTTAATCAAAGACTTAGGCCTTCTGGCAAGCATGATTCTTGCGCTCCCTTTGAATATATAATGCCAAGACTTGCAAACTCGCGGGTGTCAGCCCTTGCAATCGTTTGGCTTCAAAAAAACTTCGTGGCCGATTCTTCGACAAAGACTCGATGGCCTCGATGGGTAGGCCCTTAATCTCTCCAAAGTTTAAGGCCTCGGGTATTTTCATTCTTTCCATTCGGTCCATCTGATGAATCTGAGTCTCTGCTTGCTTCACATAGCCCGAGTACTTGAGGTCTGTCAGGATCTGAGTCCAATCCATATCAGAGAGTTCAAAGCCTTCTTCAAGGGCTTCAAGAATGGGCCCAAGATGCTCCGTCTTGAATTCCGGTCGCCTCATATAGTCAACAAATCTCATGGGTCGGCTAGGGGGTTCTAAGCCCAAGCTCCTAAAGAGACTTAAATGCTCTGAAGCCTTTAAGTTGATCTTAGAGAGTCTCGCCATGCTTTCCTGGCGGAGACTCAGTCTCGACTCTAAACTCTCTAGATCAGCCTCACTCAGCAGGCCCAGTCTTTTGGCGTGGGGAAAGAGTCTCTGATCCACATTGTCCTCTCTGAGCAAAAGCCGCCACTCTGCACGAGAACTCAGCATTCGATAAGGCTCCTCGGTGCCTCGCTCTACCAAGTCATCGATCAAAACCCCCGTATAAGCCTCCGCTCTCTTCAGAGTAAAGGCCTCCTCCCCCTTCGCTCGTAGAGCGGCATTGATTCCAGCCATCAAGCCCTGGGCCGCGGCTTCCTCATAGCCTGAAGTTCCGTTCACCTGCCCGGCAAAGAAAAGCCCCGGAACATCTCTCACCTCCAGATTATGCTTCAATTGGGTCGAGTCGAGATAATCGTACTCTATAGCGTAGCCCGGTCGAATAATCTCCACACTCTCTAGCCCTTCAATACTCCTTAAAAACTCCTCTTGGCGGTCTAAGGGAAGGCTCGTGGAGAGCCCTCCAACATATACCTCATGAGTCCATCGACCTTCTCGCTCCAAAAAGACTTGATGCCTGTCTTTGTCAGGAAATCGAAGCACCTTGTCCTCTACTGAGGGGCAGTATCGAGGCCCTCGACTCTCGATCATCCCACTGTAAAGGGGGGATTGGTCCATCGACTGTCGGATGATTTCATGAGTTCTTGGGTTCGTATAGGTCAAATGAGCGGGCTCAAGATCCTTTCTTCGCTCTTTCGTAAAGAAAGAAAGGCTAGAGGCCTCTGGATCTGAGGCCTGCTCCTCTGTTTTCGTAAAATCAATGCTTCTGGCATCAACTCTCGGTACAGTGCCGGTCTTGAATCGACGAATTCTTAGCCCAATCGAGCTCAGAAAATCTGAAAGTCCCACAGAGGCCGCTTCGCCAGCCCTGCCTGCAGAGAAGCTTGTGTGGCCTAAATGAGCCTTTCCGTTCATAAAGGTGCCCGTTGTGATCACAATTTGTCGTGAATAGTAGGGCTGTCCCCCCTTGGTTTTCAAACCAATCAACTGATGCCCCTCAAATAGAAGTTCTGTCACCTGGGCCTGCTTCAGATAGAGACCCTCTTGAGACTCCACAAAGAACTTCATTCTCTGCCGATACTCGTGCCGGTCACAATGAACTCTCGTCGCTCGAACCGCCGGACCCTTTCTCGCGTTCAAAACACGGTACTGAAGGGCTGATTGGTCGGCAATTCGGGCCATCTGACCGCCCAAGATATCCAGCTCTTTGGCCAATTGGCTCTTTCCGAGCCCCCCAACGGCAGGGTTACAAGACATTGTGGCAATCTGATCAGCGCTCATGCTGAGAAGGAGAACCTTGAGAGCCTTTCTTTGCGCGGCCAGGGCAGCCTCAACCCCTGCATGCCCAGCGCCTACCACAATGACATCGTAACTATCTTTCAAAAGCTTCATTTTCTAAGCCACAAGCTCGGTGTTTCATGTGAAACAGGCCCACCAAGACTTGTTTCACATGAAACATATCACTTTCCAATGCAAAAACGAGACAAAATCCTTCCCAGAATCTCTTCATGCCCAATCTTTCCGATAAGGGGTTCAAGTCTCTGATTGGCTTCCCTTAGTTTTTGGGCCAGCCACTCCAGCTCAGCTGAACCGGCGGCCAGATCTAGAGCCTCTGACAAAAGAGACTGAGCCTCCCTCACCAGTTGGCATTGGCGGTCGGAGCTCAGATGAAGGCTGCCTTCAAAGTCGGGTCGGCCCTTCTGCCAACTGAGAAGCTCTTTCTTGAGTTTCTCGATTCCCTCGCCAGTCTGGCTTGAGATATAGATCCAAGCCTCTTTTCTCTGCTCCCTTGCCCGCAAATCAGATTTTGTTGCCAGAAAGAGCCATTTTGAATCTTTCGCAAGCTCCCGATAGCTTTGGGGGGCTGGCTCTGCCTGATCGCTGAGCCATAGAACAAGATCGGCGGCTTTCAAGACCTCCAAAGACTTTTGCATTCCGAGCCTCTCTAGGGGATCCGAGCTCTCTCTGAGCCCAGCCGTATCCACCAAACAAAGATCGAGACCGCCCAAACGGAGCTGAGCCTCCAGCAGATCGCGAGTCGTGCCTGCGAGATTATAAACAATTGCCCTTTCTTGACCCAACAAACAGTTAAAAAGAGAAGACTTGCCCACATTCGGAGGCCCCAGAATGGCAACTTTAGGAGAGAAAAAGTGGGATCGACTTTTTTCAAAGCTGATGGCCCAAGACTCTAGCTCCAAAGCCATGGCTTCGATCGCCTTGGTCAGGCCGTCTCTTGTGCCCTGATCCACTTCGTGCTCAGGAAAATCGAGTTCTGCCTCCACTTGAGACAGAACTTCTGAGAGTCTATTGCGAAAGTCTTGAAGCCTAAGACCTGAAGCCTCTAACTTAGAGCGAATTGCCCAACGAACTCCCTCCACTTGAGAGCTCGACATCAAAAGATCCAAGGCCTCCAGATCCCACAGACTCATTTTATTGTTTTTATAGGCCCGTCTTGAAAACTCACCGGCTTCCGCAATTCGTGTTCCACGTGAAACAAATTCTTCTATTATTCTTTCTACGATCAGGGGGTTTCCATGACAGCTGATTTCAATCATATCTTCGCCGGTAAAAGATTTTGGAGCCTTAAAGTAAGTGGCCACGACCTCGTCAATGGGCTCCCCTTGAGAATAAAGCCGACAGAACTGAGAATGATTGGGCTCAAGTTGGACTTCAGACTGAAGCATCGACTTGAAAATCTCAAAAATGCCCTCTCCAGAGGCACGAATGAGCGAAAGGGCTGCGACCGCCCTCCCGCTAGCAAGGGCTACAATGCAATCTTGAGAACTCATGACTTCGGTTTCGCAGGCTTAATCTCTGGTCTTGGCATAATCACATCCAAGCGCTTGTTCACAAAGTATTGCTGAGCGATCGAAATAGCGGCGTTTGACAAGAAGTATAGGGTGAGTCCTGACGGGAAAAACAGCATAAAAACTCCAAACATAATCGGCATCCACTTAAACATCGCTTTTTGGATGCGAACCATCTCATTGTCTTCACCCGTCGTTGGCATGGGCATCAGTTTCTGCTGAAAATACATCAGAAAAGTCATCAAGACGGGGATGACAAACCAAGGGTCTCTGGCTGACAAATCTTGAATCCACCAAAAGAACTCCGCATGCCTCATTTCAAAGGATTCATAAAAGACTCGGTATAGAGCAAAAAATATCGGAAACTGTAGGAGTATGGGAAGGCAGCCCCCAATCGGATTCACCTTCTCCTTTCGATAAAGAGCCATCATCTCTGTTTGCATTCGCTTTTGATCGTTTTTGAACTTGTCTCGAATCTCTTTCATTTTCGGTTGAACAATCGAGAGCTTCCTCATTGAAACGGCCGACTTATAGGTCAGAGGAAAGAGAAGACATTTCACAAAGACGGTTAAGAGAATAATGGCAATGCCATAGTTCGGTATCCATGAGTGGAAGATGGTCAACATCGTCAACAAGAGCCTTGATATCGGCCCAATCCAACGACCAAAATCGATCACCTTTCCGAGTTCGAAACCCACCTTCTCTAGCTCTTGCATCCGTTTCGGCCCCAAGTAATAGGTGTATCGATACTCGGTCGTCTCATCAGGCAAAAGCTGCCGCTGAAACAAGCGAAGTTCTTGGCTTGCCCAATCTTCACTTCGTCGACTGATTCTAAGCTCTTCGATACTGGCGTTCAGAGGAATGAAGCCCAAAAAGAAGTACTTGGTGCTAAAACCAGACCAACCGACCAATTCCGTGATGGGATCAGGCTCTTTGTGAATAGCCAAAGAGGAAAGAAAGTCCTTTTTTAAATTTGAGTTCTGCAGCCAAACCGCCTGTTGGTAATCGGCAGGGGGGACCAAGAAAGCGAAGAACCTTTGAATTCCCTCCACCTTCTTCTCATCTTCAATCTCCTTTCTGAGCAAAATCTGAAGATCAACGATAGCCCTCGTCAAAGCCGTATTCTTGACGCGATCTGTCACCGCTAGGGCGTAGGCATTTGGTTGAAGCTCAATCAGTCTCTCAATCACGAAATCCGAAGAACGGGCTTCTAAGCGAATCTGATTTTCTGAGGCCTCTTTAAGAGAAAAGACCACCTGCCGATCGTTGATAAACAGGCGGGTCTCGTTGAAGGCTCGATCTCGAAAGTCCCAGGCGACTTGTTCTTCTGATTGAGGCTCGACCGCATAGTTAAGGACTTCGATGGACTGAATCTCTCCCAAGGCGTTCAAGCCCAGCCGTAAGCGGTCAGTAGAGAAAACAAAATTCTTCCTTCGAAGTTCTGATATCTCTGGTCGCACCACCCGATCGGGCTGGGGCGCTTTTCTCTCAGTCGGGGCGGATAGCTCCGCTTGCTCCCTACTGCTGCTGCTTTCGTCGGGTTCTGGGCTTGGCCTGTCTTGAGTAGCTGGCGGCACCACAAAAACGAAGTACACAATGATCATCAAGCAAATGCCGATAAGTGTTCGAAAATCCACGCGTTTATTTCCCTTTGCTACTCTCTTGCCGCATTAAAGACTCAGGCAGTGGAGAATAAAAAAAGCTAGACCAGGGATTACAAGAAAGCAATCGCAAGACGATCCGTTTAGTTGCCCTCGGTAACGAAGCTTCTTGTTCCAGTTGAATCTTTGCAAACTCTGAGCAGCTGATGGGGTATCGACATTGACTCGGTATCCCAATGCAATGCGACAGGAAAAAAATCACACGACTGAAGGACTGATAGACAAATAAAAGACATAGGCAGCCAAAACGAAGACCGGCTTTTAACATTTTTCTCCCAGCCTCTTTTTCAAAATCTCCAAATTTTCAAGAAAGACTCCTGGCTGGAGTTTTCGTGGAGCCGAAAGAAGTCGAAGAACGAAATCGGCTCGACATCGATTAGAATTTTTCCGAAAAAACTCCCTCATACTTCGTTTAAACACATTTCGTTTAGCAGCAGACTTCAAGACCTTCTTTGAGACCGACAATCCCAGTCGGGCTGGACTGTCTGTATTTTTCCAATACACCAGCAAACAACCTGATCGCATGGAGCCGCCTTGGCCCCGCTGTCTTGCTGCCATAAAGACTTTATCAAAGTCTTGGCGCTTCAAAAGACGCCGGTTCTTAGAGAAAGCTTCAGATTGAGCCACGCTCGCTTGTCTTACTTCTCGTAAACTCCAGGAGCCAGCTTTTTA
The DNA here is from genome assembly GCA_007693605.1 of Bradymonadales bacterium. GTDB lineage: Bacteria > Bdellovibrionota > UBA2394 > UBA2394 > UBA2394 > REDG01. Next base: position 32,059 of record REDG01000045.1, read on the forward strand.
CGGCCCTTTGCCCGACGAGCACGGATAATATTACGACCGCCGACCGTTGCCATTCGAGACAAAAAACCGTGGGTTCTTTTTCGTTTAAGTTTGCTGGGTTGATAAGTTCTTTTCATAGCGCCTCACGACTTCAATACTCCCCATTATTTCTGTCAAGGGAGCTTCTTAAAAAATGCTTTGACGAAGCAAAGCAAACAACCGTTTGATTGGAATTTACTAGTAACTTGATTGAAATTCCTATGCTACCCGAAAAACAGAAGCAAGACATGAAAGCCGATATTCCCCCAGAGATGAGAGAGGCCTGGGAGAAAGCGCTACAAGGCATTGAGAAAGAGGTAAAACCTCAGTATTTTCAATCTTTTATACTCACTATTCAGCTCTTAGGCCACAAAGAGAACCTGTTAATTCTGGGCTTTCCCGATCAATTTTACGCGAACTGGGTGCATGACCACTATGCGGGCTTGATTCAAGAGAAGTTTGATGAGGCTTCTGATCATCAGTTTGGGCTCGAATTTTCGAAGGGGAAGGGGCGATCTGGCTCGCGGCCACCTCGGCAGAGCTCTCCTCCTCTCACGGCCGAGAGCCTGAAGAAGTCCTTGGCGAGTTCTCAGAGCCCAAAGACTTCGAGAAAATCAAACTCACTTTCTGATGGAAGTTTAATCAATCCGAAATATGGTTTCGAAACTTTTGTCGTGGGCGCAAGTAATCAATTTGCGCACGCCGCTTCTTTCACGGTGGCTGAAGACCCGGGTAAACATTACAATCCGCTTTTCATCTACGGCGAGGTCGGCTTGGGGAAAACACATCTTCTCAACGCGATTTCTCTGAAGATCAAAGAGAAGTTTCCTTCTAAGCGAGTGCACTATACGAGTTTCGAGAAATTCACGAACCATATGATTGAAAGCATTCGATTTGAAAAGATGGAAGAGTTTCGAGAAAGATATCGAAAGAGTTGTGATGTTTTGATCATTGATGACATTCAATTCATCTCTGGAAAGGAAAGAACACAGGAAGAGTTCTTTCACACCTTCAATGCGTTGTATGAACATCAGAAGCAGATTGTCTTATCCTCTGACCGCGCTCCAAAGGATATTCAAAGCTTAGAAGATCGACTCAGAAGTCGTTTCGAGATGGGTTTGATCGTCGATATTCAACCTCCTGAAATGGAGACTCGTGTTGCAATTGTCTACAAGAAAGCAGAGGCCGACGGAATTCAACTACCCGAAGATGTTGCATTTTTGTTGGCAAAGACTTTTCGGGCGAACATACGAGAGCTTGAAGGCGCACTTTTGAAGTTGGGGGCCTTTGCGTCCTTGACGGGTGGTGAGGTTAATATGGAACTCGCCAAGAAAGTTCTGAAACCGGAGTCGCAAGGGGCCAATCAAATTTTTAAAGATCCTGAAGAAATCATGAAACTCGTGGCGCGCCAGTTTCGAATGAGTCTGAACGATCTTCGGTCAGACAAGAAGACTCGAGAACTTTCCACTCCTAGACAGCTCGCGATGTTTTTGTGTCGAAAATACAGCAATCTTTCTCTACCAGACATTGGGACTTTGTTTGGGGGCAAGAATCATACGACCGTCCTTCACGCCATCCGCCGCGTCGGTCGAATGCAAGCCAGTGACCCCATACTTCGAGAGAGTGTTTCGAAGCTAGAGACAGAAATCAAAGAGTTAAACACACTCTAACCTTCAGAGATGTCGTCTTTTCAAACATCTCTTCTTTATTCTTAGGCAACTTCACTCCAAGCAACTTTGTGTCTTGGGTTTGACTCGCCTTCAAAAAATATGAGCGAGCTTTGCTGTTTATGAAGATAGACAAATTTCAATGTCTGAGTTTGCTCAATGTCAGTCCCGAGCTTTTGAATATCGTAAACGGCAACATTTAGCTCGTGGTTGGGGCCACGACATGAAGGATACAGTATACTTGGCACACCCTTGTTCTCCTCTGCAATCTGTTGTGAAACCTCATAAGATTTTTTTGAGGCAATCAAATCGATCTTTGGGTGAGAGTTCAAATTGAGGCCATCAGATGGATCGAACTCTACACTAAAAGCGGTTCTGGGTTCTGAAACCTGTGAGGGAGCAGGGAGATGAATTCGGAATTCCATGAAATGATAGGCCAGTTCATAGACAGCAGTTGTCAGATACTCTGATCCATAAAAAGCAAGAAGATCCGAGCCAGGCGGAGTGAAGCGCCGCGAGAAATCTAAGGGAACAGGTGTCGGATAAGAAAATGGCTTCTTTATCAAAAGGTGATGACTCGTTTGCTTTAAGGCGGGGCGCAAGGAGTCCAGTTCAGTCTCTATAAATTCATATTCATCTTGTGTATCCGTCACGAGCCGAATAGCGGACGCGGCCTGATGTTCAACAATTCGATAAATATTCAATTTAAACACCCACCCCGCGCCGAAAGTTAAGATAGGTGTTGAGAACAAACAAATTGTTCAGGCTCTTGGAAGCATAGTCAAAGGGTGACTGCCCCTCAAAATGAAGATTTTTGGTAAACATCCACTGTCGGCGATCGTCTCTGCTAGAAAAGACGGCCGCCAAGCTTCGAAATATCGCTATGAATGTATAAACCACCTCAATCCTCTGGGGGAGCCTGTCATTTGACTTGTTTTCTTGGTGGATGGACCCTTTCTTCTTCCAGCCTTCAATTGTTGGCAGCTTGATTCCAAGAAGCCTAGACACCTCTGAAGGCTTCATATCAAGCTCGATTCTGGAGCGATCAAAGGCCTTCCACAGCACGCCACCCGCCTCAGGTGTCCCGTATTCAATCCGCTCTTCTTTGATTGAATTCCTCATATCTTGACTATACTTCAGCAATGAAATATTGGCTATACTCTGTATAAATACTATATATATCTCCCGTAATATCAAATATTTATGTAGATTTCATTATTGAATCTGTAGAAAACAAGGCTTGTGCGTAACGATCAGGTCTGGCGAGTCAGCGCAAAAGGCCCGAAAGCCTTATGAGCGATTGCGTCAAATCCCCCTCTGGATGATCAAAATTTATGCACAATTTATGCACAGGCTGAAGATTTATGCACAGGGTCGAGCCTTTTATCCACAGTTTATGCACAGGTTTATGCACAGGCCTGTTGATTTTAAACAATTGATATTACTTATCTTTTAATGTTTATGCACAGCCTCCACAAAAATATGTCAACTCAGCGTGTCAGTTCTGTGCATGAAATGAAGTTATGCACAGGCAATTCACAGGAATTTATCCACAGCTGTGCATAAATTTATTTTATGCACAATTCCTGTGCATAAAACCTGTGCATAAGCTGTGAATTGCTGTGGATAGAATGCCTGTCCTGTGCACAAATCTAGAAACAGGGCAAAATCTGTGATCAATTGAACACAGGCTGTTGAAGAATATTCTTAATAAATTCAAATATTTGATTGGGTTATCCACAAATTCACAGGCCCTACTACTACTAGAAAAAAATTTTTTTTAAGAAAAAAGCCATCAACAATCGATGACGCTGTGCATAAATATCCACAGGATTTGTAGAAAGATTCAAGGCTAGGCTTCAGCTTTTGAAGAACTGCAAAAAGCTCTTATAGGCTCTGCCCTCAAAAAACCTCCACTTCTAGAAAGAGTGCCGACAATCCCTTTTAAAAAAGTAGCCCTTTTTTCGAAGGCTCGGTAAGCAATGTTGCAGGAAGTTTGAAGAGATTGCCGTCAAACTCCTTTCACAAAGGAGATGAGGCGTGTGTGTTATCGGGCCCGTAGCTCAGCTGGGAGAGCGCTACAATGGCATTGTAGAGGTCGTCGGTTCGATCCCGATCGGGTCCACCAAAGTGCCCAATCTCTGGCAGCGCTCCCTCGAGTGTAAATTTGTGGTTCAGGCCCTATTTAGGCGAGATTAAGGGCTTTTTTCGCGGTTTAAAAGCTGTTTACAAAGATTAGGAAGCTGCCTAAACCTGGGGTGGGTTAAAAATAATGGCTGGCCAAGAAAAACCAGGTTTTCAGGTAGATCGTGAGAGTCTTTTAAAGACTCTTCAACGCGTGCAATCGGTCGTAGACCGAAAGAACACGATTCCCATTTTGAGTCATATTTTAGTCGAAGCCGTCGGGAATGAAGTGATTTTCTCTGCGACCGATCTGGAAGTTGGAGTTCGTGTAAAAATTCCGGCCCGAGTCTTGCAGTCAGGAAAAGTCGCACTACCTGCCAAGAGCCTTTACGAAATTGTTCGAGAGCTGACTTCTGAAAGTCAGGTGAAGGTTCAGATTTTTGAGAATTTTTGGGTGGAGATTCTTTCAGGCAAGAGCGTTTTTAAACTTGTAGGTCAAGATTCAGATGAGTTTCCTCAACTCCCTCAAATCGATCAATCAAAGTCTGTGAAGCTAACCTCTGGTCAGTTTGCAGAAATGATTGATCATACCATCTTTGCTGTTTCGAGCGATCAGACTCGTTACGATCTGAGTGGTGTGTTTTTAGAGCAGCTGAAGGCAAAGTCAAAGTCTTATCTCAGAATGGTCGCCACAGACGGTCATCGACTATCCATGATGGATCAAGAGATCGAAGGCATGACCGATGGAATTCTTCAGTCCGGAGTTATTCTACCTCGAAAAGGTTTGACGGAACTGAGACGAATTCTGGCGGAAGAGGATTTTTTCTTTTTGAGTCTTCAGGAAAATAACGCCGTATTTTGGAGTCCGACCCAGCAGTTTCAGTTGTTTATGAGACTTTTAGATGGGGAGTTTCCGGATTATACGCCCGTCATTCCACAGAATAATGATAAGCGGGTAGTCGTTCGTCGGGAGCAGTTGCTGAATTCTTTGAAGAGAATCAGTGTGCTTTCAATGGAGCACTCTCGGTCAGTGAAGTTTCAGTTTCATGATGGGAAATTGCAGTTGTTTTCTAGCAATCCCAAGTTGGGTGAAGCCAAAGAGGATGTTGACATTGATTATCAGGGCGAAGCCGTCGAGATTGGGTTCAATGCGGGCTATTTCATCGACATTTTGAATGCCTTGGACGATCAAGAAAATATTGTCATGGAGCTTACTGACACTCTCTCGCCAAGTGTGGTGAAGGGAATTAAGTTTGATGGCTCGCTAAACATTGTGATGCCCATGCAGTTGGGTAGTGATCAGGTTTAAAAGTCCAACGACTTTTTTGAAGTTATCTTGAAGATGATTGAATTCTAAGAGGGCCGTCCCATTCTTGTTACATCTTTAAAACTCTTTCAACTTCGCCGCTTTGAATTTTTTGAGGCAAAAGAATTTCATCCACAACTCAATGTCATTGTTGGTAAAAATGCACAGGGCAAGACTTCTATTTTAGAGGCTCTCTCGTTGATTTCACAGCTTCGGAGCTTTCGGTCACACCGATTAGATGAATTGGTCAAAAGGGGACAATCTCAGATGGCGGTAACGGCCGTCTTGTCTAAACCGACTCATACTCGGGTTTTGATCGGCGTAGAGAATGGCCGAAGAGTGATTCGGGTGGATGATAAGAAACTACAATCCCCTGCGAAGTATCCGCTAAGGGGGATGAGCGTTTCATTTGTGCCAGATGATCTTTACCTTTTGAAGGGGGGACCAGAGGCGAGAAGAGATTTTTTTGATCAACTAGCCATGAGCCTAGATCCGACCGCTGAGGCGGCCTTCAAGCAGTTTCATAAGTGTTTGAAACAGAGAAACTTTTTACTGAAGCGGATCAAAGAGGGCCAACGATCAGACAGAGAGCTTGAACTTTGGACTTTGCAATACATTGAATCGTCGATGAGAATCTACGACATTCGCCGAAAGACGATTTCTCAGATGGCCGAGATTCTTCGACTTGTTTATCAGAGTTTGTTTCAGCTTTCAGAGAGTGTCGATCTTTCCTATCAACACGGCTTTGAGAGGGAGGATTTTCAAAAAGAGGAGCTTGAGCTCCGAATTGCTCGTCGGATAGAGGCCGAGAAGGCCACTGGCTATAGCTTGGTCGGGCCGCATCGTGACGATATTGAGTTTTTACTCTCTGAGTTTAGCGTGAGAACTTATGCGTCTCAGGGGCAGACGAGAAGCTTAGTGATTGCCCTTAAAATCGCTCAGTTAGAGCTTATTCGTGGCACTAGAAATATCCACCCCCTGCTTCTTTTGGATGATATTATTTCAGAGCTGGATGAACAGAGAGTTCAAGCCTTGATTGGATATTTGGCAAATTATGAAGGTCAACTCTTTGTGACGACGGCTGAAGCCCATAAATTGAGAAGGCTTCATGAGCAGTTTTCGAGCTTCAAATTGATCGAACTTTCGGGAAGTGAAAAGCCTGAGAATTCGGGTCTAGAGACCCATTTAAACAGGATTTGACAACTTGCACTTCACCCCCCTCCGGGCTAGTCTCTGAGTCTTAATTATGACTAACGAAGCAGTAGATTCTTATGGTGCAGGTGACATTAAGGTTTTAGAGGGCCTCGAGGCTGTTCGTAAGAGGCCTGGGATGTATATCGGCTCGACCGGGCCCAATGGGCTTCATCATCTGGTGTATGAGGTCATCGACAATTCTATCGATGAAGCCATGGCGGGCTACTGTGATTCGATTGTAGTAAAACTCCACAAAGACAACAGTGTAACGGTCGAAGATAATGGTCGAGGAATTCCCGTAGGGCCGCATCCCAGCCTGAAGGGTAAAGATGCTGCCGAAGTGGTCATGACGGTTCTTCACGCCGGAGGAAAGTTTCAAGAGGGGGCTTACAAAGTTTCAGGAGGATTGCATGGAGTAGGGATATCAGTCGTCAACGCCCTTTCTCAGAAGTTGATTTTAAGAATTTATCGGGATGGTAAACATCACGAACAAACCTATCAGCGCGGTACCCCTCAAACTCCCGTTCAACTCGTAGGGGATACAGATCGCCGTGGGACGAGTATTCAATTTTGGCCAGATGAGGAAATCTTCGATTCGACCGAATTCAGTCACGACACTTTGTCGACTCGATTTCGAGAGCTCGCCTTTCTGAATACGGGAGTAAGGATTGTATTTGAAGATGAACGATCTGGAAAAAAAGAGGAATTCAAGTACGACGGCGGTTTAAAGTCTTTCGTTCAGCATCTCAATCAAAAGAAGAATGCGGTGCACGACATCGTCCATTTTACGGCTACAAGAGATTCTATCATTACGGAAGTTGCTCTTCAGTATAACGACACCTACTCAGAAACTGTTTTTAGTTATTGCAATAATATTAACACTCACGAGGGAGGAACTCACCTTCTCGGATTTCGATCGGCTCTCACGAGAGTTCTAACCGGCTATGCGACTTCGAATGATATGGTAAAGGGAGCTAAGTTCAGTTTATCGGGGGATGATTGTCGAGAAGGTTTATGCGCGGTCGTTTCAGTGAAAGTTCCGGAGCCACAGTTTGAGGGTCAAACAAAGACAAAGTTAGGGAACTCAGAGATCAAGGGAATTGTACAATCCTTAGTTCATGAGCAGCTGAAGTATTTTTTAGATGAACAGCCCAGCGCTGCCAGAAAGATCCTTCAAAAAATTATTGATGCCGCTCGAGCAAGGGATGCGGCCAAGAGGGCGCACGAATTGGCTCGACGAAAGTCTGCTTTGGACTTCAGTGGCTTGCCCGGAAAGTTGGCCGATTGCCAAGAGAGAGATCCCAAGCTTTGTGAGCTTTACATCGTTGAGGGAGATTCTGCGGGTGGATCAGCAAAGCTTGGACGAGATCGCAAGTATCAAGCGATTCTCCCTTTGAAGGGAAAGATTTTAAATGTCGAGAAAGCTCGAATTGATAAAATTCTAAATCACGATGACATCAAGACGGTGATTACTGCGCTTGGGGCGGGATTTGGCGAATCAGAGTTTAAACTTGAGAAGTTAAGATATCACAAGGTGATCATTATGACGGATGCGGACTATGATGGATCGCATATTCGCACACTCTTGTTGACCTTTTTCTACAGGAAGATGCCCGAGTTGGTCGAGTCTGGCCATTTGTTCATTGCCCAGCCGCCACTTTACAAAGTTCGAAAAGGAAAGAAAGAGACCTACTTCAAAGAAGAAGAGGCAATGTCAAATTTTCTTCTGGATGAAGGAATCTCTCAACTGGAATATGAATGGGGATCCAAGAAGATTTCAGGAGAAGAGTTGAAGGCGTTTTCGAAGAAGACGCTTCAGTACAACAATGCGATTCTGAAGTTGTCTCAAGATTACGATGTCGACTTTTTGTCTGTTGCTGTGGCAGCCTTAGCGAACTCTCCAGAAGGGTTCTCGAAGGTCGATTTTTGGGAGAAGCTCAAAAAGTCTTTTGAAGAAGAGTATTTGAACAAAAGCTTTGCCGTAGAGGTGGCCGACTCAGAGATTAATGTGAAGACCTTCGAGGCGGGATACGAGAGAGAATTTAAAATCAGGCAAGAGGAACTGAAAGAAGGTAGTCTTGCCAGAGCTTATCAACAAGCTCAGGAGATGTTGAAGCTGGCCGGATTTCCTGGAAAGCTCACGAGCGCTGATCAAGAAGTTAAGGTCTTTCACCCTGTTCAAGTTTATCGACACATTCGAAACCGAGGGGAAAAAGGAATTTATATTCAAAGATATAAAGGTTTGGGTGAAATGAATCCGGAACAGCTCTGGGATACCACGATGGACCCAAAGAAGAGAACTCTTCTTCAAGTTAAAGTGGATGATGCAGTGAAGGCGAATGAGCTTTTTACCATTCTGATGGGAGATGAGGTAGAGGACCGCCGAGACTTCATCCAAGAGAATGCACTCAAGGTGAGAAATCTTGATTTTTAAAAGGTAAGGGCGAGCAATGTCAGATTTAGAAAAGACTGGAGTTTTACCGATCACGATTGAGCAAGAGATGAGAAACTCTTATCTCGACTATGCAATGAGCGTCATTATCGGTCGTGCGATTCCGGACATTCGAGATGGATTGAAGCCTGTTCATCGAAGAATTCTCTATGCGATGTATCGAGAGGGGCTTCTGCCCTCAAAAAGGTTTTCAAAGTCAGCCGGGGTTGTTGGTGAGGTTCTTAAAAAGTATCACCCTCATGGAGATTCGGCCGTTTATGATTCGATGGTTCGGCTCGCTCAAGACTGGAGCTTGCGCTACCCCCTGGTAGAAGGGCAGGGTAATTTTGGTTCGATCGATGGGGACAGTGCGGCGGCTTATCGGTACACCGAAGCGAGATTGGCGAAGATATCAGAAGAGTTTTTGTCAGAGATTGATCAAGACACCGTGGATTTTCAACCAAACTTCGACGGATCCACTCAAGAACCCATCATTTTACCGACCAGTATTCCTAATCTTTTGGTGAACGGCACCACAGGAATTGCGGTTGGAATGGCCACCTCGATGCCGCCCCATAATTTAGGCGAAGTTTTAGATGCCGTGATCGCCTTGATTGATCGCCCCCAGATGAATCTGGATGAGTTGATGAAAATCATTCCGGGGCCAGACTTTCCGACCGGTGCGACCATTTGCGGGACTGAAGGAATTCGAAGAGCTTATGAAACGGGTAGAGGCTCTGTCACGATGAGGGCGGTGGCCTCTGTCGAAGATGTCGGATCAAAAGAGCAGATTGTTGTGACTGAGATTCCTTATCAGGTGAATAAGGCGACTTTAGTTGAGCAGATTGCCGACTTGGTAAGGAATAAAAAGATTGAAGGAATTTCGGACCTTCGGGACGAGAGTAACCGCGAGGGAATTCGAATCGTTGTTGAGCTTAAAAGAGATGCCCCCGCAGAGATTCTCTTAAATCAACTTTATCAACAGACTTCTCTTCAGACAAATTTTGGAGTGATCAATCTTGCAATTCACAACAAACAGCCGAAAATTTTCTGCTTAAAAGATGCGCTTCAAAACTATGTCGATCATCGGAAAGATGTCGTAGTTCGACGATCCGTTTTTGAGCTGAGAAAAGCTCAAATGAGAGCCCATATTCTGGAGGGTTATGAAAAGGCTCTTGATCATATCGATCAAGTGATCAAAGTGATTCGGGCTTCTCAAGCGACAGAAGATGCAAGGGTCGCACTGATTAAAGAGTTTGAGTTTAGCATTGATCAGGCGAACGCAATTTTAGATATGAGGCTTCAGAGACTGACAGGCTTGGAGCGGCAAAAGATTAAAGATGAGTATAATGCCTTGCAAACTCGAATTGGAGAGATCAAAGAACTCTTGGGATCTGCTTCAAAGCTGATGGCTTTGATTCGTCAAGAGACCGAGGCCGTTCGAGACAAATACGCGGATGATCGAAGAACAAAGATTCTTCCGGCTGTTGGAAAATTTGTGGTTGAAGACCTCATTTCTGAGGAAGAGATGGTCGTTTCGGTTTCAAAATCTGGTTACATCAAGAGATGTGCAACCAGCGTCTACCGCGCGCAAAAGCGAGGGGGGCATGGCAAGATCGGAATGAGCACCAAAGAGGATGACTTTGTAGAGTATCTCTTTGTGGCTTCGACCCATGCTTATCTCTTAGTGTTTACAGATAAGGGAAGACTGTACTGGTTGAAGGTGCATGAAGTTCCAGTTGCCAGTCGTACCGCCAAGGGTCGACCGCTGGTAAATTTGATTAAAATGCGAACGGATGAGAAGTTGTGTGCGATTCTACCCGTTCGTGATTTCGAAGAAGGAAAATCCGTCTTTATGGCAACAGAGATGGGAATTGTGAAGAAGACTGATCTGAAGCTCTTCTCTCACCCTCGTTCTGCCGGAATTATCGCGATCCAGTTTTCAGAAGGGGATCGTTTGGTATCTGCTCGGCTCACCAGTGGTGAGTCAGAGGTCTTGCTTTGTACAGCAGGCGGGATGAGCATTCGTTTTAATGAGAAGGATGTGCGCTCGATGGGGCGCTCTGCTCGGGGAGTCAAGGGAATCGAGCTCAGAGATCAAGATCGAGTGGTCAGCTTGGACCTTGTAGATTCAAATTCCAAACTTTTGAGCGTGAGTCGCTTTGGTTATGGAAAGCGATCGCCATCTGAGGAGTATCGACTTCAATCAAGGGGCGGCATTGGGATCATCACCATAAAGACATCCGAACGAAATGGCCCCGTGGTTTCAGCGCTTCAGGTTTTAGATTCTGACGAAATCATGATTATGACCAGCCGAGGAAAGTTGATACGGATGCAGGTTTCTGAGATTTCTGTGATCGGAAGAAACACGCAAGGCATTCGTTTGGTTGCTTTGGATGAGGGCGAGCATGTTTCCTCAGTGGCTCGAATCGTTCACGAAGATGAGGCCAATGAGGCTAAGCAATAACACCTCGTATCTAGGGAATTCATTCCGTCAGAATTGGGGTCGTGGTGGATTTTGGTTCTCTTTTGCTCGATCTATTCTCTTTCTAAGTCTTGGCGCTCTTTTAGCTTGTAGCTCTGAGAATGAGAGATTGGTCCGAAAGGCAGAGCGAGAAGCTCTACAACAGAGAAGCCAACTCTCAAAGTATTTGTATCTGCAGGTTTTGGAGAATCACCGAGCGAAGGACGACATTCGCTATCGAGCGCTTAAGGGTCTAGCCGAGGTGTCCATCTCGCAGCTATTTGATTACCCCACGGCAGTAAGGGCCTTCGACACATTGTTTGAAGAGTTCGGCCAAGTGAATCGCTATCAAAACGAGATTTGGGATCTGAGAATCAAGGCGGCTAGAATTTGGAGGTTGAATCTCCAGAGGCCTGAGAGGTCTTTGGATGTTCTCAGTCCTTTGATGAAGTCGGCTCGATTTAGCTATGAGTTTGGAATGGAGCTGGGTCGAACTTATCTGAATCTGGGTGATTTTGATCAGGCGAGGCATTGGTTCGTTCAGTCTTGGGAGCAAGCGAAGCGCTCTCAGAACTGCAATGTCCTGAAGAGAATTCAACTGGACCTGATTCAGGTTTATTCGCTGAGAGATCGTTGTGACGAAGCACTTCAGTGGAGTCATGAGGAGTTTCCCTCCAACTGTGAACCCGATCGTTTTGCGGTCTCTTTGGAGCAGGCCCACTGTTATGAAATTCAAGGAGAGGTGGCGAGGGCAAAAGAAATCTATCAGACTGTTTTGAGCGACAATCCACAAAACACCCGCGCCCATTTCTTTTTAGAAAGTTTGCGGTATCGGATGAGAGAAAAGCAGAGAGAATGATTTTGAATTTTGAGCGATCTAAGATTCTCAACCAGAGGGCTCGAAAGTGTATGCCAGGCGGAGTGAGTTCACCGGTGCGAAGTTTTTCCGGTGTGGGGGGAGAGGCTTTCGTCGCGGCGAGAGCTGAAGGGCCCTTTCTGTTTGATGTAGACGGCAATCGATATATCGACTTGGTGGGTTCTTGGGGGCCCATGATTCACGGGCACAATCCTCCAGAGGTTGTTGAAGCGGTCAGGGCCGCGATCGATCGAGGCTTTAGTTATGGAGTGACTTGCGAGACTGAGATTGAACTTTGTGAGAGCATTGTAGAATCCGTGCCGAGCTGTGAGATGATCCGTCTTGTCAATTCGGGCACAGAAGCCTGTATGAGTGCACTTCGGCTGGCAAGGGCTGTTACCGACAGAGATTTGATTCTTAAGTTTGAAGGGCATTATCATGGCCACGCCGATTCTTTTTTAATCAATGCCGGCAGCGGGTTGGCCACTTTTGGAACGGCTTCTTCTGCAGGAATTCCCGAAACCCAAACGAAGTCGACTCTCACGATTCCCTTCAATTCGGTGGAGGCGGTAGAGAAGGTCTTTTCTGATTTTGGAGATCGGATTGCTGGAGTTTTTTTAGAGGTCGTCACCGGAAATATGGGTGTCGTTCGGCCAGATTTAGATTTTTTGAGTAAGTTGAGGGAGTCTTGCGATCGATATCAAAGCCTTTTGATTTTTGATGAGGTGATGACAGGATTTCGGCTGTCTTTGGCAGGCGCTCAAGGTGTTTATCCGATCAAGCCGGATCTCAGTTGTTTCGGAAAGGTGATTGGAGGGGGCTTTCCAGTGGGAGCTTACGGGGGGCGTCGAGATCTGATGGAGTGGGTGGCTCCGTTGGGTCAAATGTATCAAGCCGGAACGCTTTCAGGAAACCCGATTGGAACCGCAGCAGGGCTGGCGAGTTTAAATCTCATTCGAAAAGATCCGAATCTCTTTTATCAGAAGCTCGATCATGCGGGCAGTGAATGGCGTTCTCGTCTGGAGGCTCATATTTCTCATCGGTCCTATCCAGTTTGCGTGGAGCAAGAAGGAAGCATGCTGAGTTTGTTTTTCTGCCCAGAAAAGCCGAGAAATTATCGGGAAGTTCAAAAAACAGATTTGAATCGTTTTAAGAAGTTCTTTTGGGCCCTCTTAGAGAAGGGAGTTTATTATCCCCCCAGCGCATTTGAGAGCTGCTTTCTTTCAAGCGCCCTAGAGACCAGTTTGATGGAGCAGGTTATGGAGGCAAGTACGGAGGCCTTAGACGAGTGTTTTGAGGCCACCTAGAGGCACAGGGGACTATGCCGAAAATGCAGCGCTAGTCTCAGAAGGTGAGGAAGTAAGAATGTCTCCTAACAATCCCAACTATGGAAAAAAGCTATTCGTGCTGGCGATTGGAGGCTCTCAGTTTGGAATCGTCGTGGTGGCGGGCATTTTGCTGGGCCTCTGGCTAGACCGAAAATTCGGGACGACACCCTGGTTTGCCTTGTTCGGCCTCTTGGCCGGTGTCGCTTCTGCCACTAGCCTCTTGATTCGTATCGCCCGTTTAGTAAAAAAGGGGCCAGACGATGTTTAAACAAAGCTTAGTTTTCATGGGCCTGGGCTATCTTATTGGATTGATAGGCTTTTATCTGAGCGAGGGGGGAGTGGCCGCCATTTGGTTTAGTTTGGGAGCGGCGATTTCCGCCTTCAACTTTGTTTTGGGCGTTTATTTGGTGAGAACGGGCTTTGATCGAATTTCTTCGAAACCTATGCTTTTGGGGCTGATCTTTCTTAAGAGTCTCGCCTTTCTCGCTCTTGTGGGGGCAGTGCTGGTGGTCGCCAAACCCCAATTTTTAGCCTTTACCTTAGGAATTGGCCTGGTTATTTTCGGTCTAACTTTGTGGGCCCTGAACGAGGGCCGAAAAATCATAACAAGAAAACTGAGCTAGAGGTCGAATGGCTGCGGGACGAAATATTTACGAGACGATAGGAATTGAAAGCCCCTATACCTATTTTTCGGGCGCGGTCCTATCGGGTCTTCTTTTGATTGGCCTTGGATTCTTTGTCAGAAGGAAGTTGTCAAAGGCGGAAGTCTTGCCGGAAGACGGCTTTACACTTTTCAATGCGGGCGTAGAACTCGTCAGAGTTTCTCGGAACTTTGTATGGGATTTGATCGGTCCGGGCGCTGAGAAGTATCTGCCGATTGTTTTGACGGCCTTTTTGTTGATTCTGTTTAATAATCTCTCAGGATTTATTCCGGGCTTTTTGTCAGCCTCTGAGCATCTCAGTCTAAACCTTGGAATGGCGGCCTTTGTTTTCTTATCATATCAGTTCTTGGGCTTTAAAGAGCATGGCTTTGGCTATCTAAAGCAGTTTACGGGCGGTCTTCCAGTGCCTGGCTATGGTTTGGCCATCACTCTTTTGCTCTCAGTCATTGCCATCGTGGTTTTTGCGGTGGAATTGGTGGGCCATGTGGTTAGGCCGGGCTCCTTAAGCATTCGTCTTTTTGGCGCGATCTTTGGAGATCACAAGGTTTTGGAAAGCGTTTCAGAGCTAGTGCCTCTGTTTGTACCAATTGTCGCGATGGCTCTTGGGCTTATGGTTTCTTTGATTCAAGCTTTTGTTTTTTCGGTGCTGTCAGTGGTTTACATTAAGTTGGCAGTGTCACATGATCATTAAAAACCAGAACCTGATGAGAGGAGTAAATTTAAAAATGAAAACTATTTTCCGATTTTCCTACGCACTGGGAGTGTTTAGCCTGATGGGTGCAGGACTTTTGTTTGCTGAAGAAGCTGCTGCCACGGACTTGTCCGATAACGCCGCCTCCGTCTTAAAATGGTTGGCGATCAGTATGGGCTTTGGTTTGGGAATTGCCGCAGCCGGTTGCGGGCTTGGCCAAGGAAAAGTCGTGGCCGCTGCCATGGAGGGAATCTCAAGAAATCCTCAGGGCGCCAAAGATATGTTTGTTCCCCTGATTCTTGGATTGGCCTTTATCGAGCTCCTAGTTCTTTTGACCTTTGTGTTTGTATTTATCTTTAACGCTGCCTTCAGCATCGCATAAGTTCAAAATCTCCTTGAGAGAAATTAAATGAGTAGAAACAGCCCCAGAAATCTGGGGCTGTTTTAGTTGAGAGTCAAATTTCTCTGCACGCGATAGATAGAAATTCTTTGACCTCCAGCTGAGCGAGCCTGGGCCAGCTCTTGGCTTCTACGCCTCTCTAGCTCGACCAGCAGATTTCCGGCCTGTAGACTCAAAAGATCTGAAACTTCAATTTGTAGGGAGCTTTCGCCCTGCTGGTTAAAGATCCGATTCACAGATTTTCCGCTTTGGTCTCTGAGCAAGATGCGAATCTGTTCGTTCTCTTGAATAGCGGGGCCGAGCCAGACGAGATTCCAAGTCTCCGATCGAGAGATTTCTTCAAGATCTGCAGGAAAATCAATAGAAGTCAGAGTGAGGCTATTTGAAAAGCTCTGTCCGTCGTTTGCGAGATAGCTGAAACTATGACTTAAGATCTCTGAAGGACTTATGGCCTCATAAATAGCAGCACCGCTTAAGAATTTTAACTTGAGCTTAAGGCTATCATGACTCACTTCACTGGGACTTTCGAGCTCAACAGAGGCCCCTGACAAATCAAGCACACGAAACTCAGCTTGCACGACAGTTTCGTTGTGGCTCGCATTGTAGGAGACCGTATATCGTTGATAGACATCTTCCGCTTCAACAAGAGAAGACAAAACAATTTGGTCTGAGCCACAGGCTGCTAGAAGAACTGAACAAATCAGTCCAAACGCCCGACCTTTACATATAGCATCGACTCTCATCTCAATCCCAAACTTAAAGATACTTTTGAAGGTATTTACCTGTCATGGACTTTTTTTGATTCACGATTTCTTCTGGCCTTCCCGAAGCAAGAATTTCTCCTCCCTTTCGACCGCCCCCCGGTCCAAGATCGATAATATAATCTGCTGACTTAATCACATCGAGATGATGCTCGATCATCAGTACCGAGTCGCCTCGATCTACAAGACTTTGGCAGATCTTCAGGAGTTGTCTGATATCTGAGAGATGAAGTCCCGTTGTGGGTTCATCCAGAATATAAAGAGACTGGCCACCTGCCCTTTTGACCAATTCCTTTGCTAGTTTGACTCGTTGGGCCTCTCCGCCAGAGAGAGTGGTCGCAGACTGGCCCAATTTAATATAAGCAAGCCCAACCCCTAGCATCACCTGAATTCGTTTCTGAATTTGGGGGTAGGCTTCGAAAAAATGGAAGGCCTCTTCAAACGACATTTCGAGCACATCAAATATGTTTTTGTTCTTGTAGCGAACCTCAAGGGTTTGTGAATTGTAGCGCCTACCAAAGCAGGTTTCGCACTCTACGCGGACCCCGGGCAAAAAATGCATTTCGAGTTTGATTTCTCCAGCCCCCTGACAAGACTCGCAACGGCCTCCCTTGGTGTTGAAACTAAAGCGAGTGGCCCGATAAGCCCGCTGTCTTGCCATGGGGACTTTCGAAAAAATCTCTCGAATCAGCGAGAACAGACCAATATAGGTCGCTGGGTTGCTCCTTGGTGTTCGTCCGATGGGAGACTGAGTCACTCGAATGACTTTTTCGATTTTCTCTGCGCCCAGAACTTTATCGCAGCCAAAAGCCTTTTTCCTCCGAAGACTCTCCGACAAAACTTCCATAATCAGACTCGACTTGCCACTTCCCGAAACTCCTGTGACCACACTGAAGCAGCCCAGTGGAATTTTGCAGTCGATGGACTTAAGATTGTGGTGTTTGGCGCCTCTAATCTCTAGCCAGCCTTGTTTGGGCTCTCGTCGGGTCTCTGGGAGCTCAATTCTCTCTCGTCCGAGTATAAAATCGGCTGTTAGTCCCTTTTTGAGCAGGCGAGGCGGGCCCTCGGCCATCAGCTGACCGCCGTGTTCGCCGGCACCTGGCCCTAAATCGATCACAAAGTCCGCTTCTAGAATGGTGTCGAGATCGTGTTCCACCACAATCACCGTATTGCCAGCGTCTCGAAGGCCTTTCAGTGATTGAATCAGACGGTCGTTGTCCACCTGATGAAGGCCGATGCTGGGCTCATCCAGAATATACAGAACGCCTGTGAGCTGAACTCCCAACTGGGTTGCCAGTCGAACTCGCTGCTCTTCGCCTCCACTCAGAGAAGAAGATAGCCGATCCAATTGGAGATAATCTAAGCCGACAAGGCTTAAAAACTTTAGTCGACTGACGATTTCCTTCAGGATTTTTTCTGCGATCACTTTCGAGTTTCCGTCTAGCTGAAGAGAATCAAAAAAATGAATGGCGTCATCCGGAGTCATTCGAGAGATGTCTGAAATCCTTTTGCCACTGATGCGAACGGATCTTGCCTCAACATTCAGTCGTGTTCCTTCACAGCTTGCACACGATGGAGCTTCATGAAGAATCTCTTCTTCTTGATCTTCAGGCTCTGGCTCTTCGGTGAGATCGAGGCTGCCAAGCCCTCGACAATCTGAGCAAGCCCCCAATGGAGAGTTGAAGGAGAAGAGTCGAGGGCTCATCTCTGGCAAACTAAAGCCGCAATCTCCACAACTGAGACTCTGACTAAACAAGATTCGCTCCTGCTTTGGCTCAGTCATTTCTACGACGACTCGACCTTTTCCGAGCTCAGAGGCCTTCTGAACGGCCTCTTCTAGTCGAGCCTCCTGGGCTCGATCTAAAATCAGTCGATCTACAAAAACTTCAATGTTATGGGGTTTTGACTTTTCCAGCCGTTGCCCAAGCTCAAGAGAAGCTTCTTGTCCGTCAATTCGCACCCGAACCAGGCCAGCTCGCACCAGATCATTGATTTCTTTTGCAAACTCCCCCTTCTTTCGTTGCGCAATGATCGCCATGATGCTGATTCGAGACTTCTTCGGGAGTTGATAAATCTGATCTACGATTTGAGAGAGACTTTGATGAGAGACGGGTTGATCACAGTGAGGACACCGCGCCTCGCCCACTCGACTGTAGAGAAGTCTCAGATAGTCGTAAATCTCTGTGACCGTCCCCACGGTTGATCGCGGGTTTTTAGAGATATTCTTCTGTTGAATGGCAATCGAGGGGCAAAGTCCCTGAATGGAATCGATCTCTGGCCTTTTCATTTGATGAACAAACTGCTTCGCATAGGCAGAGAGGCTCTCTACAAACCTTCTTTGACCCTCAGCGAACAGGCTGTCAAAAGCGAGGCTCGACTTACCACTTCCACTCGGTCCAGTGATGACGATGAATTTTTTCTTGGGAATCTTAAGGCTAAGATTTTTTAGGTTATTCTCTCTCGCCCCTTCGATTTGAATAAAATCACGAATGAGGCGGCGAGCTTCTCTCTGCCCAACGGAGGGCGGCTTCGAGAGAGAGGTAGTAGCTTTTGCTTGAGGCTTCATTCTTCCCAACCAAACCAAAGGCTGTTCCGTGGTCTACAGACAGTCTTAAAAAAGGGAGCCCTAAACTTATATTGATTGCATCAAAGAATCCATGCGTTTTTATCGGGATAAGCCCCTGATCGTGATACATGGCCAGTATTCCGTCATAGGCCTCTGCTTTGGCAAACAAACTATCCGCAGGAAAAGGCCCCTCGCAGTGAATGCCTAAATCTTGAAGCCGCTTGATCGCGGGGGCAATGATCTCGTTTTCTTCTGTGCCGATCAAGCCGTGATCAGAGGCGTGTGGGTTCAGGCCACAAACGGCGATCAGGGGCTTCTCGATTTGAAGGGCCTTCAGATAATCATGAAGGTGCCTGGCGGCTCGTTCAATCCGTTCCGGTCGGATGGCATCGGGAACCTCTCGAAGCGGAAGATGGGTGGTAACAAGTGCCACTTTAAACCGGCTGCTTTCCAACAACATGCAAACCGAGTTTGAGTTGGATTCTCGCATTAGAAATTCGGTCTGGCCCCTAAAGTTCGATTCCACCTGCGCGCACAAAGACTTGTCAACGGGGCCCGTAATCAAGCAAGGAATGCGCTCTCGCAGGCAAGTTTGGGTGGCCCCCCTCAGATCGAGAAGGGCTCTTCTGGCAGAATCAGGAGTACCCCGTCCGGGTTGAAAGCCTGAAAAATCAGGCTCAGCGTCGATCAAATTTAACTGAGTATTCTGCTTTAAGAATTTTAGTTCTTTTGAAAATCTCTCTTCAAGAAATCGACTCGGCCCAAACAGTCGAAGTTCTAGGCTAGGATGTTTTGTTAAAAATTCCTTTAATGCAGCGATGCAAACCTCGGGGCCGATGCTCGCTGGATCTCCACATGTGGCTGATAGAATCAGATTCCGCACTTACTCAAGACCCAGAGCCGAGGCTCACTGTGATGTCTAAGTTGCTGCGAGCCCTTTGAATTCCGTTCTCGAAGGCCCTTTGGAACCTCTCGGCACGAAGTCTTTGCGCGATAAGCTCTTGCACGGCTTCAAAACTCTGAGGGCCCAAATCTTCTCGCTCCAAAATTCTAAACAGTCGAACCATCCCAGGTTCTTCGATTGATACAACTTCTTGTGAATGATCTGAGAATAGGGCGGTCTGAAGTTGAGGGATGACGGAGTGTTTCTCTAAGCCTCTTAGAATTCCTCCAAATTGAGCACTTGGACTTTGACTATAGTTTTGAACGCATTCATTAAACTGTGTGGGATTTCTCGTGAAGCGGTTGACAAGTGCTTCAACAGTCGTCCGATCTTCTTGGTAAACTAAAAGACACTCTTGCACGGACAATCGAATATTCGAGCTGAATTCGTCTCGATTCTGTGTAAAGTAGTTTCGAAGCTCTTCTTCGGTAGGATCACTGCGATTCAGTTGACCCTCTTGTTCAAGCACAGAAGTGAACCTCTCCATTTCAAGTTGTCTTCGAATGTCTTGACGAATTCTGTTTAGGCTGAAGCCCTGAGATGTCAAAATCTGATCGAATTCATCTACAGATGAAATCCCTTGCCGATTGATGATCTCATGAATTCTTCGCTCTACTTCTTGGTCGGTGACTCGAAGTCCTCGATCGCTGAGTGCGATCTGAAGGATTTTTTCATCGATCAAGTCTTCCCGGATCTCGCGCACGACATCCTGTCTGTTTGCTTCGCTGTTGTCGATCAGCCCTTGTGCGACCATGCTTTGAATTCGACTTTCAATTTCATAGGTGGTGATGATTTCATTGCCCACCTTCACCTCGATTCGTTCCGAAAAAAGGCTGGCTCCAGAAGTGCTTAGTGGAAGAAGAAAGCTGGCGATCAAAAAGAACATAGGACCTCTCTATAGCAAATTTTGAAGGATTTGAGCAGGGGCCAGGCAATAGGCCCTAAATACTTGATTTTATTAAAGAGTTTCAATCAGCTTCCGATTGTACTCGATCTCTGCCGCTCGAATCAAAGATTCTTCGAATCGTTGTAAGCGGGCGCGACGCCGCTCCTCCACTAGTTTTTCTAGAATTTGGGCCTGAACCTGATTGAAATCTAGGTTGACCGAAGGCCTTCGTTCCAGCACTCGAAGAATGTGAAAGCCAAAAGGCGTTTCAACGACCGGACTGATCTGATTTAGGGGGTGTGAACGAAGAATCTCATCAAAGTCTTCTGGCATGATCCCCATCTCTAGACGAATTCGAGCGTCTTCGGTGGCTTCTGGTCCAATGCTGTGCCGTCGAGCCAGCTCTAAGAACTCTCCCCTTCTGCGAGACTTCGAGAGTTGACTATGAATTTCTTCAGCCACAGAGCGATCTCCTACGACAATATGCTCGGCCACCGCCTCGGCGGCCCGTCGAAACTCATTAGGGTGATCTTGATAGTATTGAAGGGCTTCTTCTAAAGAAGGCTTTGGAATCGCAGCCTCCGCCACATCAATCTCAAAGAGTTTTTCAATGAGTAAATTTTGTCGGACCAGTTCGAGCCATTCGACTTCGTCCACCATTCCCTCGAACAAGGCTTCTTGAAAGAGTTGTTCGGGATAGCCGGCTTTAAATCGCTCAGCCCCCTCTCTTACCTCTCGATCTGACACCTCGATGCCCCTCTCAATGGCATTGCTCAGAACCACCGATCGTCGAACCAATGTCTGAACCACTAAATTCCTGATTTTCAATCGCTCTTGTCCCTGCAGAGAAACATCCTTTGGCTTCATGCTGTCATAGAGGTTCCAATAGTCTCGAAGACTGATCTCAAGTCCATTTACTCGAGCAATGGGATCCTCGGGACCCGGCACGGTTTGACAGCTCGCCAATCCGACGAAAAACGCGAAAAGAAGAAAATGAAATTTACCGGTTGGACCACTAGTCTTCATGGGACGATCTTCTCTCATCGAAGTCTTCTGGCAGCACAAGCTCAGGGTCTTGCCGCATTTCTTCTGGTAACTCCAAAAGTTCTAGGATCTCTTTTTCAAAGATTCTGATCTCTCGGCCTTGCCTTGCATCCGACAAGATTTGATTTAACCTCTGAGATTTGGTTCGGCGAGTTAGTTCCCGACGAATGGCATCTTCATGAAACTCCAAACCTCTTCGGTCGCCAGAAAGCTGAATGATGTGGTAGCCAAACTCTGTTTGCACCACTTCTGACACATCCCCTATCTCTTTCAAGGCAAAGGCCGCCCTCGCAAAGGGGGCGACCATCGTGGCACGAACAAAAAAACCAAGCTCTCCACCTCCCCGCGCCGTCGCGTCTTGAGAGTATTGCCTTGCCAATTCCTGAAAGCGTTCGGGTGCATTTCTTGCGATTTCTCTCCAGCCCTCTAGGCGACGAATCATTTCAAGCCTTTCCTCTCTCGTCGTCTGAGGCGTCACTCTCAAAAGAATATGTCGAGCTGAAATCTCGTCGTATTTGTCTCGGTTTTCTCGATAGTGTCGATCAATCATGTACTCGTCAATTCGTGCCGCCTCTTTCTCTTCTAGACTCTCAATAAAGCTGTCCACCAGCTTCGATTTAAATCGAAAGCTCTCATCAAAACCCTGTTCGAGGGCGACTTCATACAAAAGTTGAACATTAATCAGCTGCTCAAGTAGTTCCTTCTTTTGCTGGAAAGTCTGAATCACTTTAGGCGTTTTCGCCTCAATCTCTTCGACCAGCTGCTGCAAGTCGCTTTCTGTTACTTCGAACTCATCAAGCTTTGCGAGGACCGTCCCGCTTGGGCGCACCGGCGCTGGTGGGGGCTGAGTTTGGCAGGCACCCACAATTAGAAGGGACAATAACAGGAGGCCAAAATTTCTCACGGCCTCATTATGCAAAACTTTAGGTCTTTTGACAAAGATCGATTGTCTGACTTAGATCCTTCATGAAGCGATGCAGGGTCTTGAAATCTTCTGCCTCTTCTTTGCCTGTTTTGGCGGGTCCATCAAGTGCCGACGCAAAGCTGTAGACCAGCCGACCCTTGCTATCAAATCGAAGCCCCTCCTTAAAACGCGAGAGTAGTTTCTGAGGGTCTAGCGGGGTATCTGGATGGAAGGACATGATCAGGCGTCCCGGTGAACAGTCCAGACTTTCTGCCTTTAGGTTGTGAGCCATGCAACGAAGCTGGGTCAAATGACAAAGGTTCTCCAACTCTCTAGGATAGAGCCCAAAGCGATCCAATAGCTCTGACTCAAACTCTGTTAGCTCCGGGAGGTTTTCAATTTGATTTAAGCGTCGGTACGAAGAAACCCTCAGGCTTGGATCGGGAATGTAGTGGTCTGGGATATAGGCCGTGTATGAGAAATTCATTTCTGGGAGGCTGGCTGAGCCAGACCTTCCCTCTCGAATTTCATTTAGGCTTTCCTCAAGCATCTGATTGTAAAGCTCGAGGCCGATCTCGGCAATTACGCCCGACTGTTCTTCGCCCAACAGGTTGCCTGAGCCTCGGATCTCAAGATCATGAGTGGCCACCCTGAATCCACTTCCCAAGGCTGTGCAGCTCTGAATGACATGAAGGCGCTTTGAGGCCTCTTCAGTGAGAGGAGTTTCTTCGTGAACAAGAAAGTAAGCATAAGCTTTGCGATCGGATCGACCGACTCGCCCTCTGATCTGATAGAGATCGCTCAGACCAAACATTTCAGCATGATCGACAAAGAGAGTGTTGACATTAGGGATGTCGATGCCGTTCTCAATGATGCTTGTTGCGACGAGCATATCAAAATCTCTGTTGATAAATCTCATCATCTTTGATTCTAACTCGTCCTCTGGCATCTGCCCGTGCGCGAATTCAATCTTCAATTCTGGCAATAACTTTCTTAATCGGTCTGTCAGTCCCTCAATTGACTTCACTCGATTGTGAACAAAGAATATCTGGCCCCCACGAGTGAACTCCTTCAAGGCAGCCGTCCTGATAAGTGAATCGTCGTAGAAGCCCACCGAGGTGGCCACTTCTTCTCGAGACTCCGGCGGCGTCACAATAAGCGACAAATCTCTGATCCCAGCAATCGACATTTGAAGAGTTCTTGGAATTGGCGTTGCCGACAGGCTAAGAACATCAAGATCTCTCTTTAACTTTTTGATTCGTTCTTTGTGTTTCACGCCGAATCGCTGTTCTTCATCGACCACCAAAAGGCCGAGATTTGCAAATTGGATATCCCGCTGAAGAAGTCGGTGGGTTCCAATCACGATAGCAAGATCTCCGCTCTGAAGCGCTTGAATGCTCTGTTTCTGTTCAGCACTAGAAGCAAACCGAGACAGTCGCTCCACCCGAATTCCGAAGCGACCAAATCTCTTTTTAAAATCCTGATAGTGCTGCTCTACCAGCAAGGTGGTGGGGGCCAGAACCGCCACCTGTGTTTTTTGAAGGAGCCGAAACATAATGGCTCTGAGGGCGACCTCAGTCTTTCCGAAGCCCACATCGCCGCAGACCAATCGATCCATTGGATGGGGCTGAGTCAGATCTTTCTCTATCGCGCGAATGGCAGAATCTTGGTCGGCCGTCAGTTCGTAGGGGAAGGACTGACAGAACTCTTCATAGAGACTCTCATCAATGGGGGGTCGAGTGAAAGAGATAAGTTTTCGGTGCGCAGCGATTTCAATTAGTTGGTGAGCAATACGAAGAATGTCTTCTTTCGCTCGATTCTTCTTTCTAAGAAAAGACTGGCTGCCAAGGCGATCAAGTTTCGGTTCCGCATAGCCGTCTCCTCTGACGAACCTAGAAATCTGATGGAGGCGGTAAATCGGCAGGTAAAGCTTGTCGCCGTCGAAATACTCGATTTGAGCAAACTCACTCTTTGCCTGTGAAACTTCTAATGTCACCAAGCCTTGATATCGACCGAGACCATGTTCTTCATGAACGACAAAATCGCCCGCCTTCAGGTCTGAAAACTCTCTCAAAAAATCTGAAGCCTTTATCTCCGATCGTCCCTTTGCGGACTTTCGGCTCTGACCAAAAAGATCTCGTTCGGTGAAGACAGCCACCCCGAGGCTCTGCGACTGAAAACCAAGAAAGGGGGGGCCGTTCTGCCATGAGACAATCTCATTGAGTTCGTCGAGTGCTTCTTGAAGGGCTTCCTTTCGTTTCGGGTGATTCACGACTAGATGAACCTCGGTTTGATTGTCCTTAAGTCGGCCAACTTCTTCGATCAAGGGTCGAAAGCTCTTCGACCGAATGAGCTGGCTTCTAAGGCTCTCATGTTGAAGGACATCATGAATCTCAGTGCCGGCCTTTATTCGGCTGTAGACCGCATAAGCCGTTGAGCAAGCCTCCTGCGTGTTCTGCAAAAGCTCAATGGGATAGTGAAAAGCCTTGGAGTCTTTGGCGGATCTCTCTTCTTCTTTCAATAGCTCTTCACACTGCGCTTGACTCTCTTCCGGATCAATCTCAACAAACTCAGTTTGTGGATCGAGATATTCCACTAGGCTAACGAGCCCTTGTTTCATAGCGGGCAAGAAGAGCCTTGTATTGATAAAATCTCGTTGTCTTTGAATTTTCCAGACGGTTTCTTCCCTTTCATCTCTAGAGATTCCTCTAAGGTCGCCAAGCAGTTTAAGTTCTCGAAAAATTTCGTCTTGAGTGGAAACAGAAAAGGCAAACTCTCGACAGGGATGCAAATAGATTTCATCCCACTCCTTCAAAGATCTTTGAGTCAGGGGGTCAAAGCTGCGAATCGAGACAATCTCGTCACCAAAAAACTCTAGTCGATAGGGCGTGTCGGAAATCGGGTCAAAAACATCGATGAGATGCCCTCGAACCGAGAAGAAGCCCTGATCTTGAACGGTGGTGTCTTCAACGAAGCCAGCGCCTCGCAAATATTGAAGAAAAGTAGGCCTCTCGAGCCAGTCTGATTTCTTTAGCTTTAGTCTCAGGCTCTCCAAAAACTGTGGCCTCAATACGGACTGTTTGAGCGCAAATCGATTGGTGACCAGAAAGAAATTTTGGTGGCGAGACTCGGCCAGAGAAAATTGAGCCCTCAGCCTTTCGATTTGATGACTGGGCTCGGGTCGAACGGGATCGAAACTCTGCTCAAAGTGGGGAAAGTAATAGACGGGCCGATCTCCTGCAAAATGCCTCAAAGCCTGCAGCCAGGGCCGAAGCTCAAAAACCGGAGGCAGCAAAATGACGGCTCGATTGAACTTCTGACTGATAAAATAAGCCGACGAACTTCCGATGAGGCCGCTGGGAGCAGAAATTTGGCTCATGAGGCAGCTAATTGTAAAGATCGGGTTGAGTAAAGATCGAAAAGCTTACTTTTAGAACCCACAGCGCACAAAGATCCACCGCCTTTCGCCAGAGGGCCCGCTTTGAAAACTCCTCTAGCTGGCGGGCCTGAGTCTTGCCTTCGATACTCCGTAGAATCAAGCGCCGAAGAGCGTCACAATCTTCTTTTCTGTGAAAGACAGCATTCGCCTCCAAATTGAAAAACACGCTCGTCGGATCGAGATTGTGAGACCCAAGGGTCGCCCATTCTTGATCGATAACGGCCACTTTTTCATGAACGAGATAGTTGTTATGCTCCAAGATTTCTACCCCGTCGCCTAGCAATTGAGCATAAAGGTTTCGAGAGGCCGCCTTCAGAATCGGAAATTCAGAGATTCCTTGAAGGAGTAGACGAACTCGAACTCCTCTCTTTGCCGCCTTTCGGAGCGCTCGGAGCATGGATTGGGGGGGTAGAAAATAGGCATTGGCGATCAGCACTTCTGACTTCGCTCTTTTAATCTTTCGAATGTATTCACGATAAATGTCTCTTCGCCGCAACAAATTGTCCCGAACCAAGAATTCAATGTCCTGACTTTCTTTTTTCTTCTTCAGAATTTGATTGATGAAGACCTCGGACTGACCCCGAATCAAATTTCCAAGCCGTTTGCCGTGCGTGCTCATCAACCACTGGCAGTAGTCGGCCGCCATGCTGGCGATTGGACCATGAATGTGAGCCATATAGTCGTGTTTGTAGAGTTTTTCCTTCGCTTCTAGATGATCGGCGATGATGTTCATTCCCCCAATGAAGCTCTCTTTACGGTCGATCACGACTAGTTTGGCATGAAGTCGTGGAAAAAGATCAAAACGGACCCAAGGGAATTTCTTCGGGCGGAAGCGTTCAAAATGAACTCCATCAGAAAAATAGCTGTCAATGAAGCTTTGAGGCATGCGCAGTGACCCGTGCGCATCGATCATCAGGCGAACTCGAACCCCTCGGTGAGCGGCCCTCTTTAGGGCGGTGGCCACACGAATTCCCACAGAGTCGGCCTCAAAGATATAGGTCAAAAACAGAACTTCTTCTTGGGCTCGATCGATAGCTTCGATTAGGTCTGAAAAATACTGGTCGCCTCCTTCGATAAATTTGACTTGATGAGTTTTCATTCTCTCTTCGAAGGCCTTTCGAGTTCAAGTTCGGCCCATAGGGCCGCATGATCCGAGAGGGCCCTCCAGGGTTTTCCCTTCAGGACCTCAACCGATCGGGCCTTAAGGCCTCGGATATATATACGATCGAGCCGCAAGATCGGAAAGAACGATGGAAAGCTTTTCGCGGGGCTGCCGTCGACGGCCTCGAAAGCCTCAACGAACTGGTGCTCTCTTGGAAAGCTCTGCTGAGCCTTGTTTGACCAGTCGTTGAAATCGCCAGCGAGAATCAAGGCTTCCGTTTCTGCGATGGAACTTGAAATATACTCGCTCAACAGTTGGTACTGATGTTTTCGGTCTTTATGAAGAAGGTTTAAATGAACGCAAATGGCGTGAAGTCGTTGCTGTGTGGGCGGCAGAATGATTTCACAGTGAAGAAGACCTCTCTGCTCCCAGCGATTTACAGAAAGGCTGACATGCTGAGAATTTAGAATTGGGAACTTTGAAAGAATGGCATTGCCGTGATGGCCGTGAGGGTAGACCGCATTCTTCGCGTAAGCATAGTCTCGCCAGATTCGATCGGCCAAGAACTCGTACTGAGAGGTCTCTGGCCAGTTGGGAAGGCGATGAGCTCTTCTTTGATTCTCGCCTTGCACCTCTTGCAGAAAGATGAGATCTGACGAGACCTTGTCGAAAGCCTCTTTCAGTTGATGAAGCACAAAGTTTCTCTCAAAACTTGAAAATCCCTTATGGATATTCATCGTGATAATGTTCAATTTCAAATTGGAGCGGCTCATGAGATTAAGACTAGTATAAAAGAAATTCTCTTCTTTGTTTTGAAAACTCTTTTTCTTCATCAGCCCATTTTCGAAAAAGATCTTTGAGGGAAGATTGGGCGTCTATTACTTCTCTGAAAGTCGAATCTCCAGAAAGGATGTCGATGGCCAGCTTTTCCCTTTCATACTCGTAGGGCTCTCGGTTCCAATCCCAGGCCTGGCCGTAGAGATTTCTAAACACCCAGATCAAAACCGCGGCATGTCGCAAGGCCAAGAAGTCCCTTGAATCTGGGACGATTTGAAGCGCGCCATAGCAGAGCTGCCCCTTAAACTTGTGAAAAGTTGGAACGAAGCCCTGTCGATGAAAGTGAACGGGCTTCAATGACAGTTTTTTACATAGTTCTTGGTAGTGTCTTTCAATCTCGTTCCAGTTAAAGAACGGCGCTCCAATCAGCTCGAAGGGTCGGGTGGTGCCACGACCTTCAGAGAGACTCGTGCCTTCAAGCAAGCACATCCCCGGATAGAGTCGACAAGCCTCAAAATTGGGAAGGTTGGGAGAGGGCAAGATCCATGGCCGTTTCCAATCATAAAAACTTTGAGCTCGTCGCCAAGACTGCAGCGGAATGACTTTTAGTTTTAGGGTCTTGGAGATTCGACTCGCAAAAAATTTCGCAAGTTCTCCGATCGTCATTCCATGGACAACTGGAATCGGAAATCGTCCCACAAAAGATTGGTACTCCAGATCGAGAATGGGGCCCTCAATCATTCGACCGCCCAAGGGATTAGGCCGATCGCAAACAATCACCTCCACACCCAGATCTGCACAAACCTCCATCATATAAGAGAGGCTGTAGATGAAGGTATAGTAGCGAGCCCCAACATCCATCAGATCCACAATGACGGCATGCACTCCCTTCAAGGACTCTCTGGTGGGGATGCGGGTCTTTCCGTAGAGAGAATAAACAGGGCGACCGTCTGGAAACTCAAAATCCTCCCACTCAATCATATTGTCTTGAGTTTCTCCGAAGATGCCGTGTTGAGGCCCAAAAAGAGCCTTCACCTTGAGTTTCGGATCGAGAAGATTCAACAAATGTTTAAGCTTCTTGTCGATCGAGGCGGGGTGGCACAAAAGAGCATAGTTTTTCCCTCTAGACTGCTTAGAGCCGAGAGTTTGAACAATTTTATCAATTCCGAAGCTTGGTGCTTTCATCTTGACCCTGCGAAACATTCTCGCGGAAAATGAAGCTTAGGGGAATCTTTAAAGGGGGAGGATTTGATAGGCTTTCTGCGCCTGCTTTTATTCACTTTTTGTTGGACGAGCTTCGGAGGGCTAGAGGCCTCGAGTTCTCAGACGGATCTGTTTTTGCGCAGTCTTCGCTTTAGGGCGCAGCCCTATGCTCTACCCTTCTTTGAATTGGGTCTGGGTTCGACCTCTTATATCTCTTTTCAAGAGGGGCCGACGGCAAAGTATCGATTGTTTACAAATTCGATGGTTTTGCCGAACAGCCATGCTTTTGACTCACAGTCCCTTCACCCCTTTTATCGACAGAATCCCATTCAATTGGGAACTCTCGCCCACGAGTCTTTTCATGCCTTTGTCGCAAACTTTATTCGACGAGATCCGCGATATCATTCAATGAATCGTTGGATGGAGATTCGATCTCAAAATCTTTATCGAGACTTGGAGCTTTCAAGTTCAAAGAATTTTGTGGCGCTCGAAGAGGCCTATGCTTCATTCATTGATGCCATATATATGACTGTTCGCAATCTCGAGGCCTATCTAGATCGCGCATCTCGTAGCGATGAGGGCTTCGATTGTTCAATGCTTTTCAGTTTTGTGAATCGAAGCTGGCAAACCGCCTGGCACCACCCAATTTACGGCTACTACTATAATGACAGTCTGGTCGATAATGCCCGGGCGTTTTGGGCGCGATTCACCGGAAGAGACGGGCCCGTGCTTGACGAAGAGCAATTTGTCGAAATCTCTATACAGAGAGCCGATCGAGACTGGATTTCTAGAGAGATCTTTCTCGAAGAAATTTCAGAAGATCCACTTCAAACTTTTGGCTTTAAGTTTGAGGCAATTGGCTGTCCCATCGAATAAAGCGACTGTCGCCAAACTCTCGATTCGGGGGTGGCGTTCGAGGCGCATCTGCTTCTCCGCCAACTCCCGCAGTTCAAGTCACTTGAGGAGATTTGTCCTCCACTCATCCTCATGACTTTTCAATCTGCTTGATCCAGTCTTGATACAAACTGCCATAGCGGTTCGTTTCAGAAGCTTTGGGTTGAAAGCCTCGGTCTTTCTTCCAGAGCGATTCGATTTCTTTTAAACTCAGGAGTCCAATCGAAAACGCAGCCAGAAGCCCAACTCCGACGGCCGTTGCCTCAAAAGACTTGGGTCGAATGAGAGGTTCGTCTAGGACATCCGATTGAATCTGCATTAACAAATTGTTTTGAGAGGCGCCGCCGTCCACCCTCCACTCGATGGCCCGATCTCCGGCGTCTTTTCGAATGGCATCAATGAGA
This sequence comes from Bradymonadales bacterium, assembly GCA_007693605.1. GTDB lineage: Bacteria > Bdellovibrionota > UBA2394 > UBA2394 > UBA2394 > REDG01. The sequence continues at coordinate 62,123 of REDG01000045.1, forward strand.
GCACGATTCTGAAAGGCCAAGGCTTCAAGAGAGGCTCTTGCGATATGAGATCGATTCGTTCCACGGGTAAGTCCAACAATCTGACCACGCATCTCTGACTTCCAAAATGGCGCGCCAAGCCCGGTGAGGGCCGGAATCACCATGACTCCGAGCGAGTCCTTCACCTTCTTTGCAAGCTTCTCCGAATCTTTGCTCGTTGAAAGCAGGCCCAGCTCGTCTCTCAACCATTGAATCCAAGCGCCACAGATAAAGCTGCTCCCCTCGAGAGCGTAGACCTTCTTTCCATTTTTCCACTGCAGGGCAATCGTCGCAGCGAGTTTGTGTTCTGAAATCTTTGAGTCGTCTCCTGTGTTCACCAGAATAAATGAACCTGTTCCGAATGTGATTTTGCCAGTCGAGGGCTTCCAAGCGTTTTGACCAAACAAGGCAGCCTGCTGATCTCCTAGAATCGCCCGAATGGGTATGCCTTTGGGTAAAAATGAAAGCGCTTTTGTTGAAAGTTCAGCGCCTTCAGAGGGAACAATCTGAGGAGCAAATTTTTGAGGGATGTCGAACTGATCGAATAGCTCAGCCTCCCACTTTCCAGATTCAAGACCCAGAAGCTGTGTTCGGTGAGCATTGGTTATCTCTGTTACATCCTCGCCAGTAAGCTGATGAAGCAAAAAGCTATCAATCGTTCGAAACTTGAGATCCCTCTTCTTTGAAAGCTTCAGCTCTCGAATGAGCCAAGCGATTTTTGAAGAACTAAAATAGGGGTCCACTGGCAGGCCTGTTTTTTTTAGAATGCTGTCGCCAAATCGACTGCGAATGAGGTCACAATCGCGAGAGCTTCGCCGATCTTGCCAGACAATGAAACGATGAAGGGCTTTTCGGCCCTCGAAAAGGCTTACCGTTTCTCGTTGATTCGTGATTCCAATGACCTCAATTTTTTCCGCTCTCGCTCGTGCTTTGGTGAGAGCTCCCGAGATGGCATGAGAGAGGCTCTTCATGATCTGATTGGGGTCATGTTCTACCCAGCCCGCTTTCGGGTAGTGTTGCGTCACAGCACTGGTGAATTTGGATTTGATTTGCCCCTTCTTCGTCATTAAAACGGCTGTTGTTCCGGTTGTGCCTTGATCGATTCCTAAAATCATTTCTCTAGCCTAAAGGAAGGGGGATTCGAGTAAAATGGAATTTTGAGGGGCCTTTGGCGACACCCCTTGAGTGAAGGAGTTTTGTTCGGTTGTGATCAGGGACTATTTTTCAGATCTAGAGCTTTCGTCAGACTGTGATTCTGAGGCAATTCGCCAGGCCTATCGAAGGTTAGCCCGAAGATTTCATCCGGACCTGAATCCGCGCGACGAATATGCTGCCGAGTCATTTCGTCGCATTCAAGAGGCTTTTGACTATCTGAGTGTGGACAAAAATCGTGAGGATCTTCGTCAGAAGCTCGATCGTTGGGCCTCTAAGCCCGGGAGTTTGCAGAAATGGCGGAAAGAGCCGCAGTTCTTCGGAGATCCCCAGGGCTTTACCGACGAGTGGACGCTGAAATCGCCAAGACCTGCTGAGGAGCTTTCTGTGCATATCAAAGTCGAGATTCAGGCAGGTACTGAGACCAAGCCCCAATCGGTCGAATTGAACTTATTGAAGCCCTGTTCTGCCTGCCGAGGGCAAGGAGGGGCTTCTCAGTCGGTGCAAACAACTTGTAAAGCCTGTGCTGGCCTTTCGTACCAATTGATTCGGCGCGGCGCGTTTCGCTGGAAAAAAACCTGCGATTCTTGCCTCGGAAAGGGCTATCAGGTTGTGGGGGCCTGTCAAAACTGTACGGGATCTGGCAAAATAACAAAGAGGGAAAGCCTGATTCTGTCGCCTCCGCAGCCCATTCCGAGGGACTCTGAGGTCTGCTATCCGGAAAAAGGCCACACCTCATTTGACGGAAAGATGCGAGGGGATTTATGGGTTCAGTGGAAGATCAAGAGTTGAAAGAGGAGTATTCTTCAGAAGAAGTCTCTCAGAGTCTCAACTTGAGCCTGGAAGAGATTCAGAAGTTCCAAAACGAAGGCGTTTTTGACTTTCTCGATGACCAGCACCAGAAGCTTGATCACAAAAACTTTCTAAGACTGAAGTCAGCCGTCTCGCTCTATCGGGAGCTAGGTGTTAATCTGGCCGGCATTGATATCATTCTTTCGATGAAAGAGAAAATGTCTCATCTTCAGACCGAGTTCAATGACCTTCTGGTTCAAGTTCAGAAGAAGCTGGGGAATCAAATTCAAAAAGATATGTCAGAGATCAGCAAGAACCTGAAAAAAGACTCTTAAGGGCGAGGCCCGTAGGAGATGAAAGTTCCGCGATTTCTTCTGGGCTACCCGCTCCCATGATTTCTCCGCCCCCCTCTCCCCCTTCGGGGCCAAGATCCACCAGCCAATCCACACACTTTAAGAGGTCGAGATTGTGCTCAATAACAATCACCGTATTGCCGGAATGAACAAGGCTCTGCAGAAGCGAAACGAGTTTTTCGATTTCACTAATGTGAAGGCCCGTGGTGGGCTCGTCTAGAATATAAAGAAAGTCTTTCTTTCTTACATTGGAGATCTCAGTGGCAATTTTAAGTCTTTGCTTTTCGCCGCCAGACAGGCTGTCACTGCTTTGACCCAAGCGAAGATAGCCGAGTCCCACTTGTTCGAGCAGGCCAAACTTCAGACTTAAAGTCTTCGATTGAGCGAAGAAGCTTCTGGCTTCGGTCACGGTCATTTGTAGAATGTCATAAATCGACTTAGATCGATGACGAATCTCAAGGACGCTCTTCTTAAATCGTGTCCCGTTACAATCTTCACAAGTCAGGTATAGGTCATCTAAAAAGTACATTTCAGTTTTGACGCTTCCTTCTCCTTTACAGGTTTCGCAGCGCCCCCCACTCACATTGAAACTGAATGTTCCAGCGGTGTATCCTCGATTCTTTGACTCAGGAAGTTGCGCGAAGATCTGTCGAACCTCATCGTAGGCTCCGATGACACTCAGGGGAATGCTGCGAGAGCTGCGACCCAAACTGCTTTGATCTAAAAGACTCACACCCTTTAGCCGATCGATGCCGAAGATCTTTTTGAATCGGCCCATAGGTTCAGGCGATTGGTGAAACAGTCTTGCAAGGGCTCGATAGAGAGTGTGTTGAATCAGGGTGGTCTTGCCGCTCCCAGACACTCCTGAAATTCCGACCAAACACTTTAAAGGAAATCGAAACTCCAGATTTTTCAAATTGTTTTCAGAGGCGCCTTGAATTCTCACCCAGTCCTTAAAGTTTGATCGTCGCTTTTGAGGAATGGCGATTGATCGCCTTCCGGTCAAATAGTCGGCTGTGAGGGTTGAGGCCTTTCGAAACTCTTTCTGACCCCCTTGAAATAGAACCTGCCCCCCTTCGTGTCCACTTCCGGGACCCATTTCAATAATTTGATCGGCCCGAAGCATGGTGTCGAGATCGTGTTCAACCACCACTACAGAGTTGCCGCGATCAACCAGCTCTTCAAGAGAGGCTAGAAGTCGATCTCGATCTTTCACATGCAGGCCGATGCTGGGTTCATCCAGAATATAAAGGCTGCCTGACAGTTCTGCGCCGAGTTGATTCGCCAAGTTGATTCTCTGCATTTCGCCCCCAGAGAGGCTGCGAGTTAAGCGGTGCAGATTCAAATAGTCGAGACCCATTCGGTTCAAGAAGTGAAGTCGAGAACCAATTTGTCGTAGAATTTCTTTTGCGATTTCTTTTTTGGTCGGGCTGAGTTTTGCCTTCACAATCCAAGCCTCTAGCTTACCAATCGGCATGAGCGTTAAATCATAGAGATTCTTTCCGCCAATCTTGAACCAAAGAGCCTCTGGCTTTAGGCGAGAGCCTCCACAGGTCTTACACGAAAGACTGCTCTGATAGCGGCGCAGAAAAACTCGAACATGAAGTTTGTATTTTTTTCGCTCAAAGGCCTTGAAAGAACCCAAAACTCCTTTGTACTTGCCCTTCCCCTCCCAGATGGCCTTCTTCTCTGCATCGCTCAATTCCATAAAGGCCGTGGTCAGATCAATCTTCTCGGCCTTCAGAAAATCCATCAGCTTCTTTTTTTCTCTTTGCATGATTTTCTTTGTGAAGGGCTCGATCGCGCCTCGTTCAATGCTCAGCCGAGTTTTGGGAATAATCAAGCTCTGGTCATACACTAAAACATTTCCGAAACCTTTGCAGGTCTCGCAAGCGCCTACCGGAGAATTAAATGAAAAAAGAAGCGGACTCTTTTTTGGAGCAACGGCATCACACTGGTTGCACTTCGACTCCGATTGAAATCTGAGCATCTTCTGTTTTTCCAGAAGGTAAACAAAGGCCTGCTCAGAGCCTTGCCGAAAGGCGGTCTCTAAGGCTTCGATGAGGCGGTGCCTTTGATCTCGATCAATCACCAAGCGATCCACCACAATCATCGCCTTCGCTTTGGCCGTCTCATCGATCTGCTCGTCTAATTCGACCAGCTCCGGATTTTTCTCAGATTCTAGCTTTCGAAGAAAGCCAAGCTCGACAAGGCTCTGATGAGAAGTCTTTTCCTTTAGATAAAAGCCCACAAAAGCTCGAAGAGAGGAGTCGGCACTCAAAGTCGCCAAGACTTGGTCGGCAGCCGATTGAGGGCTGTCGCTTAAAATCGGGCCGTGACCTTGAGGGCATTCGGCGTCAGCAATTTTCTCAAAAAGAACGCGAAGATAGTCATAAATCTCGGTATGAGTGCCAACGGTGGACCGAGAATTCTTTACGGGGTTGATTTGTTGCAAAGCCAAAGAGGGGCAAATGTTTTCGAGAGAATCAAGGTCGGGTCTGGGAATCTTCTCAAAAAACTGTCGAGCATAGGTGCTCAACGACTCGACAAACCTTCGATGACCCTCTGCGTACAGGGTGTCGAAGGCCAGGCTGCTCTTGCCACTACCGCTGGGCCCCGTAATACAGACAAATCGTTCGAGCGGAATATTGAGACTGATGTTCTTAAGGTTGTTTTGTCGGGCAGCGACAATCTTGATGCAAGGCTCCACCCGATAGGTAGAACTCATCGAAATCTAGCTGTCAACGGCCCTCAAAGGCAGTTTTCTCTGGCAATTCGGGTATAATGAAGCCTATGGGGGGGCTCGATGTTTTTGCCCAATCGCTGTATCTCTTGATCGGCCTTGCTGCGGTTGGTTTCTTTTCGTTTCAGCTGGTGAAGCTCATCATGCCAGATCAAGAGCTTTTGGCCGCTCAGGCCCGTTTGGGGGTAGAGAGCGCAAACCGAAACTATCGGCACTGGAGCTTGCGACTCTTGGCCCCTTTCTTTCGGTCCATGCTGCCCAGAATCCAGCAGTTCAAGATTCCTCTCTACCGACAAAAGAAGAAAAAGCTCTTTGTGGTGGCCGGGGTAGATGATCAATTTAATCCGGACGAGTTTATTGGCCTGAAATTTTGTGCGTCTGTTTCAGCGCTGCTGATTATCTACATCTTTTTCTTAAATGCAGGCTGGGTGTTTGACCTGTCGTGGGTCGGACTGAGTCTTGTTTTGGGATTTTTCTTGCCGGACTATGTGGTTTGGGAGCTAAAGAGGAAGAGACAGCGCGCCATTATTCGAGAGCTTCCGAATGTCATGGACTTGTTGACCTTATCGGTGGAGGCGGGAATGGACTTCATGGCCGCCATCTCTCGCGTCATCGAGTTTTCAAAGCCCGGGCCTCTGAGAGAAGAGCTGAGCGTGGTTTTAAAAGAGATTCAGGTGGGGAGCACCAGGGCAGAGGCTCTTCGAAGCATGGCCGATCGGGTTGAACTTTCTCAGATTTCTTCGTTTGCTTCGATTTTGATTCAGGCAGACGAGATGGGTAGCAGTATTGGCCCGGTGCTTCGAGCCCAGAGCGATCTTCTTCGAAACGATCGATTTCAAAGGGCTGAAAGAGAGGGCGCCAAGGCAGCTCAGAAAATTCTGATTCCCTTGATTCTGTGTATCTTGCCTGCGGTCTTTATTGTGATTATGGGTCCGGTGATTTGTGATGTGTATTACAATCAACCTTGGCTTCGAGAGTTCTTCGGAGGCTAAGTCGTGTTGCAGGCGGACCATCAACAAATTTTGGCCGGTCGAGTCGAGGTCTACTCTCGGCCCAAAGACCGACGCCAAGGGCTTTTGAAATTCAAGACGCCGCCGACGGACTTTGCCGCCATTTTTGTTTTGCCCTTATGGGGCTTCTTCCCGGCAGTGCACACCTTTGGAATGAAATATCCGATTCACATCTTGTATTGCGATTCAGATCGTAAGGTCAGAGAGCTCCGAGAATCCGTTGCTCCGAATCGCTTCATTTTACCTTGGAGAAAATTCTTTGGAGGCTATCGCTATCTGATTGAGTTGGTTGAGCCGAAGTGTTTGCCAGAGCTTGGGAGTGAACTCTCTTGGAAAGAGAGCGCAGAATGAAGATTTTGTTTGTCAAAGGTCCAGAAGCTTTTGAGCCCATTGAACTAGATGAGTCGAAAGTCTATTGCATCGGGCGAGAGCCAGAGAAAGGCCAGGAGAATATCGCCATGAATTCTCCCGCACTTTCTCGAAATCACTTTCTGTTGAGCTGCAATGGCGGTGACTGGTGGATTGAGGACCTCAAGAGCTTCAACGGCATTCGAGTGAATCGAAAAAAGATTCTTCGGGCAAGATTATCGGAAGGCGATCAAATTGAAGCCGGAGAGTATCAGTTTCAATTTGGAGAAAATTCTCCAGAAGAGCCTGAGATTGAGACCGCCAATGAAACTTATGCCAAGCCAAAGGAGCTTACCGCCACAAGAAAAAAATACGAGCGAGCTCCAGTGCAAGAAGCAGCAGGAGCCTCGGATGCTGGCTCAGATAAAAAGATAAACAAGCTAAAGCTCTATTGGGCCCAATTGGATTTTAAGTGGAAGTCGATGGGAGCGCTGGCTGTCCTAGGGATCTTGCTGCACTCTTTGGTTTGGATTCCCTTCCAGGCAATGGTGGAAAAAGATCTGCTGCGAGAAGCTTTGGAGGGGGGGCGGCTTTTGACGGAGCAGTTGGGGGACGAGTATCGCGCCTTTGATGAGGGCTCTCAGGCTCTGATAAACTGCGAAGCCTTTGCTCTTGGAAGCCAAAGCATACTTCAAGCATTTGTAGTGAATCGCCAGAGATCGGTTCTTTGTCCGACCGGTCAGGCAGCACCGATGGATTCGCTTTTAAGTCAGGCGCAACAATCGGAGCAATTTACAACAAACTGTCACCAACGCCTGGATGCTCTGGCGGGCGAGAGCTGTTGGATGGTGGACCCCATCCACAAAAGGGGGGCCAGAACCGAGCTGATTGGTTTCTCGATGATCCATTTTTTCCCAGTGAGGGTGGGTGAAGCCCTTGAGGCCTATGATCGTTACCGCTGGCAAAGTTTTTTTCTGGTTCTTCTCTTGATGCTGATCTTTGGCTGGCTATGGAATGCGCAGTTAAAGAGACGGCTCGATTGGCTAAGTTCTGAAGTTCATTTGCTATTTGCCGGCACTCTGCAAAATTTGGAAAAGCTTGAATCTTTTGCGGCCTTCGACAAGCTGATCGACGAAGTGAACCGGATCAATTCTAAGTCAAATCAGGTACTTAGCCAACAAGACCCTGGGGGTCACGGGGGGGCAGACTTCTTGCAGTCCTTATTGGAGCAGGTGTTACTGCTTGAAGAAAGGGCCGTGATGGTTGTGGATCGAGAAAATCAAATACTAGCGGTTTCTCCCTCCCTTCCGGAGCTTATTCCCCTTCAAGAGGGCTATCTCGGATCTCATCTGATGGATGGAATTGGAGATACTCACTTACAGGGTGAATTGGTCGGATTTCTGAACGAACTTTCAATGGGTTCAGATGTCTTAGACCAAAACCTTTCTCTGTCTGATCGGGTTGTCTCAGTACGAGGCATGCCGATCTATCAAGACGGAGAACAGGTTGCGAGCTTGTTGATCTTTTAGATCTCTCTTCTTCTTCAGCAGAAATCACCGGAAGCACAAGGAGAAGTGAGATGACAGGTCCCTCTCGAAAATCGCTAACGGATTCTCTTTTTGAGACGAATTATCAGAGCAAGGTCGCGGCCGAACTTTGGCTGAACATTGGCGGCAAAGAGTATCGTCTTGTCGGCAAGAAGATAAAAATTGGACGAGCCGTCGACAACGACATTGTGCTTGAGCACAAGAGCTGTTCTCGCTATCACGCCATGATTCGAGTCGAGAACAATCGAGTCATTCTGGAGGATTTAAAGAGCCGAAACGGCGTCAGAGTGAACGGCACGCCGATTGTTCGGGTAGAGCTTCAAGAAAACGCTGAGATTCAAGTGGGCGACTTGCCCGGGCTCTTTTATCAAAGACAGAAGGCCACTCAAAAGACCAATCGAGAGGTCACGGCAGCAGGAATTCTTTCGCCCGACATATCAGTCGCGGCCGGTCAACTTGAGAGACTGGGTCTTTCGGAACGATTTCAGGCTCTTCCAAAAGCCCTTCGTCTGTCGTTGATTGCACTCGTTCCTCTTTTCATGTTTGGAGTTTTGATTCTCTCTCAGAACAATTCATCGATGGGAACCCAGGCTGTAGAGTCATCCACCCCTCTCTTTTCTCTCACAGAATCCGATATTATACAGGCCGTTGTGCCCAGAACGGAGTTCGAGAACTGTCGAGTGGAAGAGGACCTCGGAAACTTCCGTCGCGCACGATCTTGTTTGGAGGCCCTGCCTTTGACGGAAGAAGTGTTTATGACGCTTCGACGAGTGATCGAGCGGCAGCACAATCTTTCCATGCAGAGATACAAAGAAGGCGAGATGGCTCTGAAAAACAAATACTATGATTTGGCCATTCTGAAGCTTCAAGAAGTTCTCTTGATTGCCGATGAAAGCTCAGAGTTTCTGAGTAAGATTCCCCGAATGATTGAAGAGGCGAAAGAAGGAAAGCGACTGCTGTGAGTGGTAAAGACTCATTTTTAGAACTCATCGGCTTAGACTCCGATGAGTTGGCAAAATCAGAGGCTTCGTCTTCGACGAAGACATCGTCTGTGACGGTGAAAGATATTGCTTTCGAGTCAGATCCCGATTCCGGCGAAGTGACGCAGCTCGATTCCTTTCAAGAAGACTCCTTTGCTGAGAGCCTTAGAAAGGAAGTCGAGGAGGCTGAGTTGAACCAAGACGAAGCCCCAGAATCGGACGACGAGGAAACAGTGAGTGAAGAGGCTTCTCAGTCGTTTAGTCAAGCCAGCTTCGTTGAAGATATTCTTGAAGAAAAGACGGAGCTCTTTTCTTCAGATGAAAAGCCCTTTGAGCCACAAGATCTGTATGCCGATGAGCTAGAGAATGCGAACACTCACTTTCGTTCTGGAAATTCTGAACCAAATCCCCAAGACGAAGAAGATTCTCGGACCGGTCTTCTGACAAAAGAAGACGCCTTGTTAGAGGGTTTGGAAGAGGCCGAGTATTCGAGAGCGACGGATTTGTTTGTTGTAAAGTCGAAGGCGGAGGGTGAGGAAGAAGCCCGTAAGACCGAGGCCATTTTGGGGGCGCTCGAAGAATTTGATGATCCTGCCGAAGACCCCCTAGAGGAGCTCTTAAGTGAAGAGTCGGCCTCTCAATCGACGAAGAGCATCTTGTATGAAGCGGAAGAAGCTCCACAGCAAAGAAGCTTTGTAGAGGGACGGGACTCGGTTTTTGAGCCCACGATTGAGCTGGAGGCAAGCTCTGGTTCTGCCAACGCAACGATCGCAAGCGCAAGATCAGAAGACACCGGTCGCCAGACCATGGCCTTTCAGTACCAGGACGAATCCGAAGCTTACGGAAGAATCATTGTCTTAGAAGGCGGGGCCAATCTCGACGAGTTAATTTTCCAAGAATTTCCTATCCGAGTCGGCAGGGGCTCTGAGAATGATCTGATTTTAGAGGACGACAACTCAAGTCGATTTCATTGTGAGTTTCAAGATCGTGAGGGCGAGCTCTGGGTACAAGATCTTGGCAGCACCAACGGTCTCAAAGTGAACGGAGCTTTGACGACAGAGCACAAAATTGAGCACGGCGATTTGATTCAAATCGGAGAGGTTTTGATCGAATTTGTTGCGGCGGGCGAGTCTCCCCAAGGCGGGCGAGCGGCGACCCAGGAAGCACGAACTCAGATTGGAAAATCAAATCGAAGAGTTAAGAAGAAAAGGCTGAGATTGGTGATGACGGCCGGAGCCTTTTTGATTGCGGCGGGGCTTTTCGCTTGGTCTCAAATGGGGGGTTTCGATCTACAAAGAGTGACGACAGAGTATCTTGCGACGAATTTGAAAGAAGAGATGTTTTCACTTCAGAGAGAATTTCCGGAGGCTTCGTTTGAAAGTCTTCAGGCTGAAGATCTCAAAGTTCGGGCTTTAGAAAGAGCAAGGGCCCATCCGGTATTGAATCAGGTTGTGGATCGGCTCGAAACTTTTCCTGCTGATTATTTTGTTTTGTTTCTTTCTGACCCAGAGGCCTTAGAAGCCTTTGTGGCGACCGGAGGCGATTCAGGCGTTTTAATGGCTAGCCTTCGATCGCAACTGAACGGAGCCATTCATCGCCGAGAGAGACAGCAAGCGGGACGATTGTTTCAATTGTGGCGAATGATCGAGCCCGAGAATTCAGAGCGAGATCGGTTGCAGTCAGACTTTGAGGCTGAGTTTCGATTTGTCGAGACTCCAGAGGCTCCGGTGGTCACTCAAGAAGAGAAAGATTTCGTATTGGGAATTCTGCGACAGCATCAAGAAACCTATGAGGAGCTTCTTCGCAATCAGCAGTTTGCGACGGCAGCGGATATGGCAGAAGATGTGATCTCTCGAATTCTTCAAGTGATTCGAGATTTTCCGCACTATGCCGACTTTGCTGAGCCTATGATTGCAAACTGGAAAGCAAAGTCGGCTCAAGCCAAGAGACAGCAAGAAGCCAAGGAGCAAGAGCGGCAAGAGTTTCAAGAGGTACTGGTTGAGGGCCGGTCTTCCCTTCGACAGGTTCGAGCATTGATGGATGAGGGGCGAGCCTATGAGGCCAAGCAAATGATCGAGAGTTTTCTATCTGAATTTGAAGAACACCCCGATCGATCTATTGCCGAAGATTATCGTCGACAAATTCAAGAGGTGATTGACCAGACATTCAGAGCCTTAAGGCGAGAAATTGAAGGGCATATTCGAACTCAAAACTTCGGTCTCGCCTGGGAGAGGGTTTATACTTATCTCGATCAACTACCAAAGCACTCGGGGGCTTTGGAGTTGCGGCAAGAGCTATTGAAGGTGACTTATAATCGGGCCAGACAGTTTTACAATCAGGGCCGTGTCTTTGAGTTCGAGGCCGACGATTTAATTTCAGCCGAGCAATATTATAAGAGGACTTTAGAGGCAGCAGACCCTCGAGGGGAACTCGCCGCTCGGGCCCATCGCCGTTATAACGAGGTTTTGAGAAAGAAGCTGCAGTAAGCTCTCCTCTCATGAACCCCCCATGGGAGTGTCGCTAAGGGCCCATCTGCTTCGGCGGCTCCGTCGCTGCGCTTCTCGAGTGGCATTTTAACCACACTGCGATGCTCGCTTCTTGCCTTCTCGCATCTGAACCCTTATCGCGACTCCCGAATCGAGAGTTTGGAGACAAGCCGCTCAAGCCGAGAGGAATGCGAGCGTTCCGGGATCGCGCTAGTCTGGCACTTTCGTCTCCCGACCCCAACCTGCTATGCAATTTGTTTCGTAGTTTCAGAGGGGAAATACGCTGAAATCTGCACAGCAAGAGGCTTTGCGAGCCTGTGGAAAGAGGGCCCTCTTGCAAATAACTGAAAATACTAGGTTTTTTCAGCCCCTGTGGAAGACTATTCACAGCGCGGGCTGTCAAAGCGAGGCATCAAAATTGCAACAAATTTTGTCATGTCTGGAGAAAAGCTCATGCGAAGGCGCAAAGACAGAATTCAGATCAGTGATTTGATGCCCAAGGCCTCTCTGCCCATATTGATGATGGCGACTTTGGTCTTGAGTGCTTGTGATCCGGAGGAGCAAGAATCTACTTTTGCTCAGGGGGAACTCACGCCCGGAAACTCTAGTGTCGAGACTCAGAGAAGGCAAGCAGACATTGTTCGCGGGCTTGAAGACAACCGAGCGGGTCATCGTCTACAGGAAATTGCAGCAACGGGAGAGCAGGATCGAATGCGAGCGGAAATTGCACGCGATCAAGCGGTCGCAAAGGCAGAAATTAGAGGCGATGCGGATAGACATGTCTCCGACAATGATCGACTGGCACGAGAGAGTACGGCGAAAACGGCGGCGGATGCGCGCAAAAAAGAGGCAATATACCATTCACTCGCTGGTGGTGCTGAGGCGGTCCTTGGGGTCGTCGCTGGTCATCTGGATGGTAACACCAGAAAAGAAATTGCTAGAATTCAGGCCACGGCTGGTGCAGAAGCCATGGCAAAGAGACAGGAAATCGCTGAGCTTGAGCAGGATATTCGTGACTTAGATGCCAACATCGACAAGCAAGAGGATCTAGAGAGAACGGTGGCACAACTTCGGCCTGGGATGGAGAAGGCTGACTATGACCGAGTTCTTGATCGGGCAAGCCAGTCAGGTCTCATTTCTTTGGAAGATCGAGACGAATTGGAATCATGGCGAGGTTTGGATCCGGGAGCTTTTGAAAGCGCCAAGCGAGCCGCTAGTCAGGAGTTTACTCGTCGGATTCGTGAACGACAGGCGCAAAGAGAAGGTCTTGTGCAAGCCTACGAGAAGCTGACTGGTAGGGATCTAAGAGAAAGGCAAAGCTTAGAAGATGGAATTCCAGTCTTTCCCCCTCCACAAGCGCCGGGTGATACCGAAAGTTTTGTACCCAGTGCTGAACAAAATCAAAGTCCACTTTGTCAACGGGCTGAAGGCCAAGCCGGATCTGTTGATGAGGCTTGTCGGGAACTAAATAATAATTTTGAGAAGATGGCGAAGAACGCGAATACTTTAATCAAGAATAGTAAACTAGGCACTCCGCAGCAAAATTTTCCGAAGGCAAAAGGTGGGTTACTAGAAGCGCTTCAAACACAGAAAGAAGCACTTAAGAAAATGAATACAGATGATGATCCAGAGAAAATGAATACAGATGATGATCCAGCCATGAATTCTCGGATTGCTGGGGCTATTGCCGCGATTAATCAAGAAATTAAAACGGTCCGCGCTATCGAAGCGCTTAAGGATTTTCAAAGTCACCTGGGTTCATCTGGTGAATACTACCAGAGTATTCTTTCTAGATATCAAAGTCAAGATGATGTTGTGGCCATCATTGAGGATAGGAATGGGGTTTCGATGTATCAAGTGGCTGGAATATCGTCACCACATCCTGAGAATTATAGTATTGAAGGGATCTCTCCTGTTAACCCGAGCTCGTTTTACTGTCCTCTAGGAAGCAACTGCTAGTTGAGATTCAACGACTCAAGTCTCTTTCGATTGGCATCATTCCCAGTCTTTAGACATAGCTAAACTTTTCATAGGGGCTCTGTAGTCCGCATTAAATCAATAGCTGCGGGTAAGTTTTTGGAACGAAGTTTGCAATAGATGGGGGTGTATGAAGAGTCTTCGAAATAGAGACATTCTGAAGCGAAACTCGAAGCGAGCACAGACCTTGATTGAATACAGCCTACTTATTCTTGTGCTGATTCTACCCTTGGCCTTTTCTCTTCGAGAGCTTCTTCAGGATTCTCAAGAAGACTCTCCAGACAACTTGATCTACCAAGCCACCACCACGAGCTTTGGCGATCGAGAGCGATTTGGAACGGTGGGCCGACCCTACCCCTAAATCAACAAAAGAAAATGAAAAGACCAATAAACGAAGGAGAAATCTCAAATGAAACGAATCAACGGAATTCTTAATCGACTCAATCGAAGAAAAGGCCTGAAGGCTCAAACCGCCCTCGAGTACGCTCTCGTTGTGGGTGCTATTTCTTTGGTTCTCATGTTCGCCTGGAACCAAGTCGGCGATACGGTCCGAAACGCCATTATGGGCGATATGCAAGACCGAATTGAACAAAACCTAACCAGAGGAAACGCAACAGTAGAGAGGTAATTCTACCTCTACTGCAGCGATAGCTCAGAGGTGAAAGCACCTCTATAAAGTTTGCTGTGAAAAGACGACTCCTTCGTCAGGCAAAGAGACGAAAGCCGCTTCGAGGCCAAACGGTGGTGGAGACGGCTTTCGTCTTTACTTTAATGCTCTTTCTCGCGCTTGCCGCGGTGAATCTGGGCACGACCGCCCACACCAACTTTATTGCGAACTACGCCGGATTTATGGCCGCTCGAAGTTTTCAGGTTTATGGCGTCGGCACGGGCGCAGACTTTTTTGACGAGGCGGATTTTGGCCAACTTCTCGATTCAGAAGTGACGGCCACCACCATTCGAGTGGCAGAAGATATTTTTACCTGCTCCCTTCCCTGGGTGTCTCCGCCTGACAACGACATCATCAACCCCGGAGATGATTCTCAGACATTTTCAAGATGCCATGAAGGCAATCGGCGTTACGAAAACACTAACATTGATCGTCGCTTTCGAGTTCTTCGCTTTGATCAACAGCAAAGAACAGAGTTTGAAGAAGTGGCCAGCTCCTACCGAGAAGAAGATCGGGCTCCGCTTCGCTACGGGATTCTTAGACTAAGATACAAACGAAGCCTTTTGCTCAACCCCTTTGGAATTTTTGACGGAATGAGAAATATTGATGGCGAACAAGTTTTTGTAGACGACGAGTTTCGAACTCGAATGTGGCACAGTCTTCATGTACCACTTCTGTTGAACCCCGGACTTGACACCGGCGAGCTTCGACAGGCTCAAGGTCAAGACTCCACGGTGGAGGATCAATAGAATGAAGGCCTATCTTTTTCACACTAGACAAAGAGGCCAGCGAGCGGTGGCGATGGTTTTCTTCTTGCTCGTTTTTGGTTTGACCTTGAGTTTTACGATGGTCGTTTTTAATACGGGCCTTATTGTCCATCAGAAAATTCGGCTGCAAACAGCAACCGACCTAGCGGCCTACGCGGGGGCTAGTGTTCAAGCTTCTTATCTTGGCAATGAAAGTTCTGGACAAGAATCTCTGACGGCCATCAACGATCGAATCGTGCGCCGTTATATTCGCTTGCTTGAAGAGATCAACGATCATCCCAATCGAGTGATTCCCGCTCCTCCCATTATTCCTGCGAGTCAGGCCGCTTGTATGGCCGCCTGTGCTGCGGCAAATCTCGCCGTGGCAAATCGGGCGCTATCCATCTATCGACGGGCCCTCTCTGATATCGATGAAGAACACATCCGCGTTCGCCGAATGTTAGAGCAGCTTCCTTCAGCGATTCGAGAAGCCATGGAAACAACCGTGGCTTTAAATATTCCTGAACTCAGCTTAGAAGACGGCCCCTTTGGTGGTGCGACCAACGACCTCACAGAAATCATCGACCAGCCCCTACAGAATTTTTCAGCAGATCCACGAAACATCAATCTCTCGTTTCACTCGGACAAGGCCTTCTATCTCGCCAATATCGTGGCGGGCGTTCCGCATCGCTTGGTGTATTTTGGTCCGAACTGCGCGAATATGAATCGAGGCCTCGATCGACCTCCCGTCTATTACTGTACCGTCAACGGCCAAGGCGGCCAGGGGACAGCAATGGGATTTCAGGCGGCTGTCTCTGCTTTGGCGCTTGCCATGAACGGGATTGGAAATTTGGGAAGTCTAGAATCCATCGCATCCCCCAACTCGAGAGCCATCAAGCTTCAGTTTATTGAAGACCCCCATCGCCCCAGCCCCTTTGTGGTGGCTGCGACGGAATGGTTTCCAAAAACCGGAGGCCTCATGAATCTCGAAAAAAGCTTTGGTGCGCGCGGCAAGTTGATTCCAGACCACACCCGACTAGGCGCAATTTCAGCAGCTGAACCTTTTGGGGGCTATCTGGCCAATCAGCAGGTACTTCCATTTGGAGTGAGGCTTCAAGCGATTCGAAAACTTCTTCTCGACCCGAGAATGTTGGCCGCTCGCGAAGATTTTGGAGGTCTCTACGATTATATGGAATATGTCGGACCCAAAGATGAGCGAGGAGAGAGCATCGAGAGTGCTGAAGAAACGATTTTAAGATTTCTTCACTAAGAGTTTTGAGTCGGTTGCGAGTGTTGTGATGAGAGGAAAACTTAAAATTCTAAAACGAAGTTCGGCTCAGACGCTGATTGAGCTGGCTTTGGTGATTGTGGGTGTCACGGCTTTTCTGGGTTTCAATTTGATTCTCTGGGGGATTTTTGATGTCAGTCAAAAGCAGACCATGCTGACAAGAACCCAAGCCTTTATTGAACTTGGCAACTATTCCGACTACGGCTTTCGGGCACATGGCCTTGATGAGGTAGAGAACGAAGAGAGCCAGGTTCGATTTTTTCTAGGCGAGAACAACCCCGGCACGCGAGTTAATATTGATGATCTGACCGACTTTCAACAGGCGCTTGGTGGAGAGTTGAATCTGACGGGGGAGGGCGGAGGAAATGATCAAACATTCTGGAGGAACTACGGCTTTCCGCGCGCGGTGGTTCGAATGGGTCGGACGCTGTTCTTTTCGCCTCAAGTCGCCCCTCTAGAGTTTCAATTTAGTCTCTACGAAGAGTTGGTGATTGCACACAACCGGAAAATCAATTTTGACGAAGATATTGGGGATAACAGGCTGCCAAGAAATTTTGTCACCGGCAGTGTTGATTTTCAGCGCTGGCTAAGACATTCCAATCAAGACATTCCGGTAATTGAAGACGGCGGGATGATTGACAACCGAGATGTTGCACTTGTGAGCTTGCGAGAGATTGTTCGATCAGATCCTTCTTTGGCCGAAGAAGCCGATCGAGTGGCCTCTAGAGTGAATGCTTCGGATTTTCTCTTGAGTGGAGCGGCAGCAGCCATTATCAATACGGCCCTCTCTTTGGCCTTAGAGTTTGGGATGAATGCCATTGGCAATGCAATTTCAGGTGCGGGCGGATCGGCTGCCGGTGGGGCAGCGGGCTTTCCGCCGGGGGGTGGCGGGCCGAGCGTGGGGGGCAATCAGTTTGGCTTTCCGGGCTTTAGTGCGCCGAACTTTGTAGATGCCGCGACTCTGCACAACTTAGGCCAAGGCTTTACATTCGCCTCTCAATTGATGAACACCGCCAACCTCGGTTTGGCCTTGGCCGGTCAGAACAATCGAAACATGATGATGGCCACCAATATTGTCGGAGGCGTGGGTGGAGTTTTCTCAGGGCTCTCGCAACTACAGTCCTTTCAGACCGGAATGCTCGGCACACAGAGTGTCACCGCTGGCATGAAGTCCGATCTCTTTGGGGGCTTGAGTCGAATCACAGGCGGGGCGGGCAGTATCGTCTCGACCTTCGATCCCGATCTAGGAAGAGCCCTTGGCATTGGAGCTTCTGGCTTAGGCGTGGTGGCCGGAGGCTTCGGCATTCACGAAAATCTTTCAGGCCCTGCTCGTTACGATGCGCAGGGCAATCTTCTCAGCTATCGAGACGAGTCCGGCAATTTCGCCCAAGCCGGTCAATTTCGACTGACCTCTGACATCGGAAATTTGATCTCGAACACGGGTGGCCTGGTGCAGGGCATTGCTCCCAACAGTGATATCGGATTGGGCTTGAGTACCGTGGGTGGAGCCGTCAGTTTGGTTGGCGGGGTGGGCGTCACGGCCTATCGGTTGGAGTCTGGAGCCTATGACGGAAAGGCCTTTGCCTTGATGTCTGATGTCGGAGGTCTCATCAGTTCGGCCAGCGGTGTGGGGGTTGGATTTTCTCAGTTAAGCGGAAATGAATCCATGGCCGAGAAATTTGGTTACGGCTTGATTGTCGGCAGTGCGGTGGGAATGGCTGGAGGCGCGGGTCAGCTCACCCAGAGTTTGGTGGCCGGAGAGTTTGAAGGTTTTGGTCAGACCGCTCTGGCTGTGGGTGGAATTGTTTCGAGTGTTTCTGGTCTTGGTGCGACCGTGGCCGCGGCCACCGGCCAAGACGAGTGGGCCACAAACTTGGGTTATGCCTCTCTAGTGGGGGGCGGAATCTCGGCGGTGGGAGCGGTGAGTCTGATGGGAGAGTCCATTGGTTCTTGGATGCAAACTCAAGGTGATAAGAGACAAGGCCGAGAAGACGCTCGCAGGTTTATTGGCGAGAATGGATCCGATCCAGACGCTCTCCTTTCAGCTCATTCACAAGCCCTTTCGCTTTCGTCTGAGAGATCGCCCTCTTACTTGAGTTCTTTTCGAGGAGAGATTCAAGCGAATCTGATTCAAAATCATTCCGATCTTCCGGCCGTTCAGGATCTTTCTCCGGCGGGCTCCAGTGCTCGTGAAGAGCGGCCCTGGAATGCGGATCGTTGGAACGAGCTTACTGGACAAGTCTCTACTTGGAACGAGGGACTTCAGACAGGCCTTCAAGCGGCGCTCTCTGGCCTTCCCAGCTCGGGCAATGCGAATCAGAATTCCAATCTCAGCTCAGAGGCTCTTCAGGCGCAAGCCCTTGAAACTCAAAGGCAGCTCGCAATCGCCACCCAGAATGGATATGGCAGTGTCGCCTGGCTTCAGCAGGCTCTACCACAAACTCGAAATCTTCCTGAGAATCATTCGTTGAGTTCTGATCAAGTTCGCACCTATCAAAGAAACTCAGAGACGATACAAGCAGCGGTCGAGCATCTGAATGAAAATATTGAGAGGGGTCGACCTTTAGATCCTCAGATTATCGCCATGGGTCGACGGGCGGCAGAAGAGAACGAGGCCCTCTTGGGCCGCAGTCAAAGAAGAACCTGGGAAGACTATCAGACACCCGTCGCTCAAGGAAGCCGACCCGCTTTCGATGCAAACTCCTCATTTCCATACAACCTAGTGCAATTGGAGAGGGGCTCTCGTTTAAACTTTCAGTTCGAAGTCGAGGCCCTATCTTTGATGCTTCATGCCGAGAGAGAACTGGTCGGAAAGCGAGTGGTCGCCAATGTGCAAGAGAGAAGAAATCTTCAGAATATCGGAAGGGATCGCGCGCAACGACTGGGGAAGTATCGGCAAAGTCTTGAAGAAATTGACGCGAGTTTTGAATCTCGACTCAAAGTTGCCGAGAAAGCCTGGCGAGATATGAGATTCGTCTCCCCAAAAGACGCTCTACAACAAATCGATCGAACTCTGCAGCAGCAAGAGGAATCCTATCAAAGAACGATGTCAGCTCTCCGCTCTGTGGCAAGTTCAAGGCGCTAACGCAAGTCGCCATGAGATTTCGGGAACTTGTAGATTCTTCGGCATCGAATCAATCGTGTCTGAGCGAGTAAAATAAAACTGCGAGGAACTGAACAAAAGTCATGGAAAATCGTCGAGCGATTATATGGTCCGTTTCAGCCGCCATTGTGGCTGCCTTCGCCTATTACTTGGCGGTGAACAAAGCTGTGGATAACCGAATTGGTGATCTTGATCGAACGGTGAATGTTTTAGTCGCTCGAAGAGATATCCCTCGAGATGCAGAGATTGATCAAAGCATGTTAGAGCGCAGAGCCTTTCCGATCGCCTTTGCTCACGACGAAATGGCCAGGACTGAGAGAGAAGTCGTGGGCCAAGTCGCATTGGCCACCTTTCGAGCGGGAGAGCCAATCTTTCGAAACAAGCTAGTGCCCGCTGATGAAGTGGCCATTAACAGAAGAATTCCAGAGGGGCATCGGGCGGTTTCAATCGGTATTCGCGATCCACAAGATGTGATCGGTGTGGGCGGGCTTCTGAGACCAGGTCATTTTGTGGATATCTTGGTCACCATGTTCGTGAACACCCAAGAGATCGAATCAGGCGATCGATCAGCGCAAATCATCATTGACGAGGCCAGGCGCTTAAAGGCTGAAACTCGCACGATCTTTCAGAATGTTCGAATATTATCAGTGGGTAGAGATTTTCGATTGGAAACGGCGAATGTCAGTCGCGCTCAGGGCCCAGGCTTTCAGTCTTCGCAGCAAACCAATATCACGGTGGCTCTGCCGCCGGCAGATGTTCAGAAGTTGGTATTGGCTCAACAAGTGGGTCAGATCATGATCGCTCTTCGTCGATTCAACGAAACTGAAATTGTGGATCTCGATTTCTTGGATCCGTTTAGGGCCTTTGGAATTCAGTTGCCAGTCGTCTCGGGGCCGCCGCCCGCTTATCGAGAAATCAGGGGAGGACAAGTTGTTGCAGCACCATTCTAAAATTTGCCGAATTCTCATTTGCGCCGGAAGTTTAATTCTTTTGGGGCCCGCTCTTCAGCAGCCTGCAAATGCCCAGACCGATGTGATTGTCGAAGATCGAAGGCCCGCCCGAGGCTCTCAGATTCGGCAGCGAGAGTTGTTGTTGGTTCGAGATGTGCCGCGCACTCTTGAGTTTGACTATGATATTGGAGAGATCGCCATCGGAAATCCACAGATTTCTTCAGTAGTCGTGGACCGACCAAGACGCCGAATGGTTTTGAGCCCTCTCACACCCGGAGAAACAGCTCTCTTGGTTTTTGACACCAGAGGAGTTCAAAGAGACGCGGTTCAACTGGTCGTGACATCAACCGATCTAGATCAGTTTATTCGAGACCTGGGCTTCACCTTTCGCGACATCGAAGGTCTGACTTCTCGGCGAGTCGGAAATCGAATTGTACTGGAAGGCGAGGTCTATCTTCAGTCCGATATGGAACGAATTCAAGAAGTCTTGAGAGGAAATGACTTTGTAGTGAATCTTGTTACTTTGTCTCAAGACACTCAAAGAATTCTGGCGAGAAGAATTCGTGACGAGATTAATATCTCGGGCGTTCAAGTCGACACGGTTCGAGATCGCATTGTTCTGAAAGGCGAAGTCTCATCAGATCAAGAAAAAGAAAGGGCCGAGCAGATTGCTCGAATCTATGTCAGTGGAGATCGGCTCGTGAATGTGATTGCGGTCAATCCCGACCGAAGATCGGCTCGACCCGCACGCCTCATTCAAGTCTCAGCCCATTTTGTAGAACTCAACAAATCCTTTCTTCGGTACTTCAATTTCTCTTGGACGCCCATCACCAGCGTTTCTGCAACGACGGCCTTTCCCAGAGGTTTGACAGCTTCTGGAAGAAGCTTTGATCTCTTTGCGGTGGTCACAGACTTTTTGCCCCGCCTCGATACGGCCAAAGCTCTGGGTGTTGCGAGGGTTTTTGAGAACCCCACGATTTCTGTGAAAAGTGGCGACGCCGCATCCATTCAGTCGGGGGGCTCTTTGATTTTGCCGATCACTTCGCCCAATTTGTCTAGTCCGGCATTTTCTGAGCCGATCAATATCGGGGTGACTCTTAATGTGACTCCGACTGCCGATGAAAGGGATTTTGTCGATATGCAAGTGGGCGTGGAGGTCTCAAGTTTGGGTAGTTCACCCAGAGGGACGGCCGCAGGGGATGGGGTTCTTTTGAACACCTCTTCCGTTTCAACCACTCACTATGTTCGAACCGGAGAGACGGTGGCCCTGGGTGGGGTGATGCGGTCGGCTTTCACCGATGTGAGAGATGCGCCCCCAAATGCTCCCTTTACTTCGGGTTTCAATCCGAGCGTGCAGCTAGAGAGTAGTGTAGGAAATTTGTTTCAAGTCTTTAAGAATCGATCGATCACTGCCGACCGGTCTATGTTTATTGTCTTTATCACTCCTGAAGTTTTGGTCTCTGCGAGAGAGGCTTCAAGAAGTCTAAGGGAGCAAATGAATTTACGAGGGGTGAGAGCTTTTGAGCTCGATGAGATAGACGAGTTGAATTAAAAATGGGTATTTTGATAGCAGTCACAGGCGGAAAAGACGGGGTGGGGAAAACCACCCTTTCTCTGCATTTGGCCTACAGCTTACTGAAGAATGCGAAGCAGCGCACTTGTTTGATCGAGGCCGACCCATACAATTTCGGCGATCTCTCCGTTCTGTTGGCAAGCAAGCAGATCAAGAGCTTTACCGACTTTTGTTCTCAGGTAGGTCGAATGGACTCTCGCCTGGCTGCGAATTGGGCCGGGGCTCATCCCACAGGCTTAAGCCTTATGTCGGCTGCCAACTTTCCGAAAGACTTTCAGAACCTTGAAGATGAGAATGTCATCAAGGCTCTTCAGCTGCTCAAGAGGGCATTCGATGTGGTGGTGATTGATGCTGGTCGAGACATCAACCCTTTGAGTTTCAGGGTCTTTGAAAATTCTGATTTGATTTTCTTGGTGACCGACGCTGACATCATTTCAGCCAACCGGACTGGGGAGCTTCTGAAAAATCTTCGTTCTCTTCATTTCGGAAATGAATCTTTCCGAGTGATTATCAATCGATTTGAGCAGAAGTCTGTGGTGAACCCGAGCACACTGAAACAAAAGTTCAATCTAGATGCGAAGATTCTTTTGCCGACGGATTCGGCAGGGCTTCAGCAGAGTGTTTCAATGGCCAGGCCGCTTCATGCCATCAATCCGAAGTCTCCATATCTGATTGGCCTCGACCAGGCTCTTCGGGCCGTCCATCCCTTCTTGCAGGGAGGGTCTTCGGGGACGGTGGTGACGGGAAAGAATCAGTCCCTTGAGGTCTTGAATTCTCTTCTCCCGTTTCGGGCGGCGGGGGCCGGCGCGTCTTTAGAGGTTCCGGCAAGAGGTTCGATTCCCGATCCCATCAAAGAGAGAAATCTCAGAATTCGAACCCGAGTGCACGAAAGACTTCTTGAGTTGGTCGATCTTCGAGAAATGGATCCTCTTGAGCTTGAGAGAGATCCCAAAAAGAAGGAGGAGTTGAAGTCTAAAACCGTGCAGGCCATTCATCAGTTGCTAGAACAAGAGGCAAAAGATGTGTCGGATCGACAGGAGAGAGCCCTTCTTGCACAAGAGTTGGTAGATGAGGCTCTGGGCCTAGGCCCGATCGAGGCTCTTCTTCGCAGCGAGTCGGTTAGCGAGATCATGGTGAACGGCAAAGATATGATTTATGTCGAGCAGAACGGAAAGCTCACTCTGTCTGATCTTTATTTTACGGGCGACAAGCAGCTATTGGGTTGTATCGAGAGAATTCTGATGCCCATTGGAAGACGGGTGGACGAGAAAACTCCCCTGGCAGACGGTCGTTTAAGAGACGGTTCTCGTATCAATGTCATCATTCCTCCCCTAGCCCTTTCAGGGCCAACTTTGACCATTCGAAAGTTCTTCAAAGAAAAACTTCAAGTGGAGGATCTCGTTCGTTTTGGAAGCTTGACCGACGAGATGGGAGATTTTCTTCGGGCTGCCGTCGAGGCCAAGTTAAATGTTGTGGTTAGCGGGGGTACGGGTACTGGTAAGACGACTCTGTTGAATTTGGTCTCGGGCTTCATTCCAAACGACGAGAGAATTGTGACGGTAGAAGACGCGGCAGAACTTCAACTGCCTCAAGATCATGTCATTACCCTAGAGACGAAGCCCGCGAATTTGCAGGGCGAAGGCTCGATTAGCATACGAGATCTCGTGCGAAACTCGCTTCGAATGAGGCCCGATCGAATTGTGGTCGGAGAGTGTCGAGGTGGCGAAGCCTTGGATATGCTTCAAGCGATGAATACAGGGCACGACGGATCCTTAACCACCGTTCATGCGAACAATCCCAGAGATTGCTTGAGGCGACTCGAGACTCTGGTGATGATGGCAGGTTTTGATTTGCCGATGGTCGCGATTCGTGAACAGATTGCTTCGGCAGTGAATCTCATTGTTCAGCTTCGTCGGTATAGTGATGGGACTCGAAAAATCAGTCATATCACTGAGGTCATGGGTCTGGAGGGCGAGACCATGGTGACTCAGCCCATTTTTGAGTTTAAGCAGACGGGCACCAACGAAAAAGGAAAGGTGATTGGAAACTTCCAGCCCTCTGGTTTGATTCCGAAGTTCGTCGAGTCTCTCAAGGCGAAGGGAATCTCTTTGCCGAAAGGGCTCTTTGGGGGAGGGGCTTTGCCCAATCGATCTTCAGATCGATCAAGTTCTTCTGAAACCAAGCAGTTGAGCCAATCGGATTCGAAGTC
This sequence comes from Bradymonadales bacterium, assembly GCA_007693605.1. Taxonomy (GTDB): domain Bacteria; phylum Bdellovibrionota; class UBA2394; order UBA2394; family UBA2394; genus REDG01. Next base: position 86,065 of record REDG01000045.1, read on the forward strand.
CAAAACAGAGGCGGCCACTCCAGAAGCCCCCATGGCTCGAAAGCCTGTGGGTTCAAGTAAAGACGAAGCGAATCTCTCAAGGTCGAGCCCATCGAGAGGCTTTCGGCCCCCTGCACCCGTTAAGAAAAACCCAGCACGAATTCCGACTCGAAATCCTCACGGGGGGAAGAAGCCGTGAGTGTCGCGGGCTTTCAAAGCTTAGGTCTGATGTCTGTCGGCCTGAGTGTCGTTTTTATATTTGTATTTTGGTTCATTTACTCACGATATTCCGAGTGGGAGACGAAGGCGCGCGAGGGAATGTCTGACTACGCAGCCGAGCTCTACGATTTGTTTGATCGAATGTTCATGCGCCAAAACTTGAATCGCTGTTACAGTTTGATCATCATTTCAACGGCGGTGGCGGGCTTTGTTGGATTTAGTATCGGCCTGAGTGTTTCTCTTTTTTTCGGAGTGATTGCTGCCGCCCTTGGAGGGATGCTGGGCTTTCGACTTCCTGGGCTGATTGTTAAGGCTATGTTTCAGAGGCGGCTTTCGAAATTCAATCTTCAGTTGATTGATGCCTTAAATATGATGTCTAATGCGATTCGATCAGGACTTTCGTTTATGCAAGTGATTCAGATTCTGGAGGCGGAGTTGGATGACCCGGCCTCTCAGGAGTTTTCAATGGTTTTGAAAGAGAATCGAGTCGGGGTGAATTTGAACGACGCACTTTTGAATATGACGAATCGAGTGCCCTCTGAAGACCTTTTTATGATCATCAATTCGGTCGTGACGCTCTCTCAGCAAGGGGGAGATCTCTCGGAAGCATTTGATACGATTGCGCACACCATTCGAGAGCGGCAAAGAGTCGCCTCCAAAATTCGAACGATGGCTCAGGCTGGAATGACCCAAGCCACGATTTTGGGGATTCTTCCCTTTGTGATGATGGGGCTACTTTATTTTGTGCAACCCGACTCAATGGTTCTGCTTTTCACGACTCCCTTAGGTCTTGGGATGGTCATCGTGATGCTAACGCTGATTGGCCTAGGGGTCTTCTGGATGAAGAAAATTCTGACGATTGATGTCTAACCCGTCTATTGCCTCTCTCCAGCTTCCTAAGCCAATCTCCCCATCTCAAGTGTCAGGTATCTCTTCAACCTGAAGAACCTGCGCTGTAGTTCATGGAGACATTCCTGACACTGGGCTGTAGCAGTGTCCCTCAGCCGAG